>PLSK01000043.1 GCA_003165155.1 Mycobacterium sp. | reverse complement strand
TACGCCCGCCGCCGACGCTTACTGGTCCAACACCCACTCCACCGACATCAACCAATTGACGTTTGCTTGCGGACCCAACCACAGACTCCTCGAAAAAGGCTGGACCACCCGAAAACGCGCCAACGGCGATACCGAATGGATTCCGCCTCCGCACCTTGACCACGGCCAACCCCGAACCAACACCTTCCACCACCCCGAGAAACTCCTGGCCGAAGAAGAAGACGACGACAGCGACGAGCCGTAGCCACCTCTTGATCCACTTCCTCGCCAAGGGGTAGCGTGGTGCTGCCGATTACGAAACGGTTAGTAGCGTAATTTGGGCTCCTCGTCACCGAAAGGATCGGCCAAGTGCGCAGCCTTTACTCCGGGCGCCCTTTCGCCACGTCAACACCCGAAATCGCGGCCGCGCTAGAGGATGTCAGCGTCCCCACGCTGCTGCTCTCGCTCGTCCACATCACCGGCGATCCCCGTTTCATCCGCGACTTCAAGCAGATGGGAATCTTCCTCAACGAGGTACAGGGATTCATGTCCGAGGAGGACAAGGCCCGAGCCCGAGCCGAGGCGCTGCCGGTGATCACTGAATATCGGGACCGCGGTTGCCCAGAGCCGCAGCCGCTGAGCCCGGAACTCATCAGGGAAATGATGGACTGGGCGGCCTGCGAGCACGTTCCCGACGACTACCTGGCACTGGTCTCCGAGGAGTTGGACCTCGACGGGGTCGACCCGCGCGGCCCACTGGCCCTGCCGACCGACCGCGCAGCCGAACTCCCGGTCCTCGTCGTCGGGTGCGGCGAATCCGGCATCCTGGCCGGCGTCCGCCTCAGACAGGCCAACATTCCGTTCACCATAGTGGAGAAAAATGCTGGTCCCGGCGGAACATGGTGGGAGAACAGCTATCCCGGCGCCCGCGTAGATGTCGCCAACCATTTCTATTGCTACAGCTTCGAACCCAACAACGACTGGACGCACTTCTTCGCCGAACAGGACGAGCTGCAGGACTATTTCGCCCAGGTGATGGCCAAACACAACCTGGGCGAGCATGTACGTTGGAACACCGAGCTTCTCGCCGCCGAATGGAACGACGACGACGGCGTCTGGAGCGTTTCGCTGCGCGGCGCCGACGGAAAAATCACCAACGTTGACGCGCGGGCCTTGATCACCGCGGTCGGACAACTGAATCGACCGAACATCCCCGAATTCGACGGCGCCGACACCTTCGAGGGGCCATCGTTTCACTCCGCGGCCTGGGATCACTCGGTAGACCTGACCGGCAAACGAGTGGCACTCATCGGAGCCGGCGCCAGCGGCTTCCAGATCGCACCGGCGATCGCCGAGGACGTTCGGCAACTCACCGTGTTCCAGCGGAGCGCCCAGTGGATGTTCCCGAACCCGATGTATCACGACGAGGTCGGTGACGGTGTGCAATGGGCGATGCGCCACTTGCCGTGCTACGGCAGGTGGTACCGCTTTCTTGTCCTGTGGCCCGGATCCGACAAGGGGCTTGACGCCGCGCAAGGCGACCCGAATTATGCGGACCAGGACTTTGCAGTCAGCGACATCAACGCCGCCGCCCACATGATGTTCTCGCAGTGGATCACCAGCCAGGTCAGGGAAGGCCCGAACTCCCAAGAGCTACTGGCCAAGGTGCTGCCCGACTATCCCGCCTGCGGCAAGCGGACCTTGCAGGACAATGGCAGCTGGCTGCAAACACTGCAGCGCGACAACGTCGAACTGGTGCGCACCCCGATCGAGCGGATCACCGCCCGCGGCGTAGTCACCGAAGACGGTGTGACACACGACGCCGACGTCATCGTCTACGCCACCGGATTCCGGCATACCGATGTGCTGTGGCCGCTAAAAGTGACTGGCCGCAACGGAAGCGATCTGCACACCATGTGGGGGAGCCGCCCCTACGCCTACCTTGGCATCACGGTTCCGGAATTCCCCAACTTCTTCATCATCTACGGACCCGGGACCCATTTGGCCCACGGCGGCAGCCTGATCTTCCAGTCCGAGCTTCAGATGCGCTATATCGACCAGTGCCTGCAGCGGCTGGCGGAGGCCGATCTGCATTCGGTCGAACCAAGGGCCCAAGCCGCCACCGATTGGCATCAACGGACTCAGGCTCAGATCAAGAACATGGTGTGGGCGCACCCAGCGGTCAAGCACTCCTATTTCAAGAATGCGGACGGAGAGATCCACACCGTCAGCCCGTGGCGCCTGAATGAGTACTGGGCCGCGGTGCGCGAACCCGACTGGTCACAATTTCTTGTGCGAAAAAAAGCGTGAGTCCGAAAAGGAAGTGAGCACACCTACATGCGCACGGTAGTCGTCGATGGCCCCCGCAGCATCCGGGTCGACACCCGCCCCGATCCCGCACTGTCCGGCCCCGACGGAGTGATCGTCGAAGTCACCGCATCCGGCATCTGCGGATCCGACCTGCACTTCTACGAGGCCGACTTTCCAATGCCCGACCCGATCGCGCTCGGCCACGAAGCCGTCGGCACCGTCGTGGAATCCGGGCCGGACGTGCGCAGTGTCAAAGTCGGCGACCAGGTCATGGTGTCGTCGGTGACGGGCTGCGGCAGCTGCCCCGGATGCGCCACCCACGACCCGGTGATGTGCTACTCCGGCTTCCAGATCTTCGGCGGCGGTGTCCTTGGCGGCGCACAAGCCGATTTGCTGGCCGTGCCCGCCGCCGACTTTCAGCTGCGCAAGATACCCGACGGCATCAGCACCGAACAGGCATTGCTGCTCACAGATAACTTGGCCACCGGCTGGGCGGCGGCGCAGCGCGCCGATATTCCGTTCGGCGGCACCGTGGCGGTAATCGGCCTGGGCGCGGTCGGCCTGTGCGCGTTGCGCAGCGCGTTCTTCCAGGGTGCGGCAACGGTTTTCGCCGTTGATCGCGTCGAGGGCCGCCTGCAACGCGCCGCGCGGTGGGGCGCTGTACCGATCACGTCGCCGGCAACCGAAGCCATCCTGGCCGCCACCGGTGGACGCGGCGCCGACGCGGTGATCGACGCTGTCGCCACGGACGCGTCCCTGACCGACGCCCTCAACGCGGTGCGGCCGGGAGGCACCGTTTCGGTGGTGGGCGTGCACGATATGAATCCGTTCCCGCTCAACGCCCTGGGCTGCCTGATCCGGAGCATCACGCTGCGGATGACCACGGCGCCGGTGCAGCGCACCTGGCCGGAATTGATCCCGCTGCTGCAGTCCGGGCGGCTCGACGTCGACGGAATCTTCACCACCACCATGCCCCTAGACGAAGCCGCCAAAGCCTACGCGACGGCGGAGTCGCGGTCGGGCGACGACGTGAAAATCCTGCTGACGCCTTAGCCGCTCTCGGCTAGGTTCTCGCGGCGAACGTGTTTCGCCAGATGACGCAGGGTCCGCACCGGTCCACGGCGGCCCGAGGCCAGGCACATCACCGGCCAGCCGTGTACAGCTGCCTCCGCGGCCAGCCCCGAACGTGGGTTCACCGGGCGCGGAAAGCCGACGACCGACATTGACGCCGCGTCTTCGTCACCGTCGGCATAGAAGTAACTGTCGTGCACCTCAACGTCGCTGTCGGCGCAGAACCGTTCCACCGCGGCGGCCTTCGTCGTCCCCCACACAATCGGTTTGACGATTCCACCGGTAAGGCGCCCATGCGAGTCGAGCTCGAAATGGTTGCACTGCACATTGGAAATGCCCAGAAAGCGGGCAACGGGTAGCGCCTGGATCGAGAGGGCCGACGAACTGAGCACCACGGTATGCCCGCGCTCCTGATGCGCCTGAACGATTTCGTGCATATGCGAATAAAGGCGCGACGCAACACGCTCCACGAACAGCCGCTCGCCAAGCTCGTCGAGTTCGGCGAGCGACTCACCACGCAGATAACCCGCAGCCCGGACGATCAGATGTTCAAACTCCAAGCGGCCGAATCGATAGCGCAGCGCAGCTTCGAATACACCCAGCAGCTCGCCAATTCCGGCCTGTCGACGCCGGATCCGATCGCCTACGTGAACTGCTGCGGTGAAGCCGTCGACCAGGGTGCCGTCCAGGTCGAAGAACGCACCAACGCGTGGTCCGGGTGAGCTGGCGCCAATCTCCTCGATGGCGTCCGCGGGGGAGAGCTTCGTGGTCATCACCATCTCGACTCACTCCGCTCGAGACGCGGTGATGTATTGGGAGTGCATGAAAGCGTCGATCTTCACGTCTACCTCCGGCGGGGTCAATCCGTAGCCGGCCTGCAACTCCAGCGTGTTGCGCACGGGTTCGACAGCCCAGCCGTGCGCGGCCAGCCATTCGGCGGGGTCTGTCTTGGGCTCGTAGGTGAGCGCGGAGAAGTCCACGTCCCCCGACATATTAACCCCGGGATGGCTCGTTTCCAGGGCGGCGAGCTGGTCGTGATCTAAGCGTGACCCTAACGCGCCCAAGGCAACTCGGCTACCCGGCGCGCTCAGCTCAGTGATCCGGGAGAAGAGCGCGGTTTGCGCGTCGTCGGTCAAATAAGGCAAGAGTCCTTCGNNCTCGGTCCTGCGGGCATTAGGTGTAGCGCCCCGTTCGCCGAGTACGCGCGCTTTGAACTCCAGGACTTTCGGCTGGTCTATTTCGAAAACCGTTGTTCCGTTCGTCCATTCAAGGCGGTATGCGCGCGAGTCCAACCCGGCGGCGACGATCACGGCCTGCCGTATACCCGCGTCGCCGGCGGCCGCGAAGAAGTCGTCGAAGAACCGGGTTTGCACGCCGTAGAGACGGGGAAACGCGGTCTCGTCCTCGGAGTTACCGGGGTTGGCAAGGACGCCTGCGAGATACGGATCCTGTGATGCTTTGATGAAGTACTGCGCGAATTCGTCACGGACCAGCGGTTGCGGGCTCGCCGCATGAACCGCACGCCAGCCGGCCACCAGCAACGCCGTATAGCCCACGCCGCTGACGATGTCCCATTGATCGTCGTCGGAGCGAAGCGAGCCAAATTCGGGTGTTGTGCCCACGTAATCGAAAATACCCGCGGCAGCGCTGTCAGAGCTCCAGAATCACCGTTACTGGGCCGTCGTTGATCAATTCGACCTGCATGTTCGCTCCGAACACCCCAGATTCAACGCTGGCGCCCAGCTCGCGCAAAGTTTCCGCAAAGGTCGTGACCAGCGGTTCGGCCACCGTCCCTGAGGCGGCCGCGTTCCACGAGGGGCGACGGCCCTTGGCAGTGTCGGCGTAGAGGGTGAACTGGCTGACCACCAGGATCGGTGCGTTCAGGTCGGCCGCTGACCGCTCATTTGCGAGAACGCGAAGGTTCCACAGCTTTTCGGCAAGCCGGCGCGCCTTATCCGCGTCGTCGCTGTGGGTGACGCCAACGAACGCAAGCAGGCCCTGGCCGTCCGGCCGGATGGCACCGACCACCTCGCCGCCGACCGACACCGTCGCAGACGAAACCCTTTGCACGAGAACCCGCATGGTTCGATGCTGCCAGTACGCTTGCTAGATGTCTGTGCTGGTTGCATTTTCGGTCACCCCATTGGGCGTCGGCGACGGCGTCGGCGAGATCGTTGCCGAAGCCGTCCGGGTGGTTCGCGAATCCGGGTTACCCAATAAGACGGACTCGATGTTTACCGTGATCGAGGGCGATACCTGGGAAGAGGTGATGGCAGTGGTGCAGCGCGCGGTGGAAGCCGTCGCCGCCCGCGCACCCCGCGTCAGCACCGTGATCAAAGTGGACTGGCGGGCCGGGGCCGCCGACGCGATGACCCAGAAAGTCGCTACCGTGGAGCGCTATTTGTCTGGCGGTTGAGCCTCTAGTACGCCCGAAACGCTCGTTCGGCCGCATCGCCCAGGATTTCACGTAGCTTGTGACGTAACTGGCTGCAGAGAGGCACAACGATGACAACTCACCCCACACAAGCACTGGTGCCAACCGCATGAGCGGCGACGGCCAGCGCGGCCAAGGCGGTGCTGGCGGCGCCGGAGGCAGAGGCGGCGCTGGCGGTAGAGGTGGCGACGGGGGCAGAGGTGGCGACGGCGGTGCTGGCGGTCACGGCGGCGACGGCGGCGACGGCGGCGACGGCGGCGACGGCGGTCAGCCGGGCGAGGGCGGCGCCGGGGGGCAAGCGGGCCAAGCGGGCCAGGCGGGTCAAGCGGGTCAACCCGGCCAGCCGGGCCAACCCGGTCAGCCTGGCCAATCGGGCGCCCCCGGCAGTTAAGGGCGTAATCGTCACCTGCGCACGGTCGTAGGACCGGAGACTTCACTGCCGGACGGCGTCGCCCGTTCACCGTGCGTAGGCTCATGGCCGTGAGCGCACGCGCGGGCATCGTGGTCACCGGAACCGAGGTTCTGACCGGACGGGTCCAAGACAGAAACGGCCCCTGGATCGCCGATCGGCTNNTGCGCTTCATGGCCGATCAGGGCGTAGATCTCATCGTCACGAGCGGCGGCCTGGGGCCCACGGCCGACGACATGACCGTCGAGGTGGTGGCGCGCTTCTGCGGCCGCGAGCTGGTGCTGGATAACGAGGTCGAGAACAAGATCGCCGACATCCTCAAAAAGCTGATGGGGCACTTCAACCTAGAAAATTTCGACGCAGTGCTCGCCGCCAACCGCAAGCAGGCCATGATTCCCGCCGGTGCGCAGGTGCTCGATCCGGTGGGCACCGCGCCCGGGGTGGTGGTGCCAGGTAAGCCGACGGTGATCGTGCTGCCCGGACCGCCGCGCGAGCTACAGCCCATGTGGCACAAGGCGATCGAGACGTCCGCGGCGCAGCAGGCGGTCGCTGGCCGGACGATCTACCGCCAGGAAACCATTCGGATGTTCGGGCTGCCCGAGTCCGGCCTGGCCGAGACGCTGCGCGAAGCCGAGGCATCCGTCCCCAACTTTGATTCGCTGGAGATCACCACCTGCCTGCGGCGGGGGGAGATCGAAATGGTCACGCGCTACGAGCCGGACGCGGCGGCGGTATACGCCGAGCTGACGCAGCTGCTGCGTGACAAGCATGGCGAACTGCTCTACTCCGAAGACGGTTCGAACGTGGACGATCAGGTCGCGCGGTTTCTGACCGGGCGCCGGATCGCGACGGCGGAATCCTGTACCGCGGGACTATTGGCGGCCAGGCTGACCGACCGGCCGGGCTCGTCCGATTACGTCATGGGCGGCGTGGTGAGCTACTCCAACGACGCGAAAGCCGACTTACTCGGTGTCGATCCAGCCTTGATCGAGAAACACGGCGCCGTATCTGAGCCGGTAGCGGAAGCCATGGCGGCCGGTGCACTAGAGCGCTTCGGCGCCGACACCGCGGTCGCGATCACCGGAATCGCCGGTCCGGGTGGGGGAACGGCGGAAAAGCCGGTCGGGACGGTCTGCTTCACCGTGAAGCTCGCCGACGGCTCCACGATCACTCGGACCATGCGGCTACCCGGGGACCGGTCCGACGTCCGCGAGCGCTCGACGACAGTAGCGATGCACCTGCTGCGACGCACGTTGAGCGATACCGAAGCCTAATCGGTCTTGAGTCTGCGCTTGTGGCGTCGAAACTGCGCCCAGGGTCAGCTTTTTCGCCGCGACGTCACTGCCACCGCAGTCTCGGCGTCTCAAATCGGTAGGTAGTTCACGCCTTCGCTCGGAGGAAAGAACTTTCGGCCGTGCCAAAGCGGATTCCAGTGGCATCCTTGCCGATCAGCGTCAGGATAGTGACGGCGAGCAATACCGGCACGATCGTGACGGCCAACGCGAACGGGTAACCGTGCGACTCGGCCAGGTGCTCCTGAATGGGCAGGTTGAACGCGGCAAGCAGATTACCCAGCTGATAAGTCACGCCGGGGTAGAGGCCACGGATGGCGTCCGGCGACATCTCGGTCAGATGCGCGGGGATCACGCCCCAGGCTCCCTGCACGAACAGCTGCATCAGGAACGCGCCGAGGCACAACATCGCGGCGGTGCGCGAATAGGTGAATATCGGCACGATCGGCAGGGCCAATACCGCACAGAAAACGACGGTGTAGCGGCGGCCGTACCGTTGCGAGAGCGTGCCGAAGAACAGCCCCCCGATGATGGCGCCGATGTTGTAGACCACCGCGATCCACTTGACGGTCACGCTGGACAGCCCGGCTCCGTGGTTGGCGGTCGCGCCGAGGAAAGTCGGGTAGACGTCCTGCGTACCGTGACTCATCCAGTTGAAGGCAGTCATCAGCGCCACCAGGTAGAAGAAGCGGCGGACGACGGCGCCGTTGCGCAGCACGTCGCGGATTCTGGTGTTGGTCAGCTTCATCCGGTCCTGGGCGGCTTCCCACACCTCGGATTCCTGCACCCGGTAACGGATGATCAGGCTGATCATGGCCGGGACGATGGACAGGGCGAACAGCCAGCGCCACGACAGTCCCAGCCCATTGATCACCACCAGTGACGCGATGCTCGCTAGCAGATAGCCGAGTGCGTAACCCTCCTGGAGCAGCCCGGAGAAAAAGCCGCGCCGCTCGGCGGGCACCTTCTCCATGGCGAG
>PLSK01000027.1 GCA_003165155.1 Mycobacterium sp. | reverse complement strand
CCGCATTGAAGGATCTCAAGAAACGAGTCGAGGCTGAGTGAGTCCCCTGAATTTCTGGAGCCCACCCCGGCCCGGATCAGTCTTTTCGTCGGCAAAGGTGGGGTAGGAAAATCCACCCTGGCGTCCGCTACCGCCGTCTGTGACGCGAGCGAGGGACGTCGGGTGCTGGTGGTGTCCACCGACCAGGCGCACTCGCTGGGCGACGTGCTGGGCGTTCCAGTCCCGCCGAGCGGTCAGGGCGAACCGGTCCGGGTGTTCACCGACCTCGATACCGGGGCGGCCGAGCCAAGCGGCGGCTTTCTCGACGCGCTGGCACTAGACACCCTGGCGCTGCTCGAGGCCCGCTGGAATGAGGTGGTCGACACCCTGGATCGGCGGTTTCCCGAATCCGAGTTGAGCAGCATTGCCCCCGAGGAACTCTCGGCATTGCCTGGGATCCAGGAAGTGCTCGGGCTGTACAAGGTCGGCGAGCTCGCCGCGAGCGGGCGCTGGGATCGCATCGTCGTCGACTGCGCTTCGACGGCAGATGCGCTGCGAATGTTGACACTGCCCGCCACCTTTGCGCTGTATGTGGAGCGCGCCTGGCCGCGTCATCGCAGGCTCAACGTCGGCGCCGATGACGCCAGGTCGGCCGCGGTCGTGGAACTGCTGGAGCGCATCAGTGCCGGCGTCGACAGGCTCAGCGCGTTGCTGACCGACGGTGAGCTGGTGAGTGCTCACCTGGTGCTGACTCCCGAGCGCGTGGTCGCGGCCGAGGCCGTCCGGACGCTGGGTTCCCTGGCGCTGATGGGGGTAACCGTCGAGGAGCTGATCGTCAACCAGGTTCTGCACGAGGACGAGTCCTACGAGTACCGCAACCTGCCTGAGCACCCGGCATTCTTCTGGTATGCCGAACGCATTTCCGGGCAGCGTGCTGTGCTCGCCGAACTCGAAACCGCCATCGGCGACGTGGCGCTGGTGCTGACGCCGCACCTGCCCGGCGAGCCGATCGGCCCGAAGGCGCTGGCAGGTCTGCTCGACAGTGCCCGCCTTCGGCTCGGAACATCGCCACCTGGGCCGCTGCGCCCTATTGTGGAGCTGGAATCGGGCTCGGGGCTGGAGTCGGTATACCGACTGCGGCTAGCGTTGCCCCAGCTCGATCCTGCGGCGCTGACACTGGGCCGGGTCGACGACGACCTGATCGTCAGCGCCGGCGGCTTGCGGCGCCGGGTTCGGTTGGCGTCGGTACTGCGGCGGTGCATCGTCTTGGACGCACATCTGCGGGGCGGTGAGCTGACAATTCGTTTTCGACCAGATCCGGAGGTGTGGCCGACGTGAGTGGGGCTCACCCCGACATTGGTCCCGAGCTGCGGAGGTTGGCCCAGGCCATTCTGGACGGCATCGACCCCGCGGTGCGCGCGGCGGCCGCGATGACCGGGGGTGCTGGTGTCGGCACCGGCAAATGCCAGCAGGTGTGGTGTCCCGTCTGCGCGCTGGCCGCGCTGGCGACCGGCGATCAGCACCCGTTGCTCACCATCATCGCTGACCACAGCATCAGTCTGCTGGAGGTCATCCGCGCCATCGTCAGTGATGTTAATGACATCGACCGGTCTTCCAAACCGCCACCAGACGAGCCGCCCGATCCGCCCGACCCGCCAGGCCCTGCGAAGACTCGCTACCAACCCATTCCCGTCACCCTCGACGAGTGACCCGCCGACGCCGAAGGTGGTCCCATCCGTCACAGATGGGTACAGTTGGCGCGGAAGGTCATCGGCGCGGACGAGAGCGGGCCCCATGTACTACTGGCTACTGAAGTACATCTTCCTGGGTCCGCTGCTGACTGTGATCGGTCGACCGAAAGTCGAAGGCCTGGAACACGTTCCGAGTTCCGGGCCGGTGATCCTGGCCAGTAACCACCTGGCTGTGATGGATAGTTTCTTCCTTCCGCTGGTGGTGCGGCGCCGAATCACTTTCCTGGCGAAGTCCGAATATTTCACGGGCACCGGGATCAAGGGCTGGTTGAGTCGCTCGTTCTTCACCGCCGTCGGCCAGGTGCCGATCGACCGCAACGACTCCGACGCCGCCCAGGCCGCACTGGACACCGCCGGCCGGGTGCTGGGCGAGGGCAAACTGCTGGGCATGTATCCGGAGGGCACTCGCTCGCCCGACGGCAGGCTGTACAAAGGCAAGACCGGTCTGGGCCGGCTGGCCCTCGAGGCCGGTGTTCCCGTGATCCCGGTGGCCATGATCGGCACCAATGTCGTCAATCCGCCCGGCACCTCGATGTTGCGCTTTGGGCGCGTCACCGTTCGCTTCGGCAAGCCAATGGACTTCTCCCGCTTCGAAGGCATGGCCGGCAACCGCTTCATCGAACGGGCAGTCACCGACGAGGTGATCTACGAACTGATGGAACTCTCCGGCCAGGAGTACGTAGACATCTACGCGGCCACCGTCAAGGAACGCGGTGACGGGGAGTCGACCGGTGCGGCCGCGCGGATCCCCGAGACTGCCGCCGGTTAGCCCAGCACCCAGGCGCCGCCGATCAAGTGGTGGCTGGTACCGGCGCCCGCTCGGGCGTTGTCGAATCGTGCGACGTCGCCCTCGATGTGACGGTGAGCCCGGCCGTGACAATGAGCGCCAACGCCCACCACACGTAGGACATCCCGGCAACTTGGCGCCACCAGACCGCGGACGCCTCGTGGTGCTCGGGAAGCAGGTCGATGGGCGTCCATCTCATCAGCGCTACCCCGGCCGCGCTCAGCACGGCCAGCGCAACGTTGCGACGCTGCCAGCCCAGTATCCCCGTCACCAGAACCGCCGGCAGCATCCACACCCAGTGGTGTGACCACGACACCGGCGACACCACCAGGCCGAACAGGGCGACGCAGATGACCGCGAGCGTCGGTTCGCCGGCCCGCAGGACCCGCCGCATTGCCCAGATGGTCACCGCAAGCACCAGAAGGCATGCCGCCAGCCACAGCAGGCGGCGTCCGTGCTCGCCAAGCCCGNNTCGCTCCATGCCAGCACGAAACCGACCAGTGTCGCGGCCGCGAAAGACGCCAGCGAGGTCAGCGCCGCGCGATTGTCGCGGCGCAACAGGAAATAGAGCAGAAACACCGCCGGGGTCAGTTTCAGCGCGATTCCAACGCCCAGCAGCAGCCCGCGCGGCCATGGCGTGCGGCGCGGCACGCAGTCGGCGATCACCAGGGTCATCAGCACTGCGTTGATCTGGCCGAAGGCGAAGTTCGCTTTGATGGGTTCCAGCCAGACCGCAGCCGGGGCCACGATGATCACCGACAGCCACAAGCGGCCCAACCAGGCTGGTCCGGGCAATATTCGCGGGGTGGTCCACACGTCGAGGCGGGTCAGCACGATCGCCATCGCCACGATCAGCAGCACCAGCGTTATCAGCGTGATTGCAACGCTGGCGACCGGCATATGCAACCAGGCGAACGGGCTGAACACGATGGCGGCGAGCGGGGGATAAGTGAACGGCAGGTCCAGCCCGATAGGTGTGTGGAACGACACGTCTCCGCGGTACAGCGGATGTCCGTCCAGCCAGGCCTGACCGCCCATCTGATACACGTCGATATCGATGCGGTACGGCGTGTGTCCGAACAAATGCCAGGCCGCCCAGCCCAGCGCCGCGGCGGCGACCAGCCAAAGCAAGCACCACACCAACACCCGCCCGGGTCGACTGCCCACGCTGGGGGTCCGCCTTTTACTTTTGTTCCACGACAGCCTCATCTCGCACACAAGCTTAATCAGTGCCCGGTATGCGCCCGCGGTCAACAGCGCGGCTCCGCCGCTCTCCGGTACCGCAAGCGTAGGTTGCCAGCGTGCTTCACTGGCGCCGGCATGACGTCGACCACCCTGCGTTTAGGCTGCCCCAGTGCGGTACTTCTACGACACCGAGTTCATCGAGGATGGCCGCACTATCGAGCTGATCTCGATTGGGGTGGCCGCCGAGGATGGCCGCGAGTACTACGCCGTGTCCACGGAATTCGATCCCGAGCGCGCCGGCAGCTGGGTGCGCGCCAACGTGCTGCCCAAGCTGCCGCCCCCGGCCTCGCAGCTGTGGCGCTCGCGCCGCCAGATCCGCGCGGATCTGGAGGCTTTCTTCGGTGTCTTCAATGTCGATCGCGCTGATCCGATCGAGCTGTGGGCGTGGGTGGGCGCCTACGACCACGTCGCCCTGTGTCAGCTGTGGGGAACGATGCCAGGCCTGCCGCAAGCAATACCTCGTTTCACCCGGGAGCTGCGGCAGTTCTGGGAAGACCGCGGATCGCCCCGGATGCCGCCGCGGCCGCGCGACGTCCATGATGCGCTGGTGGACGCCCGTGATCAGCTGCGTCGCTTCCGGATAATCACGTCCGGCGGAGCCGGCTAGCCGGTGAGTTCGCGGCGGCGTTCGCCCTGATCAGCACCTGACCAGCCCCGGTTACGATAGACCGATGAACTGGACCGTCGACATCCCGATCGACCAGCTACCGCCGCTGCCGCCGCTGCCTTCTGACCTGCGGGCCCGGCTGGACGCCGCACTGGCCAAGCCGGCCGCTCAGCAACCCAGCTGGCCTGCCGACCAGGCTGCGGCGATGCGCAAAGTCCTGGAAAGCGTGCCACCGGTGACGGTGCCGTCCGAGATCATCCGGCTGCAGGAACAGCTGGCCCAGGTCGCCAAAGGCGAGGCGTTCCTGCTGCAGGGCGGTGACTGCGCGGAGACCTTCACCGACAACACTGAACCACACATCCGGGGCAACGTCCGTACGTTGTTACAGATGGCGGTGGTGCTGACTTACGGCGCCAGCCTGCCGGTGGTCAAAGTGGCCCGCATCGCCGGCCAGTACGCCAAGCCGCGTTCGGCCGACCTCGACGCGCTGGGCCTGCGGTCCTACCGCGGCGACATGATCAACGGGTTCGCCCCGGACGCCGCAGTGCGTGAGCATGACCCGTCGCGGCTGGTGCGCGCATACGCCAACGCCAGCGCGGCCATGAACCTGATGCGCGCGCTGACGTCGTCGGGGTTGGCGTCGCTGCACGGGGTGCACGACTGGAATCGGGAATTCGTCCGGACCTCACCGGCGGGCGCACGCTATGAGGCGCTGGCCGCCGAGATCGACCGCGCGTTGCGTTTCATGAGCGCCTGCGGTGTGGCCGACCGCAATCTGCAAACCGCCGAAATCTACGCCAGCCACGAGGCTTTGGTGCTCGACTACGAACGGTCCATGCTGCGGCTGTCGACCGAACAAGAGGGCGATCCGCAACTGTATGACCTGTCGGCACACACCGTATGGATCGGTGAGCGGACCCGGCAGCTCGACGGCGCACACATTGCGTTCGCCGAGGTGATCGCCAACCCGATCGGCGTCAAAATCGGCCCGTCGATGACACCGGAGCTGGCCGTCGAATACGTCGAGCGGCTTGACCCGCACAACAAGGCGGGCCGGCTGACCCTGGTGAGCAGGCTGGGTAACAACAAAGTGCGCGACGTGTTGCCGCCGATCATCGAGAAGGTGCAGGCCACCGGTCATCAGGTGATTTGGCAGTGCGACCCGATGCACGGCAACACCCACGAGTCGTCCACCGGCTACAAGACCCGGCATTTCGACCGCATCGTCGACGAGGTGCAGGGCTTCTTTGAGGTGCACCGCGCGCTGGGCACCCACCCGGGTGGTATCCACGTCGAGATCACCGGGGAGAACGTCACCGAGTGTCTCGGTGGCGCACAAGACATTTCCGACAGCGACCTGGCCGGTCGCTACGAGACGGCGTGCGACCCGCGGCTGAACACACAGCAGTCGCTGGAATTGGCGTTCCTGGTCGCGGAGATGCTGCGCGACTAGGCCCGTCGGCTGCCGGCCGCCAGGTTTGCGCAGTAGGTCAAGTCCACACTCATGGCAGCCCTCGTGCTCGCACTTGCCGGCCTCGCGCTGATCGACTCGATGAATGTCCTCAATGTGGGCGTCGTCTCGGCGGTCATTTTCGATAGCCGGCTCCGTCGCAGATCACCAATTCCGAGCGCCTTGAGTTTCATTGCCGGCGTTTTCACCGTGACGACCACGTTTGGCTTGTGCACCGTGCTTGGTCTCGACTTTCTGGCGAGTCTTGTCGATTTTCACATCACCGCTGCCATTCGGATTCGGGGCGAGCTATTGCTCGGGGGAGTGCTGATCTGTCTGGCTTTCTTCCCCTTGACCGCCCAGTCATCAGCGCCCGGCTGGGCGATGGCGGCGATGCGGGAACGGCCGTGGCTGCTCGGATTCCTTGGACTCGCGGTGGGGATCGGGCAGGTGTCGACCTCGGTGCCATACCTCACCGGCTTGGCGATGCTCTCCGCCTTGCATCCGCGACCACCGGCCTGGCCGTTGATCGTCATAACCTACTGCGCGGTCGTGCTTTTGCCGCCGCTGCTGATCCTTGCTCTGTCGACGAGAAGGACTCCGCGAGCGATACGCATTCATCGCAGGCTCGTGCGTGTGGTCACCCAATATGGCCCGATATCGGTGCGAATCCTGTTCCTGGTGTTCGGTGTTGGACTCGTAACCAACGCCCTCATCCACTACAAGGCACTGTGGTAAGTGGCCTACAGCACGCCGCTCAGATTGCTTCCGATCGTCCATCCCACGGCTGCGAACAGCCCGGTGATGGCCAGCACGAGCGCCACCCAGACCAGCACCATGCGCCGGGCGTGTTGTCGCTCCCAGATGAATTCGCTGATCGCGATACCGGCGAATTCGCCTGAGATCGGATCGTATTCGGAGTCGTCGGGGTCGTCGGGTTCGGATTCCGGGTCAGCGGGGTGTCTTGGATCGGACCAGTCGCCGGGTCCGCGGGTCAGCTGGCGGGTGGGGTGATGTACCGGGCGTTCGCTCGGATGGCCACGGCGCCGACCATGTGTTGCCGCAGATCGATGTTGCGCGGAGTTACTCGGCGCCGGTACCCGGAAGTCCGGCAACGCCAATTCCTTGGCGATCGCGTCCATGTCCGCGGCCATTTCGATCGCGTCGGCGTATCGATCGGCGGGGTCACGGGCGGTAGCGCGTGCCACGAATTGGTCGAACTGCGGGGGCACCCCCCCGATCACGGCGCTGGCCGGCGGCACGTCGTTGTCCAGCCGTTGGTAGGCGATCGACAACGCCGAGTCGCCGGTGAACGGTGCGCGCCCGGTCAGCAGCTCATAGGTGAGGACTCCGGTCGAGTAGACATCGCTGTGCGGGCTCGCTGTGCCGTCGCGGACCTGCTCGGGCGACAGGTAGGCGGCGGTGCCCAGAATGACGCTGGCTGAGGTGATTCCAGCCGCGGCGACCGCGCGCACCAGCCCGAAATCGGCGATCTTCACGTCGCCGTCGTCCGAGATCAGCACGTTCTCCGGCTTGACGTCGCGATGCACCAGCCCGGCCCGGTGCGCGGCGGCCAGCCCGCCCAGCACCGGGCGAAGCACCGCCACCACGGCATGCGGCGGCATGGGACCGCGTTCGGCCAGCAGCTCTCGCAGGGTGCCGCCCTCGATGAGCTCCATCACCAAAAACGGGTGCCGGCCGTCCAAGCCCTGGTCGTAGACCGCGACCAGACCCGGGTGCTTCAGCCGGGCGACCGTGCGGGCTTCGAGCTGGAAGCGGGTCAGGAATTGGTTGTCGCCGGAGTACCGCGAATCCATCACTTTCAGTGCGACGGGCCGGTCGAGCCGGACGTCGACGCCGCGGTAGACCGTCGACGTACCGCCGCTGGCGATCTTGGCCTGCACGAGGTAACGGCCGTCTAGCAGCGTGCCGTGCATCGTGTCATCCGAAGGGTCCCCCGTCCCAGCTCTGGCCACCGGGCCATCGTAGGTGCGGCGGCCGCGATTGTGCGGACTCGGCCGGGCACGAAGGCATAGAAAAAAGGCATAGACTTGCGCGGTGGGCAGTATTCCGGCCGGCGACGACGTCTTGGATCCCGACGAGCCAACCTATGAGTTGTCCCGGGTCGCTGAGCTACTCGGTGTTCCGGTCAGCAAGGTTGCGCAGCAGCTGCGGGAGGGTCACCTGCTCGCGGTGCGGCGCGCCGGTGGCGTGGTGGTGCCGCAGGTCTTCTTCAGTAATTCCGGCGAGGTAGTCAAAAGCCTGGCGGGATTGTTGACGATCCTGCACGACGGTGGCTATCACGAGACCGAGATTGTGCGCTGGTTGTTCACCCCCGACCCGTCGTTGACGATCACCCGCGATGGCGAACGCGATGCCATCAGCAACGCGCGTCCCGTCGATGCGCTGCACGCCCATCAGGCCCGAGAAGTCGTGCGCCGGGCACAAGCCATGGCGTATTAAGCCGCGGCTTGCGTTTCCGTTTCCTCAGAAGGCTCTTCGACGCGCGCCGCCGGGACCCGGTACAGGCTGTACCAGGCGACGAGCCCGCATGCGGTGGCCAGCGATAAATGCAGCCACGAATACATGCCGTGCGCTCCATCGGGCTTGAAAATCACCATGACCCATGTCGAGAACCCGGCGATGACCGCCATCGCCCGCCGTGACTGCGTCAGCGGGGCAACCACCGTCAGCAGCCAGGAGTAGTACCACGGCAGCGCGGCGGGAGCGAACAGCACCACGATCAACATCGACCAGGCGATACCGGTCAATCCGGCCCGGTCGTCGCGCCGGAACCGCCACCACAACAGCGGCAGCGACACCGCAATGATCGCGATTCCGATGTAGCGGGTGACTCGGAGCACCGGGTAGAAGTTGACCGGGAAGAATCCGCTGCCGAGGGCGTGGATCAGGTTCGCCGCGAGGGTCGGCAGGCTCAGCGCGTTGATGATCTTGACCGATCCTGCCAGCGCGGCCAGCCAACCTAGGCCGACACCGGCCACCAGGGTCAAGATCCCGAAGACCGCGCCGAAGATCAGCAGCGATATCGCTGTCGCGACCAGGAACGCTCGGGGGAGCCGGTAGCCCCGTTTGTCGCGCAGATGACGCATCCACACCCAGACCATGAAGGGCAGCGCGATCGCGGCGGTGGCCTTCACCGCGACCGCGACCGCGATCAGCGCGACGCCCAGGACATGACGGCCCTGGAAGGTCAGCGCAATACCGGCGGCCATCAACCCCACCATCAGCATCTCGTTGTGCACCCCGCCCATCAGGTGGATGAGCACCAAGGGGTTCAGAACGCAGATCCACAAAGCAATCGAGCCGTTCGTGCCCACGTGGTGGGCCAGTCGGGGAGCGGCCCAGATCAGTAACGCGAGTCCGGGCAGCATGCACAACCGCAGCAGCATCGTCCCGGCCACCACGTTGTTGCCGACGATCATCGTGACGAACTTCGCGACCAGAATGAACGCCGGACCGTAGGGCGCCGTGGTGATGGTCCAGATGGGACTTACGTCATCCAACAATGAATTTGGATTGCCCACCGGGCCAACCGCATAGGGGTCCAGGCCGTCGCGCAGAAGTGCGCCCTGGGCGAGGTAGGAATAGGTGTCCCGGCTGAAGATGGGCACCGACAGCAGTAACGGGGCCAACCAGAATGCGGTGGTGGCCCTCATCACGAACTCGCTGACATCGCCGGTCAGGAGACGTCTGCCCAGGCCCAGCCATGCGATCAGCATCAGACCGACGCCGATCCATAACAGGATCGACGCCAGCACCAGCCCGTGGCCGAACCGCAGCCAGGACATGTGAATCGACTCCAACAGCGGGTCGTGCTGGCGGGTGCTGCCGGCCCCCAACCCGCCCGTGGTGATCAGCACCGAGCCTAGAAAACCCAGTTTGGCCGGCCCGGACTCTGGCCCGGCAGCGAACGCGATCATTCGTGAAAAGTATTGGGAGATAACAGGGTTTGTCATGAGTTCACGCCGACCGGTTCGTAGCGACATTGGCCAGTTCGGAAAGTCCCACCTTGGCCGCCGCGTCGATAGGCGCGGCCGCCAGCGTGTCCAGCGCCCGCCGGCTCAGGGTGTCAATCCGACGCTCCGCCGCGGACAGCGCGCCCACCGCCTCAATGACGCCGCGCAGTTCGACCACCTGCGCGTCGGTCAGCGCAGTGCCGATCGAGGTGCGCAGCAGGTTGGCCGCCGAGGGATCGGACTTGTCCGCCAATTCGACCGCCTCGGCCAGCAGCACGGTGCGTTTGCCGGATCGCAGATCGTCACCGGACGGCTTGCCCGTCACCTCGGGGTCGCCGAACACGCCAAGCACGTCGTCACGTAGCTGGAAGGCCACGCCAAGGTCGGTGCCGAACTGACCGAATGCGGCTTGGACGTCGGGTCGGTCAGCGGCGGCGGCCGCCCCCAGCTGAAGCGGTCGCGTGACGGTGTAGCAGGCGGTCTTGAAGATGTCGACGTTCATCGCCGAAGCAATCGACTCCGCCGCGCTGGCCTCGGCGACGATGTCGAGGTATTGCCCGGCCATCACCTCGGTGCGGATATCGGCCCACACCGGCTGAACCCGCCGCCGGGCGTCGCGGGACAGGTCGGCCGCGAAAACGATGTCGTCAGCCCAGGACAGCGCCAAGTCGCCCAGCAGGATGGCCGCCGACGTCCCGAAATCGTCGGGCGAACCGCCCCAGCTGCGATCGCGGTGCAGCGCCGCGAACTGGATATGAGCCGTCGGCCGGCCGCGGCGGGTGGCAGAGCAATCGATCACATCGTCATGCACCAGCGCGCAGGCATGCAGCAATTCCAGTGCGGAAAACAAAAGCAGCACATCAGGATCGGGTTCCGCTACAGCCACCGCGCGCCAGCCCCAATATGCGAAGGCCGGCCGTAGCCGCTTGCCACCGCTGAGCACAAATTCCTGCAACGCGGCGATCAGCACGTCGAAGTCGTTACCGATGTAGGCCGCCCGCTCGCGGCGGTCGTGCAGATACCGCCGAAGTTGGTCGGTGATGGCGCCGGTCAACTCGATGGTTGCCGCTGCTTCGACGCTCAGCGCGGCGCCCCTTTCTCCCTTGGCCTGTCCCTGGCCCGACAAGTGTATTCGCCTCGCTCCTATGCTTGCTTCGAGACCGAAGAGTGCACTGCGTCGGTCGGCCGGCCGCTAACGAAGAGGACTCGCGTGACCCTGAACACCATCGCGCTCGAATTGGTGCCACCGAATATGGACGACGGTAGCGAGCGGGCACTGCAGGATGCGCGCAAGGTGGTCCAGTACTCGGCGCAATCTGGTCTGGACGGTCAGGTTCGGCACGTGATGATTCCAGGGATGATCGCGGAGGACGACGACCGTCCCATTCCGATGGAACCGAAGCTCGACGTCCTGGACTTCTGGTCGATCATCAGGGCCGAGTTGCCGGGAGTTAAAGGGTTGTGTACGCAGGTCACCGCGTTCATGGACGAACCGGCTCTGCGCCAGCGGCTCACGGAGCTGACGACCGCCGGGATGGAAGGCGTCGTGTTCGTCGGCGTACCGCGCACCATGAATGACGGCGAGGGCTCCGGCGTCGCGCCGACCGATGCCCTGTCGATTTATCGCCAACTGCTGGCCAACCGCGGTGTGATCCTGATCCCGACGCGCGACGGCGAGCAGGGCCGGCTCAATTTCAAGTGCAATCAGGGCGCGACCTATGGCATGACCCAGCTGTTGTACTCCGACGCAATCGTCGGTTTTCTTGCGGACTTCGCCAAGAACACCGATCACCGGCCGGAAATCCTGCTGTCGTTCGGATTCGTGCCCGAGATGGAGAGTCGCATCGGACTGATCAACTGGCTGATTCAGGACCCGGGAAACGCGGCGGTGGCTGAAGAGCAGGCGTTCGTGAAGCGATTGGCTGCCAGCGAACCCGATCAGAAGCGCCGGCTCTTGGTTAACCTGTACAAGCGTGTGGTGGACGGGGTCGCCGACCTCGGCTTTCCGGTGAGCATCCATCTAGAGGCGACGTACGGCGTTTCCGGGCCCGCGTTCGCGACCTTTGCGGAGATGCTTGCCTACTGGTCGCCGGCGCAGGTCTCGCCGTATTAGCTCAGCGTCTGGTCTCGTTCCGCGGTAAGGCGCTCGGAGCGGTCACGGCTGAGCCAGGCCAGCACTCCCACCACGCCCGCGGCCGCTAACGCGGCGACGCCCAGCCAGATGCCCGCCCCGGTGAAGGAACGGGTATTTGGGTCGGTGTAACGGGCTTGCGCGGTCATCGTGCTCACCACACCGGGCTTGAGCTTCCACGACGCTGCGTTGGAATCGACGCGGTCACCGTTGGTGGACGTCACCACCCCGGGGAAGGTGATGGTCAACTGCACGTCGGCATCCGGATCGGTCACCGAGGTCAGGTCCGCCCGGCCTTCCAGAACAACTACGTTGCCGCTGCGGCGCAGTGACAGATTTACGCCAGCTGCGTTGGAATTCATGTTGGCCAGCTGCGGCAGCTCGGCGAAAGTCAGATCAGAGAAGACCGCCTGCGACCCCACATAGCCGTCGCTGTCGTAGCTCGAAACCGCCACTTTCTGGCTGAACGGCAAGTTGCTGTCAAGCTGGGGCCCAGTGTCCTTGGGGGTTTTGGGCTTTGCTGCAGCGATGATCTCCCCGGACACCAGGTCATCGGGCGAGATGGTGAGCGACGCCCTTACTCGCAGGCATCCGGTAGCCAGGGGCACGATCAGAAGCAGCATCGCGATGGCCAGCACGCGGCGCCGCCGAGCAGTGAATCCTCGGGCTGGGAGCGGGGGAGAGCTGACGCGCACCAGGTCATCGTGCCAGATCCACATTCGGCGGTTACATGTCCCTATAAAGGCAGCGCGCGCCCCAGGATGGCGAACTCTCGTGGGTCACCGGCGAAGTGGTACCGGCGGATGACGTCGTTAAAGCCCAGCCGCCGGTACAGCCGCCAGGCGCGGTTCGGTTCCCCATGTGTTTCGGGGGTGGAGAGCAGGACGTTCTCCTCGCTGCGACCGGCCAGCAATCGGCGGGCCAGTGCTTCACCAATGCCGCGGCCCTGCGCGCGGGGATGAATGTGCAGTTCGGTCAACTCGAAATAGCTGTTCATCAGCTGCGCGATCGCCTGGGGTGGCGAGCCGCCGCGTTGCAGGCCAAGGACAACCTGCTGCTGCCACCATTGACCGGGTGCCCCCGGGTAGCCGTAGGCCACGCCCAGCAAGGGCGCGTTGCGGAGTTCTGCCGTGTCAGCTTCCCGGGCTACCTGGGTGGCAGCCACTTCGACGGCGGCCACCGCCTGCCAGCCGCGTCGGCGGATGTGCTCGAGCCACATCGCCGCGCGCTGATTCTCGGTGCCGCGCGGGTACCGCATGGCGTCGACATACACCCCCAGGGCGTCACCGAGGCGGCGCTCCATATCGTTGGGTGGCAGATCGATGAGGAATATCGCCAACTCGCGGTGTCCTCCTCATCCGGTGACCAAAGGCCCTTGCCTCCACCGCCATTATCGGACCCGGCCTTCCCGATCGACGAGCGGCCGCGGCTACAAGCTGACGACCCGGGACGGTTCGGCAAGCCGGTTGCCGCGCACCGCCGTTGCGATCCGCCTCGTCGCCGGGGCGCAACAAAGATAGAATCGCCCTCGAACCAGTGGTACGGCGCAGAATGAGCTCGTATCATTAGAGTTAGTTGCCCCCACGAAGGGCATCCGCGTGCTATCGATAGGTACGTGTCAACCTGTCGGCAAGGAGGGACGAATGCCACTCTCCGATCATGAGCAGCGGATGCTCGATCAGATCGAGAGCGCTCTCTACGCCGAAGACCCGAAATTCGCGTCGAGTGTCCGCGGCGGGGGGTTGCGCGCTCCGACCGCGCGGCGGCGCCTGCAGGGCGCGGCGCTGTTCGTCATCGGCCTGGGGATGCTGGTCTCAGGTGTGGCTTTCCGGGCCACGATGATCGGTAGTTTCCCGATTCTCAGTGTCTTCGGCTTCATCGTGATGTTCGGCGGTGTGGTGTTCGCCATCACCGGTCCCCGGTTGTCGAACCGGACGGACCAGCCGGGATCCGCGCCCGGGCCGGCTCGCCAGCGTCGCACAAAGGGCGGTGGCGGCTCATTCACCAGCCGCATGGAAGATCGGTTCCGCCGCCGCTTCGACGAGTAGCGCCCGGGTAAATCGCCCGAGCCTGCGGGGTGAGGGCGCGAATCCGTTTTCCCGCGCCCTGAGCGCGGCTTCGGCGCCATCTGCGCAGGCTCGAGCCCTTCGAGCCCAATTCGAGGCCAAATAGAGCTCAAGCTGAGCCCCACTGGCCCCCACCTCGCCGCCCCACTTGGCCCCACTCATTCGGTTTTGCCTCCTGAAATGCGGTTTCTTGGCGCCGCGAATGAGCCGCAGGGTCACCGTTGACGACCCTCGTGCGGTGTGGAGTGGCAGATAAGCCGCAAAACCACGCCATGAGACCCAATTGNNGTGGGGTATGGTGGCCGAAGTGTTCTGGGTGAGGTTGAGCGGGAGGTGAGCTGGTGTTTCTCGGCACCTACACACCCAAACTCGACGACAAGGGGCGACTCACATTGCCCGCCAAGTTCCGCGATGCGCTGGCAGGGGGGTTGATGGTCACCAAGAGCCAAGATCACAGCCTCGCCGTCTTCCCGCGAGCGGAATTCGAGGAGCTGGCGCTCAAGGCAAGCCAGACGTCGCGAAGCAACCCGGAAGCCAGAGCGTTCCTGCGCAACCTCGCCGCCGGAACAGACGAGCAGCATGCCGACGCGCAGGGCCGCATCACGTTGTCGGCCGATCACCGCCGCTACGCCAACCTCTCCAAGGACTGCGTGGTCATCGGAGCGGTCCGCAACCTCGAAATCTGGGATGCGCAGGCCTGGCAGGACTACCAGCAAGCTCATGAAGAGAACTTCTCCGCGGCCAGCGATGAAGCACTCGGCGACATTATCTGAGGCGCGTGCCCGTGCATCGTGGCCTCTGCCCGAACCGACCCTGGCGTACTTCCCCGACGCCAGGTTCGTAACTTCGGACAGGGACCTCTTTGCAGGGGCGACGGCCCTCCGGGCCGANNCGAGGGGTTTACAGGGGCGACGGCCTGCTGCCGGACCCGGGGAGGTGTCGCGATGGCTGACGGTCCAAACCCTTTCGGCCAAGCTGATTTCGGCCACGTGCCCGTCCTTCTGCAACGTTGTGTCGATCTGCTTACCCCCGCGCTGACTCACTACCACTCCGACGGATCCAACGCGGTCCTGGTCGACGCCACCACCGGCGCGGGCGGGCACGCCGAGCGGTTCCTGACCGAGTTCCCGGGACTGCGGCTGATCGGGCTCGACCGCGACCCCAGCGCCCTGGACATCGCCCGGACTCGGCTCGCGCGATTCTCCGACCGAATCACGCTGGTGCACAGCCGGTATGACGGTCTCGCTGAAGCGCTGGCCGAGTGCGGCTACGCCGCAGACGAATCGGTGGACGGCGTGCTGTTCGATCTCGGCGTGTCGTCCATGCAACTCGATCGCGCCGAACGGGGCTTCGCCTACGCCCAGGACGCGCCGCTGGACATGCGGATGGACCCGACGTCAGCCCTGACCGCGGCTGAGATCCTCAACACATACGACGCAGCCGCATTGGCCGACATCTTGCACCGGTACGGCGAAGAGCGTTTCGCTCGGCGCATCGCCGCGCACATCGTCCGGCAGCGGGCCCGCACCCCGTTCACTTCGACCGCCGAGCTCGTCGCGCTGCTGTACCAGGCGATTCCGGCTCCGGCCCGGCGCACCGGTGGGCACCCGGCAAAACGCACGTTCCAAGCGCTGCGGATCGCGGTCAACGACGAACTGACCTCGCTGCGCGGCGCCATCCCCGCAGCGTTGGGCGCGCTCGGCGTCGGCGGCAGCGTCGTGGTGCTGGCCTACCAGTCGCTGGAGGACCGGATCGTCAAACGCGCGTTCGCCGAGGCGGTCGCCTCCCGCACGCCCGAAGGTCTCCCGATGGAGCTTCCCGGCCACGAGCCGCGATTCCGGTCGTTGACGCGCGGTGCTGAGCGCGCAGACGAAGCCGAGATCGAACGTAATCCGCGCAGCACCG
This sequence comes from Mycobacterium sp., assembly GCA_003165155.1. Classification (GTDB taxonomy): domain Bacteria; phylum Actinomycetota; class Actinomycetes; order Mycobacteriales; family Mycobacteriaceae; genus Mycobacterium. Next base: position 12,490 of record PLSK01000027.1, on the reverse strand, counting down.
CGGTGCGATTGCGAGCCCTGCAACGAGTGCAGACCGAGAAGCCGACTGGAAAGGGCGACTGATGAAGGCGAAACGCGAGGCGCCGAAACGCCGCGACGGTTCTGTCAAGAGTCGGCGCACAACCTCCGAGTCGGGTTCGGCCCGCCGCACCCGGCCGGGAAACACCTCGGCGCCGGCCCGGGAGGCCCGCGCGCCCAAGTCGGGCCCGCAGACCAGCGCCCGGCCGGTGCAACGCTCAGCCCGGCCGGCCAGTCGGAGCCAGGCAAAGGCGCGCTCGAAAGCACGGAAAGCCAAGGCGCCCAGGGCCATCCGTCCTCGGCTCACCGAGCGTCTGGCCGCTCGGCTGGCGCTGGTCGACCTGCGGCCCCGGACGCTGGCGAGCAAGGTCCCGTTTGTCGTCCTGATCATCGGTTCGCTCGCGCTCGGTCTGGGCCTCACGCTGTGGTTATCCACTGCCTCCGCCGAGCGTTCGTACCAACTCAGCCACGCCCGCCACAAGAACCGGATCCTGCAGCAGCAGAAGGAGGCGCTGGAACGTGATGTGCGCGACGCGGAAGCCGCCCCCGCCCTGGCTGAAGCCGCCCGCAAGCAGGGGATGATCCCGACCAGGGATACCGCTCACCTGGTCCAAGACCCGACCGGCAGTTGGGTGGTCGTCGGCACGCCCAAGCCGGCCGACGGCGTCCAGCCGCCGCCGCTGAACGCCAAACTGCCTGAAGACGGCCCGCCGGCGCCCCCGAAAGGGGCGGTGCTCCCGCCGGAAGTCCCGGTTCGACTGCAACCAGCCCCCGGCGGCCCGCCAGCGCCCGCCAGCTCTGGACCGGAGGCGTTGCTTCGGGCTCCGGACGGCTCGGCGACGGTGGGCGGCCAGCACCTGCCACAGACCGTTCCCCAGCTGCCGGCTATGCCCGGCGGTCAGCTCGTCGGGCAGGTCCCGGGAACGATGCAGATGCCGGGGCTGCCTGCTCCGGCCGCCCCGGTGACCGCCCCGGTACCCGCCGAGGTGCCTATTCCGATCAGCGGATTGCCCGTTCCGTTGCCGGGCCAGGTACCCGCGCCACTACCCGCCGAAGTGCCAGTTCCGGTGGTGGGGGCTCCGCTGCTGGCTGCAGTGCCGCAACCGGTGCTCCCGCAACCGGTGCCCCCGCAACCTGTGGCGGGTGCTCCCCGATGAGCCGCACTACCCCCGGGCGCACTGGCCGGTCGACCTCGGTCCGGCCGTCGCGTGCTCCTCGGAAAACTCAGAAACCTCAGCAGGCCAAGGCCGTCCGGGCAGACGCCTTTCGGGCCGACGCCGTCGGCCACTCGGCACGGGACCGGCGCACCCGCAAGATCGTGGAGGTGGGGACGCGCGGCGCGTCATTTGCCTTCCGGCACCGAGCCGGCAACGCGGTCATTTTCCTGGTGCTGCTGGTGGCAGCGGCGCAGTTGTTCGTTCTGCAGATATCTGATGCCGCGACCCTGCGCGCGCAGGCGGCCGGACAGCTCAAGGTGACCGACCTCGAAAAAGCGGTCCGCGGCAGCGTCGTGGACCGCAACAATCAGCAACTCGCATTCACCACAGAATCACGCGCGCTGACGTTTCAGCCAAAACGGATCCGCCAGCAGTTGGAGGAGGCCAAAAAGAAGAACTCGGCCGCTCCTGATCCGCAGCAACGACTGCGGGATATCGCCAAAGAGGTTGCAGGAAAGCTGAACAACAAACCGGACTACCAGACCGTGTTGAAGAAGCTGCAAAGCGACGACAATTTCGCCTATCTGGCGCGCGCGGTTGACCCGGCCATTGCGGGCGTGATCTCCGAAAAGTATCCCGAAGTCGGCTCCGAGCGCCAAGACCTGCGCCAATATCCGGGCGGATCGTTGGCGGCCAACGTCGTCGGCGGCATCGACTGGGACGGACACGGGCTGCTGGGCCTGGAAGAGTCGCTGGACTCGGTGCTATCGGGCACCGACGGGGCGGTCACCTACGACCGAGGGTCCGACGGCGTGGTCATTCCGGGCAGTTACCGCAACCGGCACCGGTCGGTCAACGGCTCGACAGTTCAGCTCACCATCGACGACGACATCCAGTTCTACGTGCAGCAGCAGGTACAGCAGGCAAAGAACCTATCCGGGGCTCATGATGTCTCGGCCGTGGTCCTCGACGCCAAGACCGGCGAGGTGCTGGCCATGGCCAATGACAACACCTTCGACCCCTCTCAAGACATCGGACGTCAGGGCGACAAGCAGCTGGGCAACCTGGTGGTGTCCTCGCCTTTCGAGCCGGGATCGGTGAACAAGGTAATCACCGCGTCCTCGGTCATCGAATACGGGCTCAGCAACCCCGACGAGGTGTTGCAGGTACCGGGCGCCATCCAGATGGGCGGTGTCACCATCCATGACGCCTGGGACCACGGCGTGATGCCCTACACCACTACCGGCGTGTTCGGAAAGTCATCCAACGTCGGCACGCTGATGCTGGCGCAGCGCGTCGGCCCAGAGCGTTTTTACGACATGGTCCGTAAGTTCGGGCTGGGCCAACGCGCCAACGTCGGGCTCCCCGGTGAGAGCGCCGGGCTGGTGCCGCCGGTCGATCAATGGTCTGGCAGCACCTTCTCGAACCTGCCTATTGGCCAAGGTCTTTCGATGACCTTGCTGCAGATGACGGGGATGTACCAGGCGATCGCAAACGACGGACTGCGGATGCCGCCGCGGATTATCAAGGCCACCATCGGACCGGATGGCAGCAGGACCGAAGAACCGCGTCCAGAAGGTATTCGGGTGGTTTCAGCGCAGACCGCCCAGACCGTACGGCAGATGTTGCGGGCTGTCGTGCAACACGACCCGATGGGCTACCAGCAGGGCACGGGCCCGGCGGCCGCGGTGCCGGGATATCAGATGGCCGGCAAGACCGGGACCGCCCAGCAAATCAACCCCGCATGCGGCTGCTACTTCGACAACGTCTACTGGATCACCTTCGCCGGGATGGCCACCGTCGACGATCCGCGCTACGTGATCGGCCTGATGATGGACAACCCGGAGCGCAACGCGGACGGCTCGGCCGGACACTCGGCGGCCCCGCTGTTCCACAACATCGCCGGCTGGCTGATGCAGCGGGAGAACGTGCCGCTGTCACCGGATCCGGGGCCGCTGCTGACCCTGCAGGGCACCTGAGCAAATAGACCGTTAAACCGCTTGGACTTCCAACTTGCGTGCCTGGCGGGCGAAGATGCGGTCGCGTTGTTCCTCGAACTTGATGACTTGGCGCTGAAGGTCTTCCAGGAAGGCCGCAAGCTTCTCACGACGCTGTTCGCCACGGGCCGTGAAGTCGTCACGTTCGAAGATCCGCCACAAGCGGAGGTTCGGTGTCACGACCTCATCGAGATGCTGGCGCGGGTCGTAGATGCCGTGCTTGGCCATCAGCACGCCGTTGCGGCGGAAATCGGGCATGCCCTGTCCCGGCATCCGGAAGTTCTCTACGACATCGGCAATGGCCTCGATGGCCTGATCGGGCGACAGATCAAGCGCCGCGCCGCACATGTTCCGGTAGAAAATCATATGCAGATTCTCGTCGGCGGCGATGCGCTGCAGCATCCGGTCTGCGATCGGGTCGTTGCACACCTTGCCGGTATTGCGGTGGCTGATACGGGTGGCAAGTTCTTGGAACGTGACGTAAGCGACCGACAGGAGAAAGTCGGTTTTGTGCCGCTCCTCTTCCTCGGCGGTGGGTCCGAACCCCCTGGTCATATGCTCCATGCGCGCCCGCTCCAGCGCTACCGGGTCTACGCCGCGGGTGAGGACGAGATAGTCACGGATCGCGATCCCATGTCTGTTTTCCTCGGCCGTCCATCGGCCCACCCACGTGCCCCAGACGCCGTCAAGGGAGAAATGGGCAGCCGCCTGGCGGTGATATGACGGCAAGTTGTCCTCGGTGAGGAGATTCGTGATCATGGCCGCCTTCGCGACCTCACTTAGCCGGGATTGCTCCGGTGCCCAATCCACGCCACCCATGTCCGCGAAATTGCGACCGAGATCCCACGGCACATAATCATGTGGATGCCACTCGACCGCCACCGATAAATGTCGGTTGAGATTGGCTTCAGCGATCGGCTCCAGCTCGTGGAGGATCTCTGGATCAGTCAATAGCTTCGACATTGCACCTTCGTTCCTGTTTCTTAAGCCGAAGGCCCCGGGGCTTGAATGGCCCCAACGAATACTAGCGCGCCGGCCTGGGCAATGTCCGCAGGTTGAGCGACCCGTGTCTGTCGGTCCCGTCACATCCGTGCGTGGCTAGGTAGGGTGTCATCGCTGGTCATGGGGATCACACAGCGTCGAACGGGAGGTGATGTCGGTGCCCACAGCGCTGCGTCCCCGCGCTGTTGCGGGCGTGCGGCTGCCCGTGCTGGCGGCTGAGGTCGGCGCGGTGCTGGCAGGCGGACCACACCGAAATGTCACCATCCCCGACTTACCGATCACCGGCGTGACACTTCGTGCCCAGGACGTTTTACCCGGCGACCTGTTCGCGGCGCTGCCCGGCGCTGCGACGCATGGGGCGCGCTATGCCGGCGAGGCGATCGAGCGCGGTGCCGTCGCGGTGCTCACCGACGCGGACGGGGTCTTGGAGATGGGCCTGCTGATGGGCCATGTGACCGGCGCGCCGCCGATTTTGGTGCACCCGGCCCCCCGCAGCGTGCTCGGCGGCCTGGCGGCGACGGTGTACGGGCGTCCGTCCGAGCGGCTGAGCGTCATCGGCATCACCGGAACGTCAGGTAAGACCACTACGACGTATCTGGTCGAGGCCGGTCTACGCGCCGCCGGGCGAGTGGCCGGGCTGATCGGCACCATCGGCATCCGCATCGACGGCGCCGACCTCCCCAGCGCGCTGACCACTCCGGAGGCTCCGGCTCTACAGGCTCTGCTCGCGGCGATGGCCGAACGCGGAGTCGACACCGTGGTCATGGAGGTGTCCAGCCACGCGCTGACACTGGGCCGAGTGGACGGCACCCAGTTCGCGGTGGGTGGTTTCACCAACCTGTCCCGCGACCACCTCGACTTCCACCCGACGATGGCCGATTACTTCGACGCCAAGGCGTTGCTATTCGACCCGGAATCGCCGCTGCGCGCCCGCCGCGCCGTGGTCTGCGTCGACGACGACGCCGGGCGCGCCATGGCCACCCGGGCCGGTGCAGCGATCACCGTCAGTGCCGAAGGCCGACGCGCCGACTGGCGTGCGGTTGATGTGGTGCCGATGGGCGCCGGGGGACAGGAGTTCACTGTCATTGGCCCCAGCGGGGTGCAGCACCGGATCGGCATCCGGTTACCGGGCCAGTACAACGTCGCTAATTGTCTTGTCGCGCTGGCGATTCTCGAAGCGGTCGGGGTCTCACCCGGGCAAGCCGCGCAGGGGCTTTTGCAGACCAACGTTCCCGGGCGACTGGAAGAGATCGACCGCGGCCAGGATTTTCTCGCGCTGGTCGACTACGCGCACAAGCCGGGCGCATTGCGAGCGGTGCTGACCACCCTGCTGCGGCCGGGCCGCCGGCTGGCGGTGGTGTTCGGCGCCGGTGGCGACCGCGACCCGGGCAAGCGCGGGCCGATGGGCGGAGTCGCCGCTGAGCTGGCCGATCTGGTCGTCGTCACCGATGACAACCCCCGCAGTGAGGATCCCGCGGCAATCCGGCGTGAGATTCTGGCCGGGGCGGCCGAACGCGGCGGTGCCGCGCAGGTGGTCGAGATCGGTGACAGGCGGGCCGCGATCAGGCACGCGGTGGACTGGGCCGCGGCGGGTGACGTGGTGCTGGTGGCCGGCAAGGGTCATGAGACCGGTCAGCGGGCGGGCGCCGAGGTCCGCCCGTTCGACGACCGCGTCGAGCTGGCGCTGGCCTTGGAGGCACTCGGGGCGTCCGGATGATCGACCTGACGATCGCCCAGATCGCCGAGATCGTCGGCGGTTCCCTGGCCGACATCTCGCCGGCGGACGCCGCGCAGCGCCGCGTCACCGGGACCGTGGAATTCGACTCGAGGGCCATCGGACCCGGTGGCCTGTTCCTGGCATTGCCCGGCGCCCGCTCCGATGGGCACGACCACGCGCCGTCTGCGGTGGCGGCCGGCGCCGTCGCCGTGCTGGCGGCGCGACCGGTCGGCGTGCCCGCCATCTTGGTAACTCGGGCCACGCCGTCCGCATCGGATATCCGGACAGGAGTGCTCGAGCACGATGCCGACGGATCGGGCGCGGCGGTGCTGGCCGCGCTCGCCAAGCTGGCCAGGGCGGTGGCCGCCGAACTGGTGGCGGGCGGGCTGACCATCGTCGGGATCACCGGCTCGTCGGGCAAAACCTCCACCAAAGACCTGGTGGCCGCCGTGCTGCAACCGTTGGGCGAGGTGGTGGCCCCGCCCGGATCCTTCAACAACGAGCTGGGTCACCCGTGGACGGTGTTGCGGGCCACCCGCAGCACCAATTACCTGATTCTGGAGATGTCGGCCCGCCACCCCGGCAATATCGCCGCACTGGCGGACATCGCCCAGCCGGCGATCGGGGTGGTCCTCAATGTCGGCACCGCGCATCTGGGCGAGTTCGGCTCACGCGAGGCCATCGCGCGCACAAAAGCCGAACTGCCACAAGCCATTCCGCAATCCGGGGTGGTCATACTCAACGCCGATGACCCGGTGGTGGCGGCCATGGCCGAGGTGACCGCCGCGCGGGTGGTTCGGGTCAGTCGCGCCCCCAGCACCGCCCCGGATGTCTGGGCCGGACCGGTGTCGCTGGACGAATTGGCCAGGCCGCGGTTCACCATGCACGCGAAAGGGCATGCCGCCAACCAAGAGGCGGAGGTCCAGCTCGCCGTGTACGGCGACCATCAAGTCACCAACGCGCTGTGCGCCGGCGCGGTCGCGCTGGAATGCGGAGCCGGCATCGACCAGGTGGCGTCGGCACTGGCCGGCACCGGGCCGGTGTCGCGGCACCGGATGCAGGTGACCACCCGCACCGACGGGGTCACCGTGATCGATGACGCCTACAACGCCAACCCCGATTCGATGCGGGCGGGCCTGCAGGCGCTGGCCTGGATCGCCCGCGGCGGGGGGGATCAGGGCGCGCGCCCCCGGCGCAGCTGGGCGGTGCTGGGAGAGATGGCCGAGCTCGGCGCGGACGCGATAACCGAGCACGATCGCATCGGCCGACTGGCAGTGCGCTTAGATGTGTCTCGACTCGTTGTCGTGGGAAATGGGAGGTCGATGAGCGCCATGCACCACGGAGCGGTCTTAGAAGGGGCCTGGGGCTCCGAAGGTGATACGGATTCCGATAGGGGAGCTGTCAACGTCGCCGATCCAGCCGCGGCCCTGGCGTTGTTGCGGGCCGAACTGCAACCCGGCGATGTGGTCCTGGTCAAGGCGTCCAACTCGGTCGGGCTTGGCGCGGTTGCGGACGCCCTTACTTCGGAAGCCGGCTCGGAAGCCGGCGGGGCTCGCCCATGAGACAGATCCTCATCGCGGTCGCCATCGCGCTGACCGTGTCAATCCTGTTGACCCCGGCGCTGATCCGGCTGTTCACCAGGCAGGGATTCGGCCATCAGATCCGCGAGGACGGGCCGCCCACACACCAGACGAAACGCGGCACCCCGTCGATGGGCGGCGTGGCGATCCTGGCCGGCATTTGGGCGGGCTACCTGGGCACCCACCTGGCCGGGCTGGCGTTCGACGGTGAGGGAATGTCCGCCTCGGGTCTGCTGGTGCTCGGGCTGGCCACCATGCTGGGAGGCGTCGGCTTCCTCGATGACCTGATCAAGATCCGCCGGTCGCGCAATCTGGGATTGAATAAGACGGCCAAGATAGTCGGGCAGATCAGCGCCGCGGTGCTGTTCGGCGTGCTGGTGTTGCAGTTCCACAATGCCAACAACCTGACCCCGGCCAGCGCGGACCTGTCCTATGTGCGTGAGATCGCCACCGTCGCGCTGGCACCGGCACTTTTCGTGCTGTTCTGTGTGATCGTCGTCAGCGCTTGGTCGAACGCGGTCAATTTCACCGACGGCCTGGACGGGTTGGCCGCGGGCAGCATGGCGATGGTCACCGGTGCCTACGTGTTGATCACCTTCTGGCAGTACCGCAATGCGTGCGTCACCTCGCCCGGTCTGGGCTGCTACAACGTCCGTGACCCGCTGGACCTGGCTCTCATCGCGGCCGCGACCGCTGGAGCGTGCATCGGCTTTTTGTGGTGGAATGCCGCGCCGGCCAAGATCTTCATGGGTGACACCGGGTCGCTGGCGCTGGGTGGCATTATCGCGGGCTTGTCGGTGACCAGTCGCACCGAAATCCTCGCCGTTGTGCTGGGCGCGCTCTTCGTCGCCGAAGTCAGCTCGGTGGTGCTGCAGATCCTGGCTTTCCGCACCACTGGCCGCCGGGTGTTCCGGATGGCGCCGTTCCACCACCATTTCGAGTTGCTCGGCTGGGCCGAAACCACGGTGATCATCCGTTTCTGGCTGCTCACCGCGATCACCTGCGGTCTGGGCGTGGCCTTGTTCTACGGTGAGTGGCTAGCCACGATCGGCGCCTGACGTGCTTGACGCGCTGGTGCCGGGCGCACCCGTGCTGGTCGCCGGTGCCCGGGTCACCGGTAGGGCGGTGCTGGCGGCGCTGACCCGATTCGGCGCCGTGGCAACGCTGTGTGACGACGATCCGGACATGCTGCGCCCTTATGCGGAAAGCGGCGTCGCGACCGTGGATCCGCAGGCCGCGGTGCGCCAACTGGCCGAGAACCGTTATGCGCTGGTGGTCACCAGTCCCGGATTCCACCCGACCACGCCCGTGCTGGCCGCCGCGGCGGCGGCGGGTGTGCCCATCTGGGGCGACGTGGAGTTGGCCTGGCGACTGGACGCGGTGGGCCACTATGGGCCACCGCGCCGCTGGTTGGTTGTGACCGGCACCAACGGCAAGACCACGACGACGTCGATGCTGCACGCGATGTTGATCGCTGGGGGCCGGCGAAGTGTGTTGTGCGGCAACATCGGCAGNNGTCGAGTTGTCCAGTTTCCAGCTGTATTGGGCGCCGTCGCTGCGGCCCGAGGCGGGCGCGGTGCTCAACATCGCCGAGGATCATTTGGATTGGCATTCCACGATGGCCGAGTACACCGCGGCGAAGGCCCGCGCGCTCAACGGCCGGGTGGCGGTGGTGGGACTGGACGACACCCGCGCGGCCGCGCTCCTGGACACCGCGACTGCGCCCGTGCGGGTCGGCTTCCGGCTCGGCGAACCGGCTGCGGGCGAACTCGGCGTGCGCGACGGGCAGCTGGTCGACCGCGCTTTTGCCGACGACCTGGCGTTATTGCCGGCCACCTCGATACCGGTGCCGGGCCCGGTCGGAGTGCTCGATGCGCTGGCCGCGGCCGCGCTGGCCCGCAGCATCGACGTGCCCGCCGCTGCCATCGCGGACGCCGTCGCTACCTTCCAGGTGGGTCGGCATCGGTCGGAAGTAGTGGCGGTGGCCGACGGGATCAGGTACGTCGACGACTCCAAGGCCACCAACGCGCACGCCGCCGAGGCATCGGTGCTGGCCTATCCGCGGGTGGTTTGGGTGGCCGGTGGGCTACTCAAGGGCGCATCCGTGGACGCGGAGGTCGCCAGAATCGCGTCCAGGCTGGTGGGCGCGGTGCTGATCGGTCGAGATCGCCAAGAGGTTGCCAGAGCGTTATCACGACACGCGCCCGATGTCCCCGTCGTCCACGTTGTGACAGGCGAGGATATTGATATGCATGCGACTGCTGTGGTTTCTGGGACTAGAGTGACAGAAGTTGGTGATGGGGGGAAGAGTCTCGGCATTCGCGTGATGACGGCGGCCGTTGCCGCAGCTCGTGACCTGGCAAAGCCCGGCGATACGGTGCTGTTGGCTCCGGCGGGGGCGTCGTTCGACCAGTTCACAGGTTATGCCGACCGTGGCGACGCATTCGCTGCCGCCGTACATGCCGCGCTCCGGTAGGCGGATGTGGTTAACGTACTGACCCGGCTGCTGCGCCGGGCCAAGGGACGAAACGAACCGCTCGAGACGCCCGCAGAGGCTGAGGCGCGGGAGGTTCGGACAGCGCCCGAGGCTGTGAAAGCCCGGTTCGCCGCTTGGCTGGGCCGGCCGATGACGTCGTTTCATCTCATCGTCGCCGTTGCCGGGTTGCTGACGACGCTCGGCCTGATCATGGTGCTGTCGGCTTCCGGCGTGCGCTCCTACGGCGCAGACGGGTCGGCGTGGGTGATTTTCGGCAAACAGGTGATGTGGACGATCATCGGCCTCATCGGCTGCTATGCGGCGCTGCGGATGTCGGTGCGGTTCATTCGCCGCATTGCCTTCTCCAGCTACGTGATCACCATCATCTTGCTGGTTCTGGTGCTCGTTCCGGGGATCGGCAACCTCGCTAACGGCTCCCGCAAGTGGTTCGTGATCGCGGGCTTCTCGATGCAGCCGTCTGAGTTGGCCAAGATCGCGTTCGCCATTTGGGGTGCGCACCTTTTGGCGGCCCGGCGGCTGGAGCGAGCCTCGCTCAAGGAGCTGCTGGTCCCGCTGGTTCCGGCCGCCGTCATCGCGCTGGCGCTGATCGTGGCCCAGCCCGACCTCGGGCAGACGGTGTCGCTGGGCATCATCCTGTTGGCCTTGTTGTGGTACGCGGGGCTGCCGCTGCGTGTCTTCGGTGCCTCGCTGTTCGCGGTTGTCGTCGCGGGGGCGATCTTGGCGATGTCCGCGGGCTACCGGTCCGACCGGGTGCGGTCCTGGCTGGACCCCGAGAACGATCCTCAGGACACCGGTTACCAGGCGCGGCAGGCAAAGTACGCGCTGGCCCACGGCGGTATCTTCGGTGACGGGCTGGGCCAGGGCGTCGCGAAGTGGAACTATCTGCCCAACGCGCACAACGACTTCATCTTCGCGATCATCGGCGAGGAGCTCGGTTTCGTCGGCGCGTTCGGGTTGCTGGCGCTGTTCGGGTTGTTCGCTTACACCGGGATGCGGATCTCGCGCCGCTCGGCAGACCCGTTCCTGCGGCTGCTGACCGCCACCACGACCATGTGGGTGCTGGGGCAGGCGTTTATCAACATCGGCTACGTGATCGGGATCCTGCCGGTCACCGGTCTGCAGCTGCCGCTCATTTCCGCAGGCGGAACATCAACGGCTGCAACACTTTTCATGATAGGAATCATGGCCAACGCGGCTCGCCACGAGCCAGAGGCGGTGGCCGCGCTACGGGCCGGAGGCGACGACAAGTGGAACCGGCTGCTGCGGCTGCCGCTGCCCGAACCGTATCTACCGAGCCGCCTCGAGGCGTTCCGCGACCGTAAGCAAGGGGCCAAGCAAGGGTCCAAGAAGCCCTTGCCGCCCGCGTTGCCCCGCACAGCTGATCGGCCGGCCCACGCGTCAAGGCATCATGGAGCTGGCCAGCGGCACGCTGGCCAGCGCAAAACGCGGCGCGGTCGCGCATTGGAAGGTCAGCGTTACGGGTGAACGACACGGTCAGGGAGCCGGCCCGCGCGTCGTTGTCGGTCGTGCTGGCCGGAGGCGGTACCGCCGGACATGTGGAGCCTGCGATGGCCGTCGCCGACGCGCTGTCTGCGCTGAATCCGCAGGTCCGGATCACCGCTTTGGGGACCCGGCGCGGGCTGGAGACCAGGCTGGTGCCCGAACGCGGCTACCAGCTCGAGCTGATCACCCCGGTGCCACTGCCGCGTAAGCCCAGCGGAGACCTGGCCCGGCTGCCGGGGCGAGTCTGGCGTGCCGTCCGGGAGACGCGGGCTGTGCTCGACGCCGTTGACGCCGATGTGGTGGTCGGTTTCGGTGGATATGTGGCGCTGCCGGCCTACCTCGCGGCGCGCGGTATAGGTTCACGGCGTCGCATTCCGGTGCTGATCCACGAAGCCAACGCCAGCGCCGGGCTGGCCAACCGAGTCGGTGCCCGCACCGCGAACCGGATCCTCGCCGCGGTGCCGGACTCCGGGCTGCGGGGCGCCGAGGTGGTCGGCGTACCGGTCCGGGCGGCCATCACCACGCTGGACCGCGCGGCGTTGCGGGCCGAAGCGCGGGCACACTTCGGTTTCGCGCAGGACGCGCGGGTGCTGCTGGTTTTCGGCGGTTCGCAGGGTGCGGTCGCACTCAACCGTGCCGTCTCGGGTGCGGCGGCCGATTTGGCCGCCGCCGGCGTGGCCGTACTGCACGCCCACGGACCCAAGAACGCGCTCGAGCTGCGCACACCCGAGCGGGGTGAGCCGCCGTACGTCGCGGTGCCTTACCTGGACCGGATGGACCTGGCCTACGCCGCCGCCGACCTGGTGATCTGCCGGTCCGGAGCGATGACGGTTGCCGAGGTGTCGGCCGTCGGCCTGCCGGCCATCTACGTCCCGCTGCCGATCGGCAACGGCGAGCAGCGGCTCAATGCGCTGCCAGTGGTCAACGGCGGTGGCGGCATGCTGGTCGCCGACGCGGCCCTGACACCGGGCCTGGTCGCCCAGCAGGTGTCCGCGCTGCTCACCGACCCATCCCGGTTGG
>PLSK01000124.1 GCA_003165155.1 Mycobacterium sp. | reverse complement strand
AGATGACGACTAACAAGATTCTTCTCGCCACCACCATGACGCAACGCTGGCACGACTTCTGGCGTGGCGAAATCGGTGAATGGGTCATCACCCGCGGTCTGCACATCGGCATGCTGCTGATCGGGGCGGTGCTGGCGGTCCGCCTCGTCACTTGGGTGGCCGAGCGGGTGACCCGGCGACTCGACGTCGGTTTCGCCGAGAGCGACGCGCTGGTCCGCTCGGAGGCAACCAAGCACCGCCAGGCCGTGGCGTCGGTGATCCAGTGGGTGTCGATCGTCCTCATCGCGATCTGGGTCGTCGTCCAGATCGCGAGCGTTCTGCGGTTTTCCATGGGGGGGCTGGTCGCGCCCGCCGCGGTGCTGGGGGCGGCGCTGGGCTTCGGCGCCCAGCAGCTGGTCAAGGACCTGCTTTCGGGGTTCTTCATCATCGTGGAGAAGCAGTACGGCTTCGGCGATCTGGTCGAGTTGACCATGGCTGGGGTCCCCGAGGCGCGGGGCACCGTCGAGGACGTGACGCTGCGGGTGACCAGGCTGCGTTCCTCGGATGGCGAGGTTTTCACCGTTCCCAACGGCCAGATCGTCAAGACGGTCAATCTGTCGAAGGACTGGGCTCGCGCGGTGGTGGACGTCCCGGTGTCGACCACCGCCGACCTGAACCGCGTCAACGAGGTCTTGCACCAGGAGTGTGAACACGCGATGGATAACCCGTTGCTGGGTGAGTTGCTGCTGGATGCGCCCACTGTCATGGGTGTGGAGAGCATCGAACTCGAGACCGTCACCCTGCGCGTGGTGGCGCGCACGCTGCCCGGCAAACAGTTCGAGGCGGGCAGGCAGCTGCGGGTGCTGGTCATCCGGGCGCTCGCTCGCGCGGGCATCGTGACCGCGGCCGACGCCACGGTGGGGCTGGTCGAAGATCCGGCCGTTCCCGCCGCCAAGGCCGCGCTGGAACAGGCCGACGCGCAGACGCAGGAAGAAACCCACGAAAAGACCGCGGATTCGGTGGAGCCGTCGTGAAGTTCACGCTGAACATCCTCGAGAAGCACCGAGACGACGAGGAACGACGCTGGCCGAACTACATGTTGGGCGGCCGGTTCCGCACCTCAACCCTGGCGTTGATCGTGGCGTTCCTGCTGGTGTGGTGGCTTTACGACACTTATCGTCCGCATGAGCCGACGAATTCTGGGCCGCCTCCCGCGCAGGTGGTGCCGCCGGGTTTCGTGCCCGACCCCAACTACACCTGGGTGCCGCGCACTCGGGTGGAGGAGCCTCCCAGTACCACTTTCACGCCGACGCCGACGACCACCACGGCGCCGCCAAGCACCACACCGCCGATAACCACAACCAGCCCGCCCCCGTTCGTGCTGCCGACGCTGCCGTGCATCCCGCCGTTCTGCACTCCCAGCTCGACTCCGGCCACACCGAACCCACCGGAACCACTGCCGGGGCCTGCTCCGTTACCCGTACCGGTGCCACCCGCCCGCTGATCTCCGCGGCGCAGGAAAATTCACGGCTACACTGGCGTGCCGTGATGATCACCCTGGACCATGTCAGCAAGCAGTACAAGTCGTCGGCTCGTCCGGCGCTGGACGACGTCAACGTCAAGATCGACAAGGGTGAGTTCGTGTTCCTTATCGGCCCGTCCGGTTCGGGCAAATCGACGTTCATGCGACTGCTGCTCGGCGCGGAGAATCCGACCACCGGTGACGTCCGGGTGTCCAAGTTTCACGTCAACAAACTGCCTGGTCGTCACGTGCCGAAGCTGCGNNATCGGCTGCGTATTCCAGGACTTTCGGCTGCTCCAGCAAAAGACGGTGTACGAAAACGTGGCCTTCGCGCTGGAAGTCATCGGCAAACGCGGCGACGTGATCAACCGGGTGGTACCCGATGTGCTCGAGACGGTCGGCCTGTCCGGCAAGGCCGGCCGACTGCCGGACGAGCTATCGGGCGGCGAGCAGCAACGGGTCGCGATCGCCCGCGCATTCGTCAACCGGCCCCTGGTCCTGCTGGCCGACGAGCCCACCGGCAACCTCGACCCGGACACAAGTAAGGACATCATGGATTTGTTGGAGCGGATCAACCGCACCGGCACGACGGTGGTGATGGCAACGCACGACCACCACATCGTCGACTCGATGCGGCAGCGGGTTGTCGAGCTGTCTCTGGGCAGGCTGGTTCGTGATGAACTGCGCGGCATCTACGGGATGGATCGCTAAGTGCGCTTCGGTTTCTTAATCAACGAGGTCCTCACCGGCCTTCGTCGCAACGTCACCATGACGGTGGCGATGATCCTGACCACCGCGATCTCGATTGGCCTATTCGGCGGCGGCCTGCTGGTAGTTCGGCTGGCCGACAACTCCCGCGCCATCTATCTCGACCGTGTCGAGACGCAGGTCTTTCTCACCGAGGACGTCTCCGCCAACGATCCGGCTTGCGGCGCCGACACATGCAAGGCGCTGCGCGCAAAGATCGAAGGCCGACAAGACGTCAAGCACGTGCAGTTCCTCAACCGTCAGGACGCCTACGACGACGCCATCCGCAAGTTCCCGCAATACAAGGATGTCGCCGGCAAGGATTCCTTCCCCGCATCGTTCATCGTCAAGCTGGACAACCCCGAGCAGCACAAGGACTTTGACGCCGCGATGCAGGGCCAGCCCGGCGTGCTTGGCGTGCTGAATCAGAAGGAGTTGATCGACCGGCTGTTCGCGGTGCTGGACGGCTTGAGCGACGTCGCGTTCGCGGTAGCCTTGGTTCAGGCTGTCGGCGCTGTCCTGTTGATTGCCAACATGATCCAGGTCGCGGCGTATACGCGGCGCACCGAGATCGGCATCATGCGGTTGGTCGGCGCCAGCCGCTGGTATACCCAGCTGCCTTTCCTGGTGGAGGCGATACTCGCCGCGACGGTCGGTGTCGTTATCGCCATCATCGGCTTGCTCGTGGTGCGGTGGATGTTCTTGGACGACGCGCTGAGCCAGTTCTACCAAGCGAACCTGATCGCGCGGTTGGACTACGCCGACATCATTTACATCGCCCCGTGGCTGTTGCTGCTCGGCGCGGCTATGGCGGGGTTGACGTCGTACGCAACGTTGCGCCTGTACGTACGGCGATAACTGTGGCCAAGGGTTCCAACGTTGGCGACAAGCCTGGCACGAAAAAGATTATCGCCACCAATCGCAAAGCGCGGCACAACTATTCGATCCTCGATGTGTTCGAGGCCGGAGTGGCTTTGCTCGGCACCGAGGTCAAGAGCCTGCGGGAAGGGCACGCGTCGTTAGCCGATGCGTTCGCCACCGTCGACGACGGCGAAGTGTGGTTGCGCAACCTGCACATTCCGGAGTATCACCACGGCAGCTGGACAAACCATGAGCCCCGCCGCAACCGCAAGCTGCTCTTGCATCGCGGGCAGATCGACAACCTGATCGGCAAAATCCGCGATGGGAACCTCACGCTAGTGCCGTTGTCGATGTATTTTTCCGAGGGCAAGGTCAAGGTGGAGCTCGCACTGGCGCGGGGTAAGCAAGCACATGACAAACGCCAGGACATGGCCCGCCGGGACGCGGAGCGTGAAGTGACTCGCGAACTGGGCCGCCGCGCCAAGGGCAAGGACTGATCGGCCTACTATCCGATCATGGCTACACGTCCCATCACCCAGCTCGACAAGTCCGACGTGCTGTCCGGCCTCTTCGCCGTTTGGGACGCCATCGACGCACAGCTGGAAGGATTGCCCGAGACCGGGTGGCATGCCGCGACGCCGCTGCCTGCCTGGAACGTGCAGGCCGTCGTGTCGCACATGATCGGGACCGAGTCATTCCTTTCCGGCGTCGCCGCGCCCGAGGTCGACATGGACGTGTCGGGTCTCGACCATGTGCGCAACGACATCGGGGCCATGAACGAGGCCTGGGTTCGTCACCTCAGCGCGGAATCCGGCAACCACGTGCTTGAGCAGTTCCGTGCGGTGACCAACGATCGCCGCGAGGTCCTGGCGAGCTTGGGCGAAGACGATTGGAATGCGGTGACGCCGACGCCGGCGGGCATGGATAGCTATGGGCGGTTCATGCGGGTGCGGGTCTTCGACTGCTGGATGCACGAGCAAGACATCCGGGTGGCGTTGCAGCGGCCGTCGTCCGATGAGGAGCTGGACGTGCCCGCGTCGCGCCTGTCCCTCGACGAGATCGCCGCGACGATGGGCTTCGTCGTCGGCAAGCTCGGCAAAGCGCCCGCCGGTTCCCGGGTCCTGTTCGACCTGACCGGTCCGCTGGCGCGCAACGTCTGCGTCAGCGTCGACGAACGGGCGCAGGTGGTCGACGACTTCGGCGGGCAGGAGTCCACGGTGACGATCCGGCTGGACGCGTTGCAGTTCACCAGGCTGGCCGGTGGCCGGTCGCTGTGTCCCGCACGCACCCAGGACATCGAGTTCGGCGGCGACGCGGACGTGGCCGCGCAGATCGTCGAACACCTCAATTTTGTGATCTGATCGCTGCGCTTGTCTGGAAGTTAATTCCGTTGCCGCTGGTTGTTAGCGGCGTACAATAGAGTGTCCGGCCGAAAGTCGGCCGGGTGTTGTAAGAGACAGAGTGCGAAGACACAAGACAAGGGGCTGAACGGTTTCGACTTCGCGCATCGAATCAAGGGAAGCGTGCCGGTGCAGGCAAGAGACCACCGTAAGCGTCGTTGCAACCTTATAAGCGCCGATTCTCATCAGCGCGACTACGCTCTCGCTGCCTAAGCGACGGCTAGTCTGTCAGACCGGGACCTCCCTCGGCCCGGACCCTGGCATCAGCTAGAGGGATCCACCGATGAGTTCGGTCGCGGGACTCATCGGGACACTTACAGCGACTGGGATCGTCATCCTGGCTTGTTTGCGTGATCAGGAGATCCGAGTAGAGACATAGCGAACTGCGCACGGAGAAGCCTTGAGGGAATGCCGTAGGACCCGGGTTCGATTCCCGGCAGCTCCACTGAAGGGACGCTGGTCAGAGCCACAAGCTCTGGCCAGTTTCCTTTTCATCAAACTCGGTCGAGGGTTGACCGATTCGGCAACTAGCCGCAAACTTGCGAACCGCCGTTCGATGAAATGGATCAACGTGGGCGCTGCCGTTCATCGGGAACGGTATGCATCCGCGCGGCTGAGCACGCCGACTACGCTGACTTGCTGCAGGTCGTCATCGATTCTGTAGATCACGCGGTAGGTGCCGCGACGAGCGCTGTAGCGATCGTGCAACGGTGGCCGGAGCTGCTTGCCAACTCGGTGGGGATTGTCGAGCAGCGGACCAATGATGAACTCGTAGGCAGCGAACGCCACCGATTCGGGAAGTTGTTCGGCTAGTTGTTTTTTCGCGGTCGGCGCGATTATCAGCTCGTATCGCCGGTCGGTCACGTCCTAGCTCGGCGTGCTTTCATCGCTGCGGCAAGGCTGTCCTGGTTCTCCCCTTCCCCGCGGGCTAGCTCAGCATCGGCCTCGCCAAGGGCGCGAAGCGCTGCTGGGTTGGACAGCACCGCAATGGTTTCCTCGAGTGACTCCAGGTCATCGACGGCGAGAAGGACCGCCGTGGGACGTCCGTGAACCGTGACTGTGATCCGTTCGTGCTGTTCGCCGACGCGGGCTACCAATTCCGACAGATGCGCTTTTGCCTCTGCGAGTGAGCTGACTTCAGACATAGTCATAAGTATGACCAGTTTCCCTCCCGGCGTCCAGCGGGGTCCACCTGGTGGCGGCCTATGCCCGGCGGTTCGCCGGCGAGGCCAGGAGCAGGATCTGTCGAGGTTACGCGGGCACGAAGGCCGCGACATCATCGAGGGACTGGCTGGGCAACCCACAACGGCCGCCGTCAGGACTGACGCGCCACGATCACCGGGATCTTGGCCCTGTTGACCACCGCCGCCCCGACCGATCCCAGCAACCTGCCACTGAACCAGCCGCAGCCGTGGCTGCCGACCACGATCAGCTGCGCCCGTTCGGACGCCTCGATCAGCCAACGTGCCGGATCACCAATTTCGATTCTGCGACGGATCTCCACGTCGGGATAGCGTTCGTGCCAACCCGCCAGCCGTTCAGCGAGCGTCTCCTCCTCGTCGGCTAGCTGAGCGTCCCATTTGGAGTCTTGGAACAAGCCCTTGGAGCCGGAAACCCGGGGATCAGTCCAGGCGTGCAAAGCAATTAGGTCGACACCTCGTCGGGAGGCTTCCTCAAATGCAATAGCCGTCGCCGCTTCGGATGCCGGTGAGCCGTCGATGCCCACCAGCACCGGCCCCCGTGGGGCATTGCCGGTCATGGCTTTGTCGTCGTGGATCACGGCGACCGGGCAATGCGCGTGGTAGACCAATGCCGAACTCACCGAGCCCAGGAAGCTGCGGGCCAACACGCCGCCATGTCCCCGGTAGCCGAGCACGACCATCTCCACCTCTGTGGAGAGGCCGACGAACGTCGGTACGGTGGCCGAATTAAACACCTTGCTATCGATCTGCACTGGACCAAACTCACCAGTGCTCTCCTCGGCGGTCTTGATCG
>PLSK01000018.1:4361-4679 GCA_003165155.1 Mycobacterium sp. | reverse complement strand
TGGGATAAACGAGCAGCTGGCCGACCAGGGCGGGGCCGCCGGCCCGGGCCCGCAGCGCTACTCCAGCGGCCAGGTTCCCGCCGGCGCTGTCGCCGCCGACCGCGAGGCGGGCGGGGTCGGCGCCGATCTCGTCCGCGTGCCCGGCGACCCAGCGGACCGCCGCGTAGCAGTCGTCGATGGCCGCCGGGAACGGGTGCTCGGGAGCCAGCCGGTAATCCGGAACGATGACGCGGGCCTGCAGGTCATTCGCCATCCGCGACAGGAATCCGGTGTAGAGGCTGCGCGCGTACATTAGGAATCCACCGCCGTGCAGGTACA
>PLSK01000018.1:0-4301 GCA_003165155.1 Mycobacterium sp. | reverse complement strand
GCCACTGCCGCGTCGGGTCCCATATAGCCTCCCGCGTTTTCTGCCACGGCGATCCGGGCGCCATCGACCTGACGCTCGCCGCAATGGCCTCGGAGTTGCTCCGTGAGCTCGACGATCTGCGCGAGGCCGCTTGCGCCGATCGGGTGGCCCTTGCTTTCCAGGCCGCCGCTCGTGTTGACGGGAAGCCTGCCCCCAATGCTGGTGTCACCCTTACGAATCATGTCCACGGCGCCGCCTGGCTTGGCCAGCCCGAGTTCTTCGAGCACGATCAACTCGGCGGGTGAGGTGGCGTCGTGGCATTCCAGCACGTCCACGTCGGCCGGGTCGACGCCGGCCCAGTCGAATGCCCGCTTCGCCACGCCGGCCACCAGCTGACCGCCGACGCCGGGTTTCGACGCGCCGGTCATGGTGGCGAGCACGGTGATGGGCTCGGCACCCCAACGCGCGGCGATGTCCGGCGTGGTCACGATGACCGCGGCAGAGCCGTCGCCGATCGGCGAACACATCGGCAGGGTGAGTGGACCGGAGATCTTCCGCGCGGCCAGCACCTCATCGAGGGTGAAACGGGTGCGATACTGCGCCTTGGGATTAAGCGCACCGTGGTCATGGTTTTTGACCGCAACGCGGGCGAAGTCTTCCTGGGTGGCGCCGGTGCGGTCCATGTAGTCGGTGGCCGCTTTGGCGTAGACGTCCATGAAGACCGATTGGTCTCCGCCGTTCGCACCGATCTCGGCGAAGATCTCCGTGAGCCGATCCTGGTCCAGGGCACTGCCCATCGCCGCGAAGGTCAGCGCCTTGTCGGGGTGATAGAGCTTCTCGGCACCCACCGCCAGCGCGACATCGACGTAGCCGGACGCGACGGCAAGCCAGGCCTGATTGAGCGCCGTCGAGCCGGAGGCGCAGGCGTTTTCGATATTGATCAGCGGAATGCCGTTGAGCCCAGCCTCGCGCATGGCGTGCTGTCCGCGCACGGAGTGCTGGCCCTGCAGGATTCCGGACGCGGTGTTGGCGTAATAGATGGTCTCGATGCCCTTGTCGGAGTCGCCCATCCCCGAATCCTTTATGGCGGCCTGAACCGACTCGGCGACAAGCGATTTGATGCTGCGGTCGAGGAATTTGCCGAATGCGGTCATTCCGACCCCGGCCACCACAACGCTGCGNNAGCTTCTGAATTTGAGGCGTGCCGTCGCCGATCATGCATCCCGAGACATCGCGCAGCATGGCCTGCAGTGGCATCTCGTCGGACCAGCCGACTTGGCCGTGCAGCACGATGCAGTCGCGGATCGCGTTGTGCGCGACCAGCGGTCCCCACCACTTCAGCATCGCGGCCTCAGCCGTATGCGGCTGCCCCGCCATCCGCAGTCCGAGGGCGTGATAGCCCAGCGCCCGTACCGCCGACACGTAGGTGCTGTGTTCGGCGATCACGAACGAGACGCCCTGATTGGCCGCCAGCGGCCGGCCGAATGTCTGACGCTGTTTGGAGTATTCGATCGCCATGTCGATCGCGTGTTGTGCGGTGCCGATGTTCATCAGCGCGATCAGCGTTCGGGTGAGATCGAATTCGCGCATCACCATGC
Organism: Mycobacterium sp.; assembly: GCA_003165155.1. GTDB lineage: Bacteria > Actinomycetota > Actinomycetes > Mycobacteriales > Mycobacteriaceae > Mycobacterium. The sequence goes on along the minus strand of PLSK01000018.1, from coordinate 2,724 downwards.
CGAATCCGCGCCCGATCTCGCCGAGTACGTGGCTGTCCGGCACGAACACATCGTCGAGGAAGATCGAGCCGCGGCCCAGCGGCTTGAAGCCGGGGTCGCGGATGGGCTGCGTGGTGATCCCGGAATCGGCCATGTCGACGAGGAACATTCCGATGCCTTTGCCGCCCGCCCCGGGGTTGGTCTGTGCGATGACGATCGCGACATCGGCATGCACGGCCTGGGTGATCGAGGTCTTCTCACCGGAGATCCGCCAGCCGCCGTCGACCCGGGTGGCTTTCGTGCTGAGATTCGCCGCGTCGGACCCGGCTCCCGGCTCGGTCAGCGCGAGGCAGATGACGGCCTCGCCCGCGATACCGCGGGTGACCCACCGCTGCTTGACTTCGTCGCTGCCGTGCGTGGCGAGCAGGGCGTTGCTGGCATTCGCCGCGAACGCCAGGTAGGCGATCGAGGGGTCTGCGTAGGCGAGTTCCTCGACAGCGATGCCGACCGCCAACACGTCGCCGCCCTGGCCGCCGTCCGACTCGCTGATCAGGAGTCCGAGCAGCCCCGCGTCGCCCAGTTCACCGAACTCGAGGAGCGGGAACTTCTCGCTTTGCGACCGCTCCAGCATCGAGTCGACGTAGCGCGATCTGGCCAGCGTCCGGACCGACTGCTGGAAGGCGAGGTGGTCCTCGCTGAGGGTGAAGGGGGCGTCCACTGTCGAAATCTCCTATCGTCCTTGGTAGATCGGGGTGCGTCGGGCGGCGAACGCCGCGATTCCCTCGGCGAAGTCTGCCGAGGCGCACTGCTCGGCGAGGGCCTCGTGCTCGGTAGCGAGTGCGCTCCGAAGAGATTGATCGGGTGCGTCGTTGATCAGGTGCTTCATTCGACGCAGCCCCAGCGGGCTCTTGTCGGCCAGGCTGGCGGCGAGTTCGGCTAGCCGGGCCTCGAGCTCGTCCGGCTCGACGATCTCGCTTACCAGTCCCGCCAGCACCGGCGACGACGGCGGAAAGTGATCGCCGGTGAAGGCCAGGTATTTCGCCATGTGTGGGCCCACGACCCGCGACAGCCGAACCGAGCCACCGGCGCCGGGAATCAGTCCGTAGTTCGCGTGCGCATCACCGATGCGCGCCGCGCTCGACGCCACCACAATGTCGCTCGCGAGCAGCAACTCGAGTCCGCCGGCCAGCGCCAAACCGTTCACACCGGCGATCACCGGTTGGGCAAGCGCGGCGAGCCGCTCGATGGTGCGGCCGGCGTAGGCGACGAATTCGACAACCTGGCTCGGATCGACCTCGCCGGCCGCGTTGGCCATGGCCTTCAGGTCAGCGCCCGCGCAGAATGCCCGGCCGGTACCGGTCAACACGACGACCCGGACGGATTCGTCGGATTCGATCTCGTCCAGGGCGAGGTTCAGTTCCTTCAGCATGCCTGGGCTGATGGCGTTCATCGCGGCCGGACGTTGCAGTCGCAGCCAAACAGTGCCTCCTGCTTGGTGTTTGGCGAGGGCGGGCAATAGGGTGGTTTCGGTCATGTCAGTTCACCGCTCGTTCGAGGCCCGACCAGTAGGTGGCGCGGAGCACTTTCTTGTCGATCTTTCCGACTTTGGTCAGGGGTAGTTGGTCGACCACCTCGATGGACTTCGGAGCGTGGTGCGGTCCTTTGCGCTGTTTGACGCTCGCGATCAACGCTTCGGTGTCCGGCGTAGCGCCGGGTCGGGGCACCACAAACGCCTTGACGGCCTCACCCCACTTCGGATCGGGCACGCCGATTACCGCGACCATCGAGACCGAGGGGTCGGCGGCGAGCACGTCTTCAATCTCGCGGGGGTAGACGTTGAAGCCGCCGGAGATCACCATGTCCTTCTTGCGGTCCACGATGTGGAAGAAGCCGGTATCGCTGCGTAACGCCATGTCCCCGGTGCGAAGCCAGCCGTTGCGCAGGACCTCGGCGGTCTCGGCGGGTCGCTTCCAGTACCCGGACATCACGGCTCGCCCCTGCACGCAGAGTTCGCCCACGGTTCCGTTCGGCACGGGCCGCCCGTCTTCGTCGAGGACGTCGACAACCGCTCCGGCGACCGCGCGACCGCAGGAAGTCCAGTTCTCCGGATCATGTTCCGAGGGCAGCAGACTAGTGGCCATGCCGACGCACTCCGTCTGGCCGTACCCCTGTAACAGGTTCGGGCCGAACGCCTTTTGCGCCTCGTCGATGCGCGACGGCGACATTGGCGACGCACCGTAGACGACCGTCTCCAGCGAGCTCAGGTCGAACCGGTCGAGACCNNCCGTGATCGAGCAACGCGTACAGCACGGTGGGGATGGTGAACACATAGTTGATGCGGTGGTCTTGCACAGCTGCGAGCCACTGCTCGGCGTCGAAGCCCGTCTGCAGAACCACGGTGCCGCCACGCAGCAGCGTGGGCAGCACGGGCAGCACACCGGCGTGGGTAATCGGAGTCGCGATGAGGGTCCGCGGGTCGGCCGGCAGTCGCCAGGACGCGTTCAGCGAAAACACCGACTGGACCATCGCGCGGTGCGAGACCATGGCGGCCTTGGGCCGCCCGGTGGTGCCACCGGTGTATTGCAGCCAGGCGATGTCTTCTTCCTGGGCGTCACCCCGGCTGAGCGTCTCCGGTCCAACCTGGCTGCACAGCGCCAGCAGGTCCTCGCCGACGTCCGCGGGCCCCAGCGTGAGCAGATGCTTGACGTTGGTGGCCCGGGAGAGGATCTGTGCGCCGACTTCGGC
>PLSK01000065.1 GCA_003165155.1 Mycobacterium sp. | reverse complement strand
GCTCGACGTCGTCGGCGCGCTCGCCGCCCAGGCCGGCGCCCACCCGACGGCCATTATGCCTGGCAAGACCCATCTGCAGTCCGCGCAACCCATCCTGCTGGCACACCACCTGCTCGCGCACGCTCATCCGTTGCTGCGTGATGTGGACAGGATTGTCGACTTCGATGACCGGACCGCGGTGTCCCCGTACGGCTCGGGGGCACTGGCCGGCTCGTCGCTGGGCCTGGATCCCGAGGCGATCGCCGTGGATCTGGGTTTCGCGAGCGCCGCCGACAACTCGATCGACGCGACCGCCGCCCGGGACTTTGCCGCCGAGGCCGCGTTCATCTTCGCGATGATCGCCGTCGACCTGTCCCGGCTCGCCGAGGACATCATCATCTGGAGCACCACGGAATTCGGCTACGTCACCCTGCATGATTCGTGGTCCACCGGCAGCTCGATCATGCCGCAAAAAAAGAACCCCGACATTGCGGAGCTGGCCCGCGGTAAGTCCGGCCGGTTGATCGGCAACCTGGCCGGGCTACTCGCGACGCTGAAGGCCCAGCCGCTGGCCTACAACCGCGATCTGCAGGAAGACAAGGAGCCGGTGTTCGATTCGGTGGCTCAGCTGGAGCTGCTGCTGCCGGCGATGGCGGGGCTGGTAGCCAGCCTGACGTTCAACGTCGAGCGGATGGCGGCCCTGGCCCCGGCCGGCTATTCGCTGGCCACCGACATCGCTGAATGGCTGGTGCGCCGGGGAGTGCCGTTCCGATCAGCGCACGAGGCCGCCGGTTCGGCGGTGCGTGTCGCCGAGGGGCGCGGCGTCGGATTAGAGGAGCTGACCGACGACGAACTGGTGGCCATCAGCCCCGAGTTGACGCCGGAGGTCCGCGACGTGTTGACGATCGAGGGGTCGGTTTCGTCACGCGATGCGCGCGGGGGCACCGCTCCGATCCGGGTGGCCGATCAGCTGAATGCGGTCCTGGCCAGCGGTGACGCGCTGAGGGGCCGCCTGCGTCGTCCTTTGCGGGGTAGTTGCGGCTCGGACTAAACTCGTGAGGATCCGGTTAGGCTGAGATTGTCGGCCTAGACACTTGTTACCAAATGGGGTGGGAAAATGAGCGTCATCGCAGGTGTTTGCGGTGCGTTGCCGCCGCATCGCTACTCCCAGCGGGAGCTAACCGAGTTTTTCCTCAGCATTCCGGAATTCCAGGAATTCGAAGACATCGTCCGGCAGCTACACGCCAGCGCCAAAGTCAACAGTCGTCACCTGGTCCTGCCGATGGAGGCGTATCCGGCGCTGACCGATTTCACCGCGGGCAACCGAATATTCACCGAAAAAGCCGTGGACCTGGGCTGCGAGGCGCTGATGGGCGCCCTCGACGAGGCCGGACTGCGACCGCAAGACCTCGACGCGCTGATCACGACGACGGTCACCGGTCTCGCGGTCCCGTCGGTGGACGCCCGGATCGCCGCGCGGGTGGGCCTGCGCGAGGATGTGCGACGGGTGCCGTTGTTCGGACTGGGCTGCGTGGCCGGGGCGGCGGGGGTGGCGCGGCTGCACGACTACCTGCGCGGCGCGCCGGACGCCGTTGCGGCCCTGATCTCCGTCGAACTCTGCTCGATGACCTACCCGGGATACAAACCGTCGCTGGCCGGTCTGGTCGGCAGTGCACTGTTCGCTGATGGAGCGGCGGCGGTGGTGGCCGTCGGCGACCGTCGCGCCGAACAGCTCAATCCGGGCGGCCCGGACATCCTTGACTCCCGCAGTCACCTCTACCCCGACTCGCTGCGCACCATGGGCTACGACGTGGGCACCACCGGGTTCGAGCTGGTGCTCTCGAAGGACGTCGCGGCGGTGGTCGAGCAATACATCGCCGACGACGTCAACACATTTCTGGCGGCACACGGCCTGACCACTGATGACATCGGCGCCTGGGTCAGCCATCCGGGCGGTCCCAAGGTCATCGAGGCGATTGTTGCCAGCCTTGACCTACCGCCGGAGGCCCTCGAGCTGACCTGGCGTTCGCTGGGCGAGATCGGCAATCTTTCGTCGGCTTCGGTGCTGCACGTACTACGTGACACCCTCGCCAAGCCGCCGCCCACGGGCAGCCCGGGCCTGATGCTCGCGATGGGTCCCGGATTCTGTTCCGAGCTTGTGTTGCTGCGCTGGCATTGATGCGTGCCGGTGGACTGCCCGGTCCGGCCGAACATCGCCGTGACTACCGCGCAGGTTCCACCCGTTCGCTTGAGTAACACGGAAGGCCGGGTTGGATGAACAGCACTCACGTAGAACTCGTTGACGCCCTCCGCAAATCTCTGAAGGAAAACGAGCGGCTCAAGCGGGACAAACGTCAATATCTGGCGGCATTGGCGCAGGGACCCACCGAGCCGGTGGCGGTGGTGGGAATCGGTTGCCGGTATCCGGGTGGGATCGATACCCCGGATGGCTTGTGGGAGATGGTGGCCGCGGGACGCGACGTGGTGTCCGAATTTCCGACCGACCGGGGTTGGGATACGGCTGGGCTGTTTGACCCGGATCCCGACGCGGTGGGGAAGTCCTATACCCGGTCGGGCGGGTTTCTGGTGGATGTGGCCGATTTCGATGCGGCGTTTTTCGGGATCGCGCCCAGCGAAGCGCTCGCGATGGATCCACAGCAACGCCTGTTGCTGGAGGTGTCGTGGGAAGCGCTGGAACGGGCCGGGATTGACCCGTTGGGATTGAAGGGCTCGGCGACGGGCGTGTTCGCGGGGGTGTTCCACGGTTCCTACGGGGGCCCGGGACAGGTACCCGGCGATCTGGAGAGGTATGGCCTGCGTGGTTCGACGCTGAGCGTGGCGTCGGGTCGGGTGGCCTATGCGCTGGGTCTGGAAGGTCCGGCGGTGTCGGTCGATACCGCGTGTTCGTCGTCGTTGGTGGCCATGCATCTGGCGGCGCAGTCGTTGCGTTCCGGGGAGTGTGACCTGGCGCTGGCCGGCGGGGTAACAGTGATGGCGACGCCGGCGTTATTCGTCGACTTCAGTCGGCAGCGGGCGGTATCCGCCGACGGTCGGTGCAAGGCATACGCGGGCGCCGCCAACGGCACCGGGTTTTCCGAGGGCGCCGGGGTGCTGGTGCTGCAGCGGCTGGCTGATGCGCGGCGGTTGGGGCATCCGGTACTGGCGGTACTGCGCGGATCCGCGGTCAATCAGGATGGCGCCTCCAACGGTCTGGCGACGCCGAACGGTCCTTCGCAGCAACGGGTGATTCGGGCGGCGTTGGCCAGTGCCCGACTGACTTCGGCGGATGTGGATCTGGTGGAGGGGCACGGCACCGGGACCTCGCTGGGGGATCCGATTGAGGCGCAGGCAATCTTAGCGACCTATGGACAGGACCGGCCCGCGGATCAGCCGTTGTGGCTGGGATCGATCAAATCGAACATGGGTCATACATCGGCCGCGGCGGGGGTGGCCGGGGTGATCAAGATGGTGCAGGCGATGCGGCATTCGACGATGCCGAAGACATTGCACGTGGATGTGCCTACGCCGCACGTGGATTGGTCGGCGGGCGCGGTGTCGTTGTTGACCCAATCGCGACCGTGGCCGGTCGGGGACCGACCGCGGCGTGCGGGGGTATCGGCATTCGGCATCAGCGGGACCAATGCGCACGTGATCGTCGAGGAGCCGCCGGCGTCAGAAACCGTTGTCGCTGAGCGTGACTCCTCCGATGCGTTGACCGCATGGGTGTTGTCGGCCCGTTCGGAAGAAGCGTTGCGGAACCAGGCGGCTCGCTTGCTGGCGCTGGTGGCCGCCGATCAGAGCCTGAGCCCGGTGGATGTGGGTTGGTCGTTGGTTTCCACCCGCGCGATGTTCGAGCATCGCGCGGTCCTGGTGGGCGCGGAGCGCGCCGCCTTGACGGCCGGGCTAGCCGGATTGACCGCCGGTGAGCTGGGTGCGAACGTGGTGCTGGGTCGGGCCCGGTCGGTGGATAGGACGGTGTTCGTATTTCCCGGGCAAGGCTCGCAGTGGGTCGGCATGGGAGCCGAGTTGATGGATACCTCAACGGTATTCGCCGAGCACCTACACCGCTGCGACAAGGCGCTTGGTCTGCACGTCGACTGGTCGTTGATCGACGTGATCAGGGGGGCGGCAGATGCACCCGGGCTGGAACGGGTGGACGTGGTGCAGCCGGCGCTGTGGGCCGTGATGGTGTCCCTTGCCGAGCTCTGGCGCTCGGTGGGGGTAGTCCCCGACGCGGTAATCGGGCACTCGCAAGGCGAGATCGCCGCCGCATATGTGGCGGGAGCGTTGTCGCTGGAAGACGCCGCACGCGTGGTCGCACTGCGGAGTCGGCTGCTGGTGCAGCTATCGGGTGCCGGCGGCATGATCTCGCTGGCATGCGGGCGGTCGAAGGCCTCGGAGCTGATGGCGCCATGGGCAGATCGGTTGAATATCGCCGCGGTCAACGGTGTTTCAACCGTCGCGGTCTCCGGTGAAATCGGCGCTCTTGACGAGCTCATGCTGCGTTGCGAGGCAGACGACATTCGCGCCCGCAAGATCGACGTCGACTACGCGTCGCACTCGCCGCAGGTCGACGCGATCCGCGTGCCTCTTGCCGAGGCGCTGGCCGGCATTGAACCCCGATCTTCGTCCGTCGCTTTCTTCTCCACGGTCACCGGCGCACTGGCGGACACCGCTGGGTTGGACGCCGAGTACTGGTACCGAAGCATTCGGCAGACGGTCGAATTCGAACGGGCGATACGCAGCGCGCGCGACGCCGGATACCGGATGTTCGTCGAATCCAGTCCGCACCCGGTGTTGATCGCCGGCATCGAACAAACCCTGGCCGATCACCCCAATCTTGCGCCAAACCTTCTGGAGGACGCGGTCGTCATCCCGTCACTGGGCCGCAATGACGGCGGCCTCGACAGGTTTTTGCTGTCAGTCGGCCAGGCACATGTTGCCGGTGCGCGGGTTGACTGGCGGGCGGTGCTCGCCGGTACGGGTGGACACCGAGTGGAGTTGCCGACGTATGCGTTTGTGCGCCGCCGCTTCTGGCTGGCACCTGAGTCGACCGGGTCGGGAAATCTGGGCAGTCTGGGGTTGGAGCGGGCCGCGCATGGGCTGTTGGGCGCGGTCGTGGCCCGGCCCGATTCGGGCGGGGTGGTGTTGACGGGCCGGGTATCGGCGGTTGCCCAGCCGTGGTTGGCCGATCATGCGGTGGCCGGGGTGGTGTTGTTCCCGGGGGCTGCCTTTGTGGAGTTGGTCCTCCGAGCCGGCGATGAGGTTGGTTGCGGGGTGGTGGAGGAGTTGACGTTGTCGGCTCCACTCATCCTGCCGGCGGCCGAGGGGGTACGGGTGCAGGTGGTGGTCGGTGCCGCCGGCGACTCCGGGCGTCGGGCGGTGTCGGTGTATTCCCTTGCGGCTGCTACAGGTTCGGGCTGGCTGTTGCACGCCGAGGGCACGCTGGCCGTCGGGTCTGTTGGTCCGGCCGCTGACATGTCGGTGTGGCCGCCGGCCGGTGCGACGGCGGTCGATGTGGCTGGGGCGTATCAGCAGCTGACTGGGCGAGGTTATGAGTATGGACCCGCGTTCCGGGGTCTGCGGGCGATGTGGCGCCGAGGGGATGAGGTCTTCGCCGAAGTTGCCGTACCGGCGGACGCTGGTGTGGACGTAGGCGGCTTCGGTATACACCCGGTGCTGTTGGACGCGGCCTTGCATGTTCTGGGGGTGACCGGCGAGCAGGCCCAGACGGTGTTGCCGTTTTCCTGGCAAGGGGTGTCGCTGCACGCCGCGGGCGCCTCGCGGGCGCGCGTCCGGATCGCACCGGCAGGTGCGGGGGCGGTGTCGGTGGACATGACCGACCCGGTGGGGTTGCCCGTGTTGTCGGTGCAGTCGTTGACCATGCGCCCGGCGTCGGTTGAGAGACTGTCGGCGCCGCCGGCTGCCGGCAGCGGCGGCGCATTGCTGGAGGTGCAATGGTCACCGGTGGGGTCGCGGGACACCGGCATTGGCGATCAGCAGAGCGAGAACTTGGTCGTCTGGGAGCTCGCATCTGGTCGTGACAATTCGGTGGAATCGGTGTACGCGGCCAGCCATGAAGCATTGGGCGTGTTGCAGTCCTGGCTGGCCGGTGATGGAGCTGCGGTGCTGGTGGTGCTGACCCGCGGTGCCGTCGCATCGGCCGGCGAGGATGTCTCGGATTTGGCCGGTGCGGCCGTATGGGGACTGGTGCGTTCGGCTCAGGCGGAGCATCCGGACCGGATCGTGCTGGTGGACTCCGATGAGTCACTGGATCTGGGCGCGGTAATCGCTTGTGCTGAGCCGCAGTTGGTGGTTCGCGACGGCGTCGTGTACGGGGCCCGGTTGGCGCCGCCCAGCCCGCAGCCGGTATTGCGGCTGCCTGCCGAGGGCTGGCGGCTGGCTGCCGGCAGCCAGGGGACGTTTGAAGACGTCGTCGTCACGCAGTGCCCGCGCGCGGAGTTGGCGGACGGGCAAGTGCGGGTGGCGGTGGCCGCGGTGGGGGTGAATTTCCGGGATGTGCTGGTGGCCTTGGGGATGTATCCCGGGGGTGGGGAGTTGGGGGTCGACGGTGCCGGGGTCGTTGTCGAAGTGGGGCCCGGTGTGTCCGGTGTCGCCGTCGGCGAGACGGTGATGGGATTGTTGGGGGTGGTGGGCTCCGAGGCGGTCGTGGATGCGCGCTTGGTGACCGCGGTGCCGGCGGGATGGTCGTTGGCCGCCGCCGCCGGGGCGCCGGCGGTGTTCTTGACGGCGTTATACGGGTTGTCGGTGTTGGCGGGGCTGCGGGCCGGAGAGCGGGTGCTTGTGCACGCCGCAACCGGTGGCGTGGGCATGGCTTCCGTGCAGTTGGCGCGGCATCTGGGGGCCGAGGTTTTTGCCACCGCGAGCCGCGGTAAGTGGGATACTTTGCGCGCGATGGGGTTTGACGACGACCATATCGGCGATTCGCGGACGTTGGAGTTCGAGGACAAGTTCTTGGCGGCCACCGGAGGGGCCGGGGTGGACGTCGTGCTCAACTCGCTGGCAGGCGAGTTCACCGATGCCTCGTTGCGGTTGCTGGTTCGCGGTGGGCGCTTCATCGAAATGGGCAAGACCGATCCCCGCGATCCGGCGGACATCGCCGCACAGTATCCGGGAGTGCAGTATCGGGCGTTTGACCTGATCGAGGCCGGCGACGACCTCATCGCTCAAATGCTTGGCGAATTGGCGGGTTTGGTGACAGCCGGGGCGTTGGCGCCGTTGCCGGCCAAGACCTTTGATGTGCGGCGCGTCTCGGCGGCATATCGATTTGTCAGTCAGGCCCGCCACACCGGAAAGGTAGTTCTGACCCTGCCCGATGGGCCCGGCGGTCGGTTTGCCGGCGGCACGGTCCTTATCACCGGTGGGACCGGGATGGCCGGTTCGGCGGTAGCTCGCCATCTGGTCGACCATTACGGTGTGGCGCACGTGATGCTGGTCAGCCGCAGCGGCTTGCAGGCCGACGGCGTCGCGGAGCTGGTGGCGCAATTGCAGGACGCGGGCGCACAAGTGTCGGTCGTGGCCTGTGACGTGGCCGACCGTGAAGCGGTAGCCGGATTACTGGCCCACGTGCCGGCGCGGTACCCGCTGCGGGCGGTGATTCACGCCGCGGGTGTCCTCGATGACGGGTTGATCTCCTCGCTCACCCCGGATCGGATGGATACGGTGTTGGGAGCCAAGGTAGGTGGCGCCTGGAACCTGCATGAGCTGACCCAGGACATGGATTTATCTGCGTTTGTGGTGTTTTCGTCGATGGCCGGGATTGTCGGCACCGCGGGTCAGGGCAACTACGCAGCGGCCAACAGTTTCCTCGATGGACTGATCTCGTATCGGCGGCACCATGGATTGCCCGGGTTGTCGATGGCGTGGGGGCTGTGGGAACAGGCCAGCGCGATGACTCAACACCTCGGGGATCGCGACAAGGCCCGCATGAGCCGGGTGGGGCTTTCCCCACTATCGACCGGGCAGGCCCTCGAGCTCTTCGATGCCGCCATCGTCGCCGACCGAGAGGTCGTGGTAGCCGCTCGGCTGGACCAGAGAGCGCTCAGCGACAACAGCGGGGCGCTGCCCCCATTGCTGAGCGGGCTGGCCACCCGCCCCGTTCGACGCATCGTCGATGAAACCGACACCACCGCACCGATGACCGGCCTAGCCGCGCGCCTGCAGGGGCTGACTGCTGAGCAGCGTCATCGCCAGCTGGTGGACTTGGTGCGCGTCAACGCCGCCATGGTGCTGGGCCGCCCCACCGCGGCAGACATCGATGCCGGGCGCGCGTTCCAGGAGCTGGGCTTTGACTCGCTCACCGCGGTGGAACTGCGCAACCGCCTCAAAACCACTACCGGACTCACCCTTTCGCCAACCCTGATCTTCGACTACCCCACGCCGACCGTCCTCGCCGAACACCTTGATACCCGATTGGCCGTCAGCACAGACCAACCCGACTTGCTGGTCCGTTTCAATGAGATAAGCCGCGAACTCCAAACGCTGCTCGACCGACCCGATTGGAAACCCGAAGACAAAACGGAACTGAGCACCCACCTCCGAACCCTGCTGGGTACCCTCAGCGCCCACCCCGACGCCGATCTGCCCTACGACCCCCGCGACGAGGACATCCATAACGCCACCGAAAGCGAACTCTTCGCCATCCTTGACGAAGAACTCGGCTCCTAACACCACCACGAGGACGCGCCAGTGCCGAGCACCCCGAATCAACTCGATTACCTGAAACGCCTCACGGCTGATCTACGCCAGGCACGGCGGCGTCTTTCGGAGTTAGAAGGCAAGTCGTCCGAACCGGTGGCGGTGGTGGGGATGGCGTGCCGGTACCCGGGTGGGGTGGATTCACCGGAAGCGTTGTGGCAGATGGTGGTTGAGGGCCGCGATGCGGTGGGTGAATTTCCGGCGGATCGGGGCTGGGATCTCGCGGGATTATTCGACCCAGACCCCGACGCTCTCGGCAAATTGTACGTGCGGAACGGTTCATTCCTATCCGAGGCGGGCGATTTCGATGCCGGATTCTTCGGTATCGGACCCAGCGAGGCGCTGGCGATGGACCCGCAGCAGCGGTTGCTGCTGGAGGTCTCGTGGGAAGCCTTGGAGCGGACCGGGATTGACCCGGCCGAGTTGCGCGGCACGGCGACGGGAGTGTTCGCCGGGGTCATCCACTCGAGCTACGGCGGCGAGGTGGAAGGCGAGCTGGAGGGCTACGGGCTCACCGGCTCGACGTTGAGCGTGGCCTCGGGCCGGGTGTCCTACGTGTTGGGCCTGGAAGGCCCTGCGGTGTCGGTGGATACGGCGTGTTCCTCGTCATTGGTGGCACTGCACCTGGCGGCGCAGTCGCTACGGTCGGGGGAGTGCGATCTGGCCCTGGTGGGCGGCGTGACGGTGATGTCGACCCCTGGCGCATTTGTAGAGTTCAGCCGCCAGCGGGCGCTGGCGGCAGACGGTCGGTGCAAGGTATATGCCGGTGCCGCCGACGGGACCGCTTGGTCGGAAGGCGTGGGCGTGCTCGTGGTCGAGCGGTTGGCCGATGCGCGGCGATTGGGGCATCCGGTGTTAGCCCTGTTACGGGCGTCCGCGGTGAATCAAGATGGTGCTTCAAACGGACTGACCGCCCCGAATGGGCCGTCGCAGCAGCGGTTGATCCGAGCGGCACTGACCAACGGCGGCCTGACCGCGGCCGACGTGGACGTGGTCGAAGGGCATGGGACGGGTACCACGCTGGGGGACCCGATCGAGGCGCAGGCACTTTTGGCGACGTACGGACAGGACCGGCCGGCCGATCGGCCGCTGTGGTTGGGGTCGATCAAATCCAACATCGGTCATTCGTCGGCTGCCGCGGGCGTGGCCGGGGTGATCAAGATGGTGCAGGCGATGCGGCACGGGGTGCTGCCGAAGACGCTGAACGTGGATGTGCCGACGCCGCATGTGGACTGGTCGGAGGGCGCGGTTTCGTTGTTGACGGAGCCGCAACCCTGGCCGGTGGTGGACCGGCCGCGGCGGGCAGGAGTGTCGTCGTTCGGCATCAGCGGTACGAATGCGCATGTCATTATCGAGCAATCACCGGAGCCGGAAAGCGGTGTAGCTCAACATGATGACGCCAAGACGGCGGCGGCATGGGTGCTCTCCGCGCGCTCAAGCCAGGCGCTGGCCAATCAGGCCACCCGGTTGCTGGACCACGTGGCCGGCGTCGAGGCGGGCACGGGCAGTCTGAGCCCGGTGGATGTGGGCTGGTCACTGGTCTCCACGCGCTCGGTTTTCGAACATCGCGCGGTGGTGGTCGGTGCCGATCGGGATGCTCTGATGGCCGGGCTGGCCAGGCTGGCTGCCGGTGAACCCGGCGCGAACGTGGCGGTGGGCCGTGCGAAGTCGGCGACCAAGGTGGTGTTCGTCTTTCCCGGCCAAGGCTCGCAGGCGCTGGGGATGGGCGCTCAGCTGTACGAGCGATTCCCGGTGTTCGCGAAGGCTCTGGAGGAGGTGATGCACGCGTTGGACGGTCATCTGCGGGTGCCGCTCAGGCAGGTGCTCTGGGGCGATGACGCGGAACTGTTGGAGAACACGGAATTTGCCCAGCCGGCGCTGTTCGCGATCGAAGTGGCATTGGCGGCCCTGTGGCGGCACTGGGGTGTGCTGCCCGACGTGGTGATGGGGCATTCGGTGGGGGAGATCGCCGCCGCGCATGTGGCGGGCGTGCTGACGCTCGACGATGCCGCGCGGCTGGTAGCGGTTCGAGGCCGGCTGATGGCGGCGTTGCCGTCCGGTGGCGCGATGGTTGCCGTGGCCGCCAGCGAAGACGAAGTGACACCGCTACTTACACCGGATGTCAGTGTCGCGGCGATCAATGGCCCGAACGCGGTGGTGATCTCCGGTGACGCGGCCGCGGTGAGCAGTCTGGCGGATCAGTTCACCGGGCAGGGTCGGCGGGTGCATCGGTTGGCGGTTTCGCACGCGTTTCACTCGGTGTTGATGGAGCCCATGACCGAGGAATTTGCCCGGCTGCTGGTCGGGGTGGCGGCGGAGGAGCCACAGATCAGCCTGGTGTCCAACGTGACTGGGCAGTTAGCCGGTCCCGGCTATGGCTCGGCACCGTATTGGGTTGAGCATGTGCGTCAGCCGGTGCGCTTCGCCGACGGCGTGCGATTGGCCGAATCACTGGGGGCTGGGGTCTATCTCGAAGTCGGCCCCGGCGCGGGCTTGAATGCGGCTGTACAGCAGTCGTTGGCAACCGAGCAGGCCGGCTCGGTGGTGACCCTGGCGAAGGGTCAACCCGAAATCGATTCGCTGCTGAGCGCCGCCGGGCAGCTGTTCACCACGGGTGTGGGGGTGGACTGGCAGGCCGCGCTGGGTGGTTTGGGCGCCCGCCGGGTGGAGTTGCCGACCTATGGGTTTGCGCGGCGCCGGTATTGGTTGGCGGCGGGTGGGTCCGGGTCAGGTGCCGGGGTGCGGGCCGCGGGTTTGGTCGGTGGCGATCATCCCTTGCTGGGTGCGGTGGTGGAGCGTCCCGATGTGGGTGGGGTGGTGCTGACCGGCTGGTTGTCCCTGGGCGCCCAGGAATGGCTGGCTGATCATGCCGTCGGCGCAGCGGTGCTGTTTCCGGGGGCCGGGTTTGTGGAGTTGGTATTACGGGCCGGCGATGAGGTCGGCTGCGGGGTGGTAGATGAGCTGACCTTGATGGCTCCGTTGGTGTTGCCGGCCACCGGCGGAGTACGGGTGCAGGTGGTGGTGGGCGCGGCCGAAGAGTCGGGTACGCGGGCAGTGTGGGTGTATTCGCATGCTGGCGAGCCCGATTCGGTGTGGGTGGTGCACGCGCAGGGCGCGCTGAGCGCCGGCTCGCTGGCGCCGACGGCTGATTTGTCGGTGTGGCCGCCGGTGGGAGCCTCGCCGGTGGATGTCGCTGATGCATATGACCAGTTCGCCGCGCGGGGCTATGGGTACGGCCCGGCATTTCGCGGTTTGCGTGGTATCTGGCGGCGGGAAGATGAGACCTTCGCCGAAGTTGCCGTTCCCGACGACGCGGGTCTGGCGGTGGACGGCTTCGGGATTCATCCGGTGGTGTTGGACGCGGCCTTGCACGCGATGGGCGTGGTTGGTGAGCTCGACTCGATGGTGTTGCCGTTTTCGTGGCAGGGGGTGTGTTTGCATGCGGCGGGGGCGTCGCGGGTTCGGGTCCGAATAGCGCCGGCCGACGCCGGAGCGGTTTCGGTCGAACTGGCCGATGGAGCGGGGCTGCCGGTCTTGTCGGTGCGGTCGTTGGTGATGCGTCCGGTGTCGCTTGAGCAGTTGTCGGCGGCCGCGGCTCCCTCTGCTCGTGCCGGTGGGGGGTTGTTGGAGGTGACATGGTCTCCGGTTTCGTTGGACGCCAACGATGTTGGGGCCGTGTCGGTACGGGTATGGCAGGATTTCGAGACTGACACAGCGATCGACGGGGCCGCCGCCGACGCGGTGGTGTGGAAGTTGGGATCTGATGATGCGGGCGTGGTGGGGTCGGTGCATGCCGCCACCCATGCGGTCCTGGCGGTGTTGCAATCATGGTTGGCCGGTGAGCGCACTGCGCTGCTGGTGGTGCTGACCAGCGGTGCGGTGGGGTTGGCGGGTGAGGATGTGACGGATCTGGCGGGCGCGGCGGTGTGGGGGTTGGTGCGTTCGGCGCAGGCCGAACAACCGGGCCGAGTCCTCTTGCTGGATTCGGATGGGTCCGTCGATGTCGGCGCTGTAATCGGCTGTGGTGAACCACAATTGGTGGTGCGTTCCGGTGTGGTGCATGCGGCTCGGCTGGCGCCGGCGAACTCCCCGCCGGTATTGCGTTTGCCTGAGCCGCCGTTGGTGTGGCGGTTGGCCGCCGGCAGCGGGGGAACGTTAGAGGATTTGGTGGTCCAGTCGAGCGAACCAGTGGAACTGGCTGCCGGCCAGGTGCGGGTGGCGGTGGCGGCCGTCGGGGTCAATTTCCGGGATGTGCTGGTGGCGTTGGGCATGTATCCGGGCGCGGCGCAGCTCGGGGCCGAGGGTTCCGGGGTCGTCGTCGAGGTCGCTCCGGGTGTGACCGGACTGGCCGTTGGCGATGCGGTGATGGGCGTGCTGGGGGTCGCGGGCTCAGAAGCTGCGGTGGATGAGCGGTTCCTTACGCGGGTGCCGCAGGGTTGGTCGTTGGCGGAGGCCGCGGGTGTGCCGGTGGTGTTCTTGACGGCCTACTACGGCTTGTCGACTCTGGCGCAGGTGCGCGCCGGCGAATCGGTGCTCGTGCATGCTGCCGCCGGTGGGGTGGGTATGGCCGCGGTGCAGCTGGCTCGGCATTGGGGGTTGGAGGTATTCGCAACTGCCAGTCGAGGCAAGTGGGATACGTTGCGCGCAATGGGGTTTGACGATGACCACATTGCGGATTCACGGACGCTGGAGTTCGAGGAGAAATTCTCTTCCGCCAGCGGGGGTCGTGGGGTGGATGTGGTGCTCAACTCGTTGGCCGGTGAGTTCACGGACGCTTCGCTGCGGTTGTTGGCGCCCGGCGGTCGTTTTCTCGAGATGGGCAAGACCGATCTTCGGGACGAGGAATCGCTCGCCCGTGATCACCAAGGGGTGAGATATCGGGCGTTTGATCTGATGGAGGCCGGCCCGGAACATATTCAGCAGATGTTGACCGAGTTGATCGGGTTGTTCGAAGCCGATGTGTTGCAACGCCTGCCCCTGAAGACCTGGGATGTGCGTCGTGCCGCGGAGGCCTATCGATTTATGAGCCAGGCTCGCCACATCGGCAAGGTGGTCTTGACCCTGCCCGATGGGCCCGGTGGTGGGTTTCGTGCGGGCACCGTGTTGATCACCGGCGGCACCGGGATGGCCGGCGGTGTGGTGGCCCGCCATGTGGTGCACCGGTATGGGGCCCGTCATGTGGTGTTGGCCAGTCGTCGCGGCCAAGATGCTGACGGCGTCGGTGAGTTGGCGGCCGACTTGGCACAAGCGGGCGCCCAGGTGCAAGTGGTGGCCTGTGACGTTAGTGATCGTGCGGCAGTGGCGGCGTTGTTGGCAGACCTGCCAACCCAGTACCCGTTGACCGCGGTGATTCATGCTGCGGGGGTGCTCGACGATGCGGTGATTGCGTCGCTGAACGCTGAGCGCATCGATACGGTCCTGCGGGCCAAGGTGGACGCGGCGTGGAATCTGCATGAGCTGACCCAGGATCGGGATTTGTCGGCGTTTGTGGTGTTTTCGTCGATGGCCGGGATTGTCGGCGGCCCGGGGCAGGGCAATTATGCGGCGGCCAACAGTTTTCTCGACGGGCTGGCCACGCATCGGCGTGCTCGCGGGCTGCCAGGACTATCGGTGGCCTGGGGACTGTGGGAACAAGCGTCGGCAATGACCGAACACCTTGGGGAACGCGATAAAGCCAGGATGAGCAGAGTGGGCCTGGCCCCGTTGTCGAACAACCAAGCGCTCGAATTGTTCGATACCGCGATGCTCGGTGAGCGTCCGGTCGTGGTGGCCACCCGCCTGGATCAGGCTGGACTCGCTGCCAACAGCGCCGTCCTACCGCCCCTGTTGAGTCAGTTGACCACCCGCCGAACTCGGCGCGTTGTCGACGACACCGCCAGCACGATGGCGTCGCTGACGGGCCTGCGGGCACGGCTGGAGGGCCTGACCCCCGAGCAGCGACACAGCGAACTCGTCGAACTGGTCTGCAGCAACGCCACAGCCGTGCTGGGGCACCTGAACGTTGCGGACATTAACGCCGACACCGGGTTTCAGGATCTCGGGTTTGATTCATTGAGTGCGGTCGAATTGCGGAACCGGCTCAAAACCGCCACTGGACTGACGATGTCGCCCACGGTGATCTTCGACTACCCGACGCCCGCCGCGCTGGCCCAGCATTTCGATACCGAACTCGCGGCCACCCCAACCAGCCAAGCCACCGCCACCGCCAGCGATCAACCCACCTCGATGGCCAGGTTCAACGACATCACTCGTGAACTGCAAACCCTGATCAGCCAGCCGCACTGGAACCCAGACGAAAGAACACAGCTGAGCACTCGCCTGGAAACCCTGCTGGCCACGGCCAGCGTCGCACCCCTGAGCACGGACCTATTCCAGCCAGAGCACCCCGACGACCTGTACAACGACGACATCAGCACCGCTACGGAAAGCCAGCTCTTCGCCATTCTCGACGAAGATCTGGGCCCGTAACGCCTGGGCAACTCAACCGGCGCTGCCGGGCATGCCGGCGCTGCCGTTTTGGCCGACGGGCGTACCGGTAGCGCGTGGTCGCAACACGGGCACGCTCGGGTTTACCGCTAGCTTGGTCGCAGGCGTATTAATTCGTCGAGGGTGGAGGGTGCTGTGAAAACGGCAGACGTGGCAATTATCGGGCTCGCGTGCCGGTTTCCCGGCGCTGCCGGACCCGAGGCCTTCTGGCGCGTCGTCCGTGACGGGCTCGAGGTTACCCGGCCGCCCGGTGCAGACCCCCGAGCGGATATCCGCGCGAATCGGCAGCGAGAAGGGTTGTTGGACAACGTCGCCGAATTCGACGCTGACTTCTTCAACGTATCGCCGCACGAGGCCCGCGCCATGGACCCACGGCAGCGACTGGCGCTCGAACTGACGTGGGAACTGCTCGAAAGCGCCTTCGTCGTTCCGGGAGCCCTACGCGGAAAGCAGGTTGCCGTTTACCTCGGAGCGATGACGGATGACTACGCCGTGCTGACGCTGCGCGACACTACCGACAACATCGATCACCACTCATTCACCGGCCTTAGCCGGGCAATGATCGCCAACAAGATCTCCTATGCCTTCGGTCTGCGTGGCCCCAGCATGATCGTCGATTCCGGCCAGTCATCTTCCCTGACAGCTGTGCACCTGGCGTGCGAAAGCCTTCGCTCAGGCGAATCGGCGCTGGCGATCGCGGGTGGGGTCCACCTCAACCTGGCAAGAGAAACCGCGTCCTTGGAAAGAGAATTCGGTGCTCTATCCAGGTCTGGTCACACCTACGCGTTTGATTCGCGCGCAGACGGTTATGTGCGCAGCGAGGGCGGCGGCCTTGTTCTACTCAAGCCGTTGCGCGCCGCCCTCGATGACGGCGACCGCATCCGGGCCGTCATTCGCGGCAGCGCGATCGGTAATGCCGGACACAGCACCGCCGGACAGACAGTGCCGTCGGTGTCAGCGCAAGCCGACGTTATCCGGCGTGCCCTGTCGAGCGCAGGCCTGGACAGCGGCCACATCCACTACATCGAGGCCCACGGCACAGGCACCGAGATCGGCGACCCGGTAGAGGCACGAGCGCTCGGCGAAGTATTCGCGCGGCGCCAACACCGTCGGTTGAGTGTGGGCTCAGTGAAGACCAATATCGGCCACGCCGGCGGCGCCGCGGGAATCGCCGGTTTGCTGAAAACCATTCTGGCACTGGAAAACGCAATGATTCCGCCGAGTCTCAACTTTGCCGGCCCAAGCCCCGCTATTGACCTGGACGGCCTGGGGCTGCGCGTCAACACCACACTGACACCGTGGCCGGTGGGGGATGAGCCCCGGCGGGCGGGGGTGTCATCGTTCGGAATGGGCGGGACGAATGCCCACGTGCTCGTCGAGCAGGCCCCGGCGGAGCGGGACAGTGTCGCGGCTGAACGTGATGACGCGCCGCTGGCCTGGGTGGTGTCGGGTCGTACGGAGCAGGCGTTGACTAACCAGGCGGCGCGACTGCTGGCGCACGTCACCGGCGATCCCGGCCTGACTGCGGCAGATGTGGGGTGGTCGTTGGCGACGACGCGCTCGGAATTCGAACATCGGGCGGTGCTGGTGGCTGCCGATCGCGAGGTTCTGTTGGCGGAGTTGGCGGGGTTGGCTGCCGGGAAGCCGGATGCGGGTGCTGTGGTGGGCCGGGCTGGTACCGCGGGCAAGACGGTCTTCGTGTTTCCCGGCCAGGGCACACAGTGGCCGGGGATGGGCGCTGCGCTCTATCGCAGATTTCCGGTGTTCGCGCAGGCTTTCGATGAGGCCGCCGCGATGTTGGAGGGTCACATGCGGTTGCCGCTGCGCGACGTGATGTGGGGTGGCACCGCCGAGCTGGTCGATAACACCGAGTTTGCTCAGCCGGCAATTTTCGCCATCGAGGTTGCGTTGGCGGCGTTGCTGCAGCACTGGGGGGTGGTCCCGGATGTGGTGCTCGGCCATTCGGCGGGCGAGATCACCGCCGCCTATGTGGCCGGCGTGATCTCGCTACGCGATGCGGCACGCATCGTCGCGGGGCGGGGTCGGTTGATGGCCGACTTGCCCGCCGGTGGGGTGATGGTCGCGGTGGNNGCGATCAACAGCCCGAACGCAGTGGTGATTTCGGGTGCCGCGGCGCCGGTGGGTATGGTGGCGGATCTGTTGGCGCAGCGGGGCAGGCGGGTGCACCGATTGGCGGTCTCGCTTGCCGCTCATTCGGCGTTGGTCGACCCCATGCTGGGTCCGTTTGCTCAGCTGTTGGCCGAATTAAAGCCCGATGAACCACGGATTGGGTTGGTGTCCACAGTTTCTGGGCAGCTGGCCGGGCCCGGATATGGGACGGCACGGTATTGGGTACAGCATCTGCGTCAGCCCGTGCGTTTTGCAGACGGAGTGCGTGCCGCCGAGTCGTTGGGGGCCGGGGTGTTCGTCGAAGTTGGCCCCGGTGGTGGTCTGAGCGCAGCGGTGGAGCAGTCGCTGAAAACCCAGCAGCCGGTGTCAGTTATCACGATGACCAAAGACCAACCCGAGGCGCACTCACTGCTGGTCGCGGCCGGGCGGTTGTTTACCGCCGGCGTCGGGGTGAAGTGGGATGCGGTCTTGGCGGGCTCGCGCGGGCGGCGGGTTTCGTTGCCCACCTACGGGTTTGTTCGCCAACGGTTTTGGGTGGGCACCGGGGCGGATCAACAGCTCCTGATTGCGAGTCAGCCGGCCGACTGGGCCGACCGCGTGAAGCAGCTGGATCCCGACGAGCAGCACCGCCGGCTGGTCGAATTGGTATGCGGCCATGTGGCAATCGTGTTGGGACACACAAGCGGCCATGACATCGACGCCGGGCGCGCTTTTGAAGACCTCGGATTCGACTCGCTCACCGGTGTCGAACTCCGCAACCGACTCAAGGCCGATACTGGGCTGGCTTTGTCGCGCACCTTGATCTTTGACTATCCCACTCCGGCCGCGTTGGCCGATCACCTGCTCCAACAACTGCTTTACGACCGTAACGCCGAAACCGACGATGAGAAGATTTGGTCGTCGCTGAAAAAGATTCCGCTTCAAGAGCTTCGACGCACCGGTTTGCTTGACCAGCTTCTATTACTTGCGGACGGTGCCGAAAAGTCACTTCCTGATTCAATAATCAGCGATGACGTCATCGATTCGTTGAGCCCCGAGGCTCTAATCGCGATGGCACTTAACCCGGTTAACCCAGAAGATGACGTTGAATAACGAAATACTAGGTGGCGGAACCAATTACGGAACCTCAATACAACACGTGTCGAATAAGGGCCCTTTTGCCAGACTGTGTCAAACAACATAAACTCGGGTATACGGGAGTGTTGGTTGACCTTTGACTTATAGAGGGCGGGCTATGAGCGTCATCGCGGGAGTTTTCGGTGCGTTGCCGCCGCATCGCTATAGCCAGAGCGAGATTACCGACCAGATTGTCCAGTTCCCGGCTTTGCAGGAGCACGAGGGAATCGTTCGGCGTCTCCATGCCGCCGCGAAGGTCGACAGCCGCCATTTCGTCCTGCCGCTGGAACAGTATGCGTCACTGGGCGACTTCACTGAGACGAACGAGATCTTCATCGAACACGCGGTGGACCTCGGCTGTGAGGCTTTGCTGGGCGCTCTTGAAGAGGCCGGCCTGCAGCCCCAAGACATCGATATGATCGCCAGCACGACGGTCACCGGAATCGCGGTACCGTCGCTGGAAGCCCGGATCGCAGGACGGCTCGGCCTGCGCCCGGACGTTCGCCGGTTGCCACTGTTCGGCTTGGGCTGCGCGGCGGGGGCGGGGGGAGTGGCCCGGCTCAACGACTATTTGCTCGGTGCGCCCGACGACGTTGCTGCGCTGGTGTCGGTCGAGCTTTGCTCGCTTACCTTCCCAGGGGTCAAACCAACCGTGTCGGGCCTGGTCGGCACGGCGATGTTCGGAGACGGAGCCGCCGCGGTCGTGGCTGTCGGGGACCGTCGCGCCCAACAAGTGGGCGCCAACGGCCCGGACATTGTGGATTCGCGCAGCCGCCTATACCCCGGATCGCTGCACATCATGGGCTGGGACGTCGGTTCCGACGGCATGCAACTGCGGCTTTCCCCAGACCTCACCAAGCTGATCGAGCAATACCTGGCCGGGGACGTCAACGGGTTCCTGGGCACGCATGGGTTGAGCAGCGGCGACATCGGCGCCTGGATTACCCATCCCGGCGGTCCCAAGGTCATCGACGCGATCGGTAAGACCCTCGAGCTCCCCCCGGAAGCGCAGGAGTTGACCTGGCGATCTCTTGGCGAGATCGCCAACCTCTCGTCGGCTTCGGTGCTGCACATCTTGCGGGACACCATCGCCAAACCGCCACCCAGTGGCAGCCCTGGGGTGATGCTCGCCATGGGTCCCGGATTCTGCACGGAACTCGTACTGCTGCGCTGGCAGTAAGCCGTTTTCATTCGAGCAATTCCGACAGCTCCATCCAGCGGTTCTCCGTCGCAGCGACTTCGCTTTCCAGACCGCGCAACTCTCCCGTCAGCTTCGTGACGCCGACATGGTCGGCCTGATCATGCTCGGCGAGTTCGCTGTGTTTGGTCGCGATCCGTTCGGCGAGCCGTGCAAGCTGGCGATCCGTGGCGGCCAGCTCCTTCTCAGCGGTGCGACGCCGCGCACCGGACATCGCGTGCGCTTCGACCGGCAGCCCTTCGGCAGCCTCCCCAGCAGTACTTGTGGCCGTCGGACGGCCGGCCAGCCGCAGATATTCGTCGATGCCGCCGGGCAGATGCCGCAACCGGCCGTCGAGAATGGCGTACTGCTGGTCGGTGACACGCTCGAGCAGGTAGCGGTCGTGCGAGACGACGATCAAGGTGCCCGGCCAGGAGTCGAGCAGGTCCTCCGTGGCCGTCAGCATGTCGGTGTCGACGTCGTTGGTCGGCTCGTCGAGGAGCAGCACGTTCGGCTCGGATAACAAGGTGAGCATCAGCTGCAACCGCCGCCGTTGGCCGCCGGAAAGTTCGCCGACTCGCGCGGACAGCTCGTCAAAACCGAGTCGCTCCAGCAGCTGGGCCGGGGTGACCTCGCGGCCCTCGACCTCATAGCCGCCGGGCAGCCTGCCCAGCACATCGGCGATCCGGTCACCGGCCAGCGCGGCCAGCTGATCGCCTTGCTGATCAAGCACG
Organism: Mycobacterium sp.; assembly: GCA_003165155.1. GTDB lineage: Bacteria > Actinomycetota > Actinomycetes > Mycobacteriales > Mycobacteriaceae > Mycobacterium. The sequence continues at coordinate 2,912 of PLSK01000065.1, read as the reverse complement.
GCCAGCTTGACCGTCTTCCCGTGCTTGACGCGCCCGGTCTCTGGCTGCACTGTGCCCGCGATCAACCCCAGCAGGGTTGACTTCCCGGCCCCGTTGGCACCGACGATGCCGGTGCGCTCACCGGGGCCGATGCGCCACTCGACATCACGCAGCACCGGGCGGCCATCAAACGAGACCGACACGTCGAGCAGGTCGACGACGATCTTGCCCAGCCGGGCGGTGGCCAGCTTGGCCAGTTCGACGGTGTCGCGCAGCGGGGGGACGTCGGCGATCAACTGGTTGGCGGCATCGATGCGAAATTTAGGCTTGGAGGTCCGCGCCGGCGGGCCCCGACGCAGCCAGGCCAACTCCTTGCGCATCAGGTTCTGCCGCTTGGCCTCCGAAGCGGCGGCCATGCGGTCCCGCTCGACGCGCTGCAAAACGTAGGCCGCGTAGCCACCCTCGAACGGTTCGACGATCCCGTCGTGCACCTCCCAGGTGGTGCTGGCGACCTCGTCGAGAAACCAGCGGTCGTGTGTCACCACCAGCAGCCCACCGGTGTTGCGCGGCCAGCGTTGTTGCAGGTGAGCGGCCAGCCAGGTGATGCCTTGGATGTCCAGGTGGTTGGTGGGCTCGTCCAGAGCGATCACGTCCCACTCGCCGACCAGCAGTTTGGCCAGCTGCACCCGTCGGCGTTGGCCGCCGCTGAGGGTGCCCACGGTGGCATCCCAGCCGATGTCGGACACCAGCCCGTCAACCACGTCGCGCACGCGCGCGTCACCCGCCCACTGGTGTTCGGCTTGGTCGCCGACGAGGGTCCAGCCGACCGTGTCGTCCGGGTCGAGGGTGTCGGCCTGGCTCAGCGCGCTGACCCGCAGTCCGCCGCGCTGGGTAACGCGACCGGAGTCCGGCCGCAGCTGGCCGGTCAGCAGGCCGAGCAGGCTGGACTTGCCGTCGCCGTTGCGTCCCACGATGCCGATGCGCGCACCGTCATTGACCCCGAGCGTGACGGCCTCGAATACCACTTGGTTCGGGTATGCGAGGTGTATCGACTCGGCTCCCAACAGGTGCGCCACCGGGCCGAGGGTACCGGCGCACCGGCCCGACCGCGGCCGACAAAGCCCCGCGCGAACAAACTGCCTGACCAGAGCCACACCACAGGCCCGTGTGCCATGATGTCCAAGCTGTCAAGAGTTAGGGAGCAGCGGTGGGTCTGAATTTTTCGATGGTCACCCGACCGGTCGAGCGTCTGGTGGCCACGGCGCAAAACGGCCTGGAAGTCCTGCGGCTGGGGGGCCTGGAGACCGGGAGCGTTCCGTCGCCGTCTCAGATCGTCGAGAGCGTACCGATGTACAAGCTCCGACGGTATTTTCCACCGAAAGGCCAGCCGGTGGGTCCGCCCGTGCTGATGGTGCATCCGATGATGATGTCGGCGGACATGTGGGACGTCACCCGCGAGGAGGGCGCGGTGGGGATCCTGCACGCCAGCGGGCTCGATCCGTGGGTGATCGACTTTGGCTCGCCCGACAAAATCGAAGGCGGCATGCGCCGCAACCTGGCCGACCACATCGTCGCGCTCAGTGCAGCGGTCGACACCGTCAAGGACGCTACCGGCAGCGACGTGCACCTGGTCGGGTACTCGCAAGGCGGGATGTTCTGCTACCAGGCTGCGGCATACCGGCGTTCCAAAGACATCGCCAGCATCGTGACGTTCGGAGCGCCGGTCGATACCCTGGCCGCGCTGCCGATGGGCATCCCGGCCAATTTGGGCGTCGCTGCAGCCAATTTCATGGCGGACCACGTCTTCAGCTGGATGGATATCCCAAGCTGGTTGGCGCGCGCGGGTTTCCAGATGCTGGACCCACTGAAAACAGCCAAGGCGCGGGTCGACTTCGTGCGTCAGCTGCACGATCGCGAAGCGCTGCTACCGCGCGAACAGCAGCGCCGGTTCCTCGAGTCCGAAGGGTGGATCGCGTGGTCGGGCCCGGCGGTCTCCGAGTTGCTCAAGCAATTCATCGCGCACAACCGAATGATGACCGGCGGCTTTGCCGTCAATGGGCAAATGGTCACGCTCACCGATATCACCTCTCCGGTATTGGCTTTCATCGGCGAAGTTGACGACATCGGCCAGCCGGCATCGGTGCGCGGCATCCGGCGGGCCGCGCCCAACGCCGAGGTCTACGAACATCGCATCCGGACAGGGCATTTCGGTCTCGTCGTTGGATCCAAGGCGGCCGAGCAGGGCTGGCCGACGGTGGCCGAATGGGTGCAATGGCTCAATACCGGGGGAGATAAGCCGGACAGCATCGACGTGATGGCCGATCAACCGGCCGAATACACCGACAGCGGCGTCGCATTGAGCTCTCGGCTTGTGCACGGTGTCGGGGAAGCGTCCGAAGCCGCGCTTGCGCTGGCCCGCGGCGCGGCCGACGCCGTCGTCGGCGCCAACAAATCGATGCGCACGTTGGCCGTGGAAACGGCCCGGACGCTGCCACGGCTGGCCCGGCTCGGACAGCTCAACGACCACACCCGGATCTCATTGGGCCGCATCATCGAAGAGCAGGCACACAACGCCCCGCAGGGCGAATTCCTGCTGTTCGACGGGCGCGTGCACACCTACGAGGCCGTCAACCGCCGTATCGACAACGTGGTTCGCGGCCTGATCGAGGTCGGGGTGCGGCAGGGCGACCGGGTGGGTGTGCTGATGGAGACGCGGCCCAGCGCGCTGGTCGCCATTGCCGCGCTGTCCCGGCTTGGTGCGGTTGCCGTGGTGATACGGCCGGACGCCGATCTGGCCGCGTCGGTCCGGCTCGGACGGGTGAGTGAGATCCTGACCGACCCCACCAACCTCGAAGCCGCGCGCCAGCAACCCGGGAATGTTCTGGTTCTGGGCGGGGGCGAGTCGCGCGCTCTGGACCTGCCGGAGGACGCCT
>PLSK01000088.1 GCA_003165155.1 Mycobacterium sp. | reverse complement strand
CTCCGGCATTGGCGGCCGCACCACCCTGCACCACATCGACGACCTTGGCACCCGGGGTGCCTTTGTCACTGGTCACCTGAATGCCCAGCGAGGCGTGTGTCGCTTTGCCGGTGCTGATCAACTCATCGGCGATGCGTTTGGCCTGGTCGACCGGAATCGCGAAGCCCAAGCCGATCGAACCGCTCTGGGCATCGGGCGAATCAGCACCCAAGGTGGCGATCGCCGAGTTGACGCCCACCAGCTGGCCGCTCATGTTGACCAGCGCACCGCCGGAGTTACCCGGATTGATCGCGGCGTCGGTCTGAATCGCGTCCAGCACCGTGTTTTGGTTGCCCGACTCGCCGGTCGTGGATACCGGCCGGTTCAGACTGCTGACGATTCCGGTGGTCACCGTGCCCGCCAAACCCAGCGGTGAGCCGATCGCCACCACCGACTGGCCGACGCGCAAGTCCGACGAAGAACCCAGGGAAACGGGGGTGAGTCCGGAAACGCCTTGCACCTTAATCACGGCGATGTCACTGGTGGGATCGGCACCAACCACCGTGAACGGCGCGGTACGGCCGTCGGAGAAGGTCACCGTCGTTTTCGGGGCCCCGTTATTGGCACCGCCGGGGGGGTTGCCACCACCGGGGGGATTCGCACCGCCACCTGGGGGGAGAACCCCGCCTGGGGGATTGCCACCGCCACCGCCNNATCAGCCCGTCGGCGGACAGGATGACGCCGGAGCCTTCCTCCGACTGGCGACCCACATCGGTCTCCAGCATGACCACACTGGGCACCACCTTGGCGGCGACCTGCTCGATGCTGCCAGCTGGCATGTTTCCCGCCGGGACGCTGGGCGCCCCTCCCATGATCAGGCCGCCACCGCCGCCCGAGGAATGCGAGCCCAACTCGATGACCGTTGCGGCGGCGCCGCCGATACCGGCCGACACCACCCCGATAGCCAGCGCGCCTACGGCCAACATGCCAGCGCGAGGACGCTTTTGGTGCATCGGCCCGAGAGGGGGAGGCATCGCCGGATGCATTCCCGGTATCGGCCCCGGCCCGGTGCCTCCAGGTATTGGACCCGGCCCCGTGCCTTTGAAAGGCTCATAGGGCTGGCGGTACGACGCCTGCGGCGGTTGCGGCTGGCGGTAACGCCAATCGGCCTGCTGCTGGTTGTATGGGTGCTGCTGCCCTTGGGCATACGCGGGGGGCACCGGCTGATTAGGCGCGGTACCGTATCCCGGCTGCTGCGGCGGTGGCGAATACCTCGGGTGATTCGTCATGTCGCTTATACGTCGCTCTCTCTATTTCGGCGTGCGTTGGCGCGGTGGGGCTCGATTTCCAACAGTAACTGCAACTACCTTGCCCGCGCGGACTGAGAGTCCACTGAGATAACGTTCGCCGAATCCCGAGAGTTCGCCGTGTTTCCCGCCACATCATCGGCAACTCCGGCCTCGGCTTCAGTCCCGATGTTCTTGGTATTCCCCGTGTTCTTATTGGTCACGTCATCCCGCGCGCGCGTCGGACGCGTCGCCCTCGGCATCGGCCGGCCAGGAAGCAGCACATAAATCGACGTGCCGGGCGGCTGACCGCCCGGATCGGTGTCTTCGACGCGAAGCAACCCACCGTGGTTGAGCACCACCTGTTTGACGATGGCCAGGCCCAGTCCNNTCAGAAACCACCAGCTCGGCGTGCGACGGGTCGAGTTGCCTCATCCTGACCCCGACATGGCCGCCGGGTGGGCTCCACTTGGCGGCGTTGTCCAGCAGGTTCAACGCCGCGCGGGACAGCCCGGCGTTGTCACCGTAGACCTGCCATGGGATGACCTCGACGTCGAAGTGAATATCGTTTCGGCGGCGCCTGACTCGCTCGAGGCTGCGGTCGACGATCTCAGCCATGTCGACTGGCTCATGCACCACCTGGCCGGCGTCGTCTCTGGTGAGGTCCACCAAATCGCCAACCAGCGTGGACAATTCCTCGATCTGAGCGAGCACATCGGAACGCAGGTCGACCATCTCCTGCTCCGGCAGCCGTGGCGCTCCCGGTTCCATCGACGCCATCAGCAGTTCGACGTTGGTACGCAGCGACGTCAGCGGGGTGCGCAATTCATGTCCGGCGTCGGTGACCAGTCGCGTCTGCCGTTCCCGAGACTCCGCCAGCGCCCGCAGCATCAAGTTGAATGCCTCAGTCAGTCTGGCCAATTCGTCGCTGCCGAACACCGGAATGGGGCGCAGGTCGTCGGTACGCGCCACGCGCTCGGCCGCTTCAGTCAGGCGACCCACCGGACGCAGCCCCGCCCGGGTCACCATCCCGCCGGCCACCGCGGCAACCGCGACACCGATGCCGCCGACGATCAGTAGCACCCAGCGCAGTTTGGTCATCACCGCTTCGGTTGGCTTCAGGCTCTTGGAGATCAGCAGCGAAGTGCCGTCGGACAGGTGCATGGCAAGGATGCGCTGATCCGACGCCGTCCGCCGGGACATCAGCAGATCGCCCCGGATGACGGACTTCTCAGCCGGTCCGACCGGCAGCGTCTCGCCCGGCTGTTGGGCGGTGTAGACGAAGTGGCCAGGGTTCACCAGCATCGCGTTGACATCGGAGTAGGCGGTGCCTTCGATGGCCTTTCCGGGATCGGCGGCCAGCGACCCGCCGGCGATCAGCAGTTGGGCTCGGCTCTGCAGCTGGCTGTCGATATCGCTGTACAGAGCGGCCGAAATGACCGCGTAGACCGCGAACGCCATCAGGACGACGACCATCGCCACCATCGACATCGCCAGCAGCATCACCCGCCACCGCAGGGACAACGAGCTGGTGGTGCGCAGCGGTGTGCGCCCCCGGCGTTGGAACCTGATCATCGTTGGAGCCGGATCATCAGGGCGGTGTCTCCCGAAGCACGTATCCCACTCCACGCACCGTGTGGATCAGTCGCGGCTCACCCTCGGCTTCAGTTTTGCGCCGCAGATACCCCACATAGACCTCCAGCGCATTGCCCGAGGTGGGAAAGTCGAATCCCCACACCTCCTCGAGGATGCGGCTGCGGGTGAGGACGCGCCGCGGGTTGGCGATCAGCATTTCCAGCAA
>PLSK01000288.1 GCA_003165155.1 Mycobacterium sp. | reverse complement strand
AGTGCGCGGTGTGGTAGATCTCGCCACCGAAGGTGTCCAGGCCGCTGAAGTTCGGGGTCATCGCGGCCGACAACGGTCCCGTGGCCATCAGGCAGAACCGTGCTGTGAGCACCTCACCGGCATCGGTGGTGACCGTCCAGCGCAATGTGGTCTCGTCGAGCACCGCCGAGACGACACGGGTGTTGAACGTGATGTCGCTGCGCAGGTCGAGTTTGTCGGCGACCCAGTTCAGGTAGGCGAGGATCTCGGCTTGGGTGGCGTACTTCTCGGTCCAGTTCCACTCTTGCTGCAGTTCGTCGGAGAACGAATAGCTGTAATCGACGCTCTCGACGTCGCAGCGCGCGCCCGGATACCGGTTGAAGTACCAGGTGCCGCCCAGTTCGGGCGCGGCCTCGATCACCCGGACCGAGAGCCCCTGCGCGCGTAGCTTGTGCAGCGCGTACAGGCCGGCGAATCCGGCACCCACGACTACCGCGTCCAGAAGCTGATCACCGGCATTCTTCACAACAGTCACGGTAGCCGTCCGCCACGTCGAGTCGCTCCACCTCCCGGGTTCCGAGTGGGGTGATCGATATCTCCGCAAATCCGATCGGGTATCGCCGGTGAGTCGGGGCGCGGACTGTTGTAGACCTTTAGTAGGACCTCACACCTAAGGACAACAGCATGAGCGAGCGAGTACTCGACCAGGTCATGTCGATGGCGGACCAGTTGCGCGAACAGGGCGCAGAAGCCGAAAGGATCGGGCGGCTCACCGACGACAGCGTCAAGCTCATGAAGGCGGCCGGAGTGATCCGCCTGCTGCAGCCCAAAAGCTACCGCGGGTTCGAGGTCCACCCTCGCGAGTTCGCCGAGACCGTGATGGCGACAGCCGCACTCGATCCGGCTGCCGGCTGGATTGTCGGCGTGGTCGGCGTGCACCCCTACCAGTTGGCGTACGCGGATCCGAAGGTGGCCGCCGAGGTCTGGGCCGACGACGTCGACACCTGGATGGCCTCCCCGTACGCTCCACAGGGCGTGGCAAAGCCGGTTGACGGGGGCTACATCTTCAACGGCCGCTGGCAGTTCAGCTCGGGCACCGACCACTGCGACTGGATCTTCCTGGGCGCGTTTCTGGGCGACGCCGAGGGCAAACCGGTGATGCCGCCGCAAATGCTGCACATGATCCTGCCCCGCAAGGACTACGAGATCGTCGAGGACTCCTGGAATGTCGTGGGGCTGCGCGGAACCGGATCCAAGGACGTCATCGTCAAAGACGCGTTCGTCCCGGCCTACCGGACGATGGATGCCGCCAAGGTGATGGACGGCACCGCCCAGCGCGAGGCCGGCATGACCGAGCCGCTGTATCTGATGCCGTGGTCGACGATGTTCCCGCTTGGCATCTCTTCGGCGACCATCGGCATCGCTGAGGGCGCCCTCGCCGCGCACCTCGACTATCAACGGCAACGCGTCGGCGCCACCGGAACCGCGATCAAGGACGACCCGTACGTCATGTATGCCATCGGTGAAGCCGCGGCCGATATCAACGCCGCTCGCCAGGAATTGCTGGCCAACGCCGACCGCATCTACGACATGGTCGCCGCCGGCAAAGAAGTCTCGTTCGCGGACCGCGCGGCGGGCCGCCGCACCCAGGTGCGCGCGGTGTGGCGCGCGGTCTCGGCGGTCGACGACATCTTCGCACGCTCCGGCGGAAACGCCGCGCGCATGGACAAGCCGCTACAGCGGTACTGGCGCGACGTCCACGTCGGCCAAATGCACGCTATCCACGTCCCCGGCACCATCTACCACGCGTCGGCGCTCAGTTCGCTGGGCATCGATCCGCCGGTGGGTCCGCTGCGCGGCCTGATCTAATAAATCAAGGAGGGCGCACCAAATGAGTGACCTGAAGAGCCTTGGTTACATCACCGCCTCGACCAGCGACATCGAGCGTTGGCGGCATTTCGCTTTCGGCGTGCTGGGTTTCGCCGAAGGTCAGGGACCCGACCCGTCGGCGCTGTACCTGCGGATGGACGAACGCGCCGCCCGGATCATCGTCGTGCCCGGCGAGACCGACCGGGTGCTCACCATCGGTTGGGAGGTCCGCGACCACGCGGCACTGCAGCGGGTCACAGCGGCCCTCGACAGGGCCGCAGTGGCGTTCAAACGACTGTCCGTCGACGAGGCCGGGGACCGCCGCGTCGAAGAGGTGATCAGTTTTGAGGACCCCTCCGGAACGACACTCGAGGTGTTTCACGGTGCGGTGCTCGACCACAGCCCGGTGATCACCCCGTTCGGCGCGAAATTCGTCACCGGCGATCAGGGCCTTGGCCACGTCGTGGTGCCGGCTACCGATCCCAACGCGATGTTCGACTTCTACACCGACGTACTGGGTTTCCTGTCCCGAGGCGCGTTCCGGGTGCCGCTACCGAAAGAATTCGGGCCGGTTCGGGTGCGGTTCCTCGGTATCAACGAGCGCCACCACAGCATGGCGATCGTCCCGGCCGCACACCAGCGTGACCCGGGCGTCGTCCACGTCATGGTGGAGGTCGACACCCTGGATGCCGTGGGTCGGGCGCTGGACCGGATCAACGCCGACGGCATTCAGTTGTCGTCCACCCTCGGCCGCCACACCAACGACAAGATGGTGTCGTTCTACGTCCGCGCACCCGGCGACTGGGACATCGAGTTCGGTACCGATGGTATGCGGGTCGACGAAACCTATTACACCGCAGAGGAAATCACCGCCGATAGCTACTGGGGCCATCAGTGGGTAGGCGACATGCCCGCCGCGATGCGGCTGTGACAGGTCCGCGGAGAAGCGAAGCCCCAGCGGATCTCTGCCCTGACCGCCGGCCACAGGTCTTGTTGGAAGTCCTCGGCCGCCCGTCGGGCCGCGGCCGCGCGAGGGGCCGACACACGCACCGACGCGCGTACGGCGGCACGCATGCGCGAGGAGATTCCCAAAGCGTTGTTCAGCTGAGTTACTTTGCCACGCCCACGGTCTCCTCGACGATCGGCAAGTTGCCGTGTCTCACCGCATCGATGATCGACTCGCTCAACGCCGAGCACACCAGGAACACGCCCCGGCTGGCGTGGGCCGACATCTTTTGCGCCTCGGCGCGCTCGGTACATCGGGCCGTCGCGTCGGCGTTCCACTGCACACTGGTCTGGTTCCATGTGCTCTTGCGCGCCAGCACCCGCGCGCCGCAGTTGTCGCAAACCACCGGAATCATGGGCGTCTCATCGAGGCGGTTGTCGACCGGGATGGAAGATTCGAGCGCCATCACACCGAGCCGGCAGTCGCCCGGGCCGCGATGTTCGCCTCGACCTCTTTGAGCCAAGCTTCGTAGGGCCGGGTCGTATCGAGTTCAAACTCGAAGCGGTCCACCATGTCCGGCTCCAGGTCTGCGACGTCCACATAGAACTGCTGGTACCAGCGGCGCAACTGGTAGACGGGCCCGTCCTCCTCGACCAGTAGCGGGTTGTCGATGCGCGCCTTGTGCCGCCAGATCTCTACGTCTTGCTCGAACCCGAGCTTGACGTAGTCGCCGAGCTTGATCGCGGTCTGCATGGCCACGTCTGCAGGCAACGTGGCCGACTTCTTGACGATGATGCCGTACTGCAGCACAAACGAATTCGAGTCGATCGGATAATGACAGTTGATCAGGATCGTCTGCTGGTCGCCCTGCGCGTAGTGGTAGATCAGGTCGTCGATCATGAAGGACGGGCCGTAGTACGACGCCACCGACGTGTTGCCGAGCATCGCCGCGCCTTCGGTGCCGCCCATATCTGCGCGACCCTCGCCGTTCATGTACTGCGTCGCGACGGGTCCTTCGAAGATGTTCTTGAAGTAGGTCGGCAACGCGCCATGGATGTAGAAGAAGTGCGCCATGTCCACGACGTTGTCGATGATCTCGCGGCAGTTGCTCTGCACGACGGTGGTGTACCAATGCCAGTCGGTCCACTCGTCGCTGGTAGCGCCCTCGATGCGCGGGATCGTCACATCGGGTGTGGGCGGATTGCCTTCGGGGTCGTTCCAGACGAACAACATGCCGTCCTGTTCCAGCGTGGTCCAGGTCGCGGTGCGGGCCAGCCGGGGCGTGCGCCTGGCGTAGGGCACCTGTTTGCATCGCCCGTCGCCGCCCCAGCGCCAGTCGTGGAACGGGCATGCGATCTCGTTGCCTTTGACCACGCCCTGCGAGAGATCACCGCCCATGTGCCTGCAGTAGCTGTCGAGCACGTTGATCTTGCCTCCAACAGGCGGGCCGCTGCGGAAGACCACCAGCTTCTGGCCGAACGCGTTGATCGCGTGCGGCTCGCCGTC
>PLSK01000249.1 GCA_003165155.1 Mycobacterium sp. | reverse complement strand
GCGAGTCCGGAATGCAGGTCGTCGTTGACCGAATTGAGCGAGTCCGGGCGGTTCAAGGTGATGATCCGCAGCGCACCGTCGGCGCGGACGTCGATTTCAGCAGGCATGTCGTACACGTCAGACTCCCAATCCCAAGATTCGTGAAGCGATGATGTTCTTCTGTATCTGTGAAGTCCCACCCATGACGCTCTGCGCGCGGCTGTACAGGTAGGCGCTGAGCAGGTCGGGGTCCCGGGTTCCCGCGACCGCCAGTGCGGCGTGCCCGACGGATTGTTCGACCCAGGTCATCAGCAGTTTGTCGAGCGACCCTTCCGGCCCGTGCGACACCCCGTCCAGCTGTTCGGACAGCCGCCGCCGGACATGGTGCGTCAGCATTTCCGATTGGATCGCCGCCCAGGCGACGTCTTCGGGTACCGAACCTTCAGTGCGGGCCAACATGTTTCGGACGAGCTTGCTGTATCTGGCCGCATATCCCAGCGTCGATGGCTCGCGCTCGTGCCCTACTACGGTCATGGCCACCGCCCAGCCGTCGCCGGGAGCACCCACCATCCGGTCCGCAGGAACCCGTGCGCCGTCGAACGACACCTGGCCGAATTCGTTGGTGACCCCATTGATCATGCGCAGCGGGCGCTGCTGCACCCCAGGCTGTTTCATCTCGAGCACGAACGCCGACAGGCCGCGGTGGCGTTTGGCTTCGGGGTCAGTGCGCGCCAACAGCAGACACCAGTTCGCGACATCGGAGTAGCTGGTCCAGATCTTATGTCCATTCACCACATACGTGTCGCCCTCAAGGCGAGCGGTGGTGGTCAACGACGCCAGATCCGAGCCGGCGCCGGGCTCGCTGAAACCCTGGCACCACCGCTCGGTGCCGTCAATGATGCCGGGCAGGAAGCGTTGCCGCAGTTCGTCGCTCGCGTGCCTGCCGATGCCGTAGATCAGATAGCCCACACTGGGGCGCGGCGGAGACCCGGCCCGAGCCAGTTCTTCGTCGACGATGACGTCGTACACCGGTGGCAACTCTTGGCCGCCGTACTCGCGGGGAAACGAGAGCCCGAAGAAGCCCTCCNNAACTCGGAAATTCCTTGGCGTGCAGCGCAAGCCATGAACGCAGCCGCTCGCGGAAGGCCGCTTCGGTTGGTGAGTCACGAAAGTCCAAGGTCGATCTCCTTCAAAGTGACGGGCCACAGCTCTGTCGATGTCAGTGCTCGGCGCAGGTAGACATGGACCAGACACTCCCAGGTGTTGCCGATTCCACCGTGCACCTGAACGGCCGTTTCACAGACGGTTCGGGTGGCGCGTGCACAGTAGACCTTGGCGATCTGGGCGGCCCGAATGGCTTGGTCCGGCGGAAGTTCGTCGACCCCCCAAGCGGCATGCCGCAGCACGCTCACCGAGCCTTCAATCAGCGCCAGGCTTTCGGCCAGCAGGTGCGCGACGGCCTGATAGGACCCGATCTGCTTGCCGTACTGTTCGCGAATTTTCGCATAGTCACAGGCAACGGAATGCGCGCCCCGGGCAATTCCGACCAGGTCTGCCGAGGTGGCGACCAGCGCCAGCGCCCGCCACCGAGCGGCCGCTTCGGCTGACACCTCGCCGAGGGTCCCCGGCAGTCCGGTCTTGGTCGTTTCTCGCCTGGTCAGATCCGCGCCGCCGGAACCCGGCGCCAGCTCTGCCGCCAGCACCGTGCCTCCGGACAGAAACAGCGCGCGCCGACATCCCCGGGCATCGATCACGCGATCGTCGACGGCCAGGGTGGCGCCCCGCGCGTCGATGTCGAAGTACCGGGCCAGATCGTCGGCGAGAACCGGCCCGAGAAAGGGAGTGTCGACCAGGCGGCGCCCGAATTCCTCAGCGACAATCGCCACCTCGACGCCTGAGGCGCCATCGGAACGCAGCGATCTCCAGCCCGTTGCCTCAACCTGCTTGTCCAGACGCGCAACGCGACTTTCATCGTCGAGATCCTGTACCGAACCGGGTCCAAGATCGTCGGCCAGCTTTGCGGCGGCGTCACGTAGTTGCTGCTGTTCAGCTGTCAGACGTACATCCATAGCGCTCCTTTAGAACTCGACGCAACACCTTGCCTGAGGGTAGGCGGGGAATATCTGCCACGAACACCACCCTGCTGACGCGCTTGTAAGACGCCAGCTTGTCGTCCACCCGGGCGGTCAAATCGGCAGCGACGGCGTCCGTGTCAATCTCGGTGTCAAGGCCCGAACCCGTCGCGACCGCAGCGACGACCGCTTCCCCGTTGATCCCGTCGGGAACGCCGAACACCGCACAGTCCCTGACGGCCGGATGACCGTGCAGCACCGTCTCGATTTCGGCCGGCGCAACCTGGAACCCGCGCACCTTGATCATCTCTTTGATGCGGTCGGTGATCCGCAGCCAGCCGTCACCGTCGAGCGACCCGACGTCGCCGGTCCGGTACCAGCCGTCGCACAACGCTTCCGCGGTGGCCTCGGCGGGCAGGTAGCCCGCCATCAGCGACACCGACCGCGCCTGGATCTCACCGATATCGCCCGGGCCCACCGGTTCGCCGGTCTGCAACGACACCACCCGCAGGTCGACGCCGGGCACGGCGCGTCCGACGGAGTCGAGCCGGGCACCGTCCAACGGATTACAGGCGATGACAGGCAGTTCCGTCGTGCCGTAAGCGGGTAGCCAGCTGACGCCGGTCCGTCGAGTCACCGTTTCGGCGACGCTCGCGCTGACCGGAGTCGCGCCCCACATGATGTAGCGCAGTGACGAGATGTCGTAGGACTCGAGATCGGGATGCGAAGCGATGGCCAGCGCAATGGGCGCGACCGCCATTTCGATTGTGATGCGGTCGCTTTCGATGTGACGCAACATCCCGTCGATGTTGAACCGGGGGTGTAGGCGCATCCAGGCGCCGGTCCGCAGCGCCGTCAGGATGTTGAGCAGACCCAGGATATGCGAGGGCGGCGTCGCGACCTGAATTCGGTCACGCTCCGTCATCTGCAGCGCCCCGCGCCAGTGCCGAACGGCCTCATCCAGCGAAGCGTGGGTGTGCCGGACCGCCTTAGGCATACCGGTAGTGCCGGAACTGAACACCAGCGCCGCATCGTCCTGCGGCGCGGGCGAGCAAGGTATGGGCGCTGCGGGGATCACCGGTTCGTCGAGGTCCAGCATCGGCATCAGTCCGGCCAGCACCGGATGGTCACCGACGGCGTAGGCCGGGTTGGTCAGTGCAAGTGCGTGGTCGACCTCGTCGTGCTTCCATGCGGGACTGATGAGTACCGCCGCCGCGCCCAGCCGCCAGATCGCATGCACAGCAGTGACGAACTCGGGCCGGTTGGACGCCATCACCGCAACGCGCTCTCCAGCAGCAACACCCATTTTGGTTAGCGTCGCAGCCAGGCCGTCGGCCATGGCGTCAAGCTCAGGCAGGCTGAATCCGCGTTCCTCGAACACGAGCGCGGCCGGCTCGGTCACGTCCCGTCCTTCCTGTCTTAATTGCCCAACTCCTCCTCGGGCCGCTGCGCGGCCCGCGTCGTCGTCGGGCTGGCGGGCCGGGAAGTTCCGGCCTCGGCACCGACGTGAGAAGATCCTATCTACTCAGTGAGAATAGTATTCTCTATACTGAAGAATGCAAGTACGGGTGGGGCGGCCACAGTGCCGTGACCCGGATCATCTAGGAGACTTCACGGGTGACAGATCCCGCAACCAACGGCGCCACGGTGACGATCCACCTGGACCGGAAAAAGGTGACAGTCCCGCAGGTCCCCGGTGAGACGCTGCTGGAAACCGCACGCCGGGCCGGCCTGGAGCCGCCTTTCAGCTGCGAGGCCGGTAACTGCGGCACGTGCATGGCCAGGCTCGCCGAGGGGCATGCGACCATGCGGACCAACGACGCGCTCGACGACGACGAGGTGGCCGAGGGCTACATTCTTACTTGCCAGGGCGTTCCCGATGCGGCGTCGATCACGGTGCTCTACGAGTAGCAGTCACAGAGAGGTGGCGGTCATGGCCAGAGGCATCATCCTCGTCGAGAGTTGGCCCAGTTCGCCGGAGCGGGAACAGGAATACAACACCTGGTACGACGAGATCCATCTTCCGGAGCTCGTGGCACTCGATGGCTTCGTCTCGGCGCGGCGCCTGCGTCCGGTTGACGGCGACGGCCCCTACGTGGCCCTGTACGAGATCGAAGGCGACAACCTGCAGGCCGTCTTGGACAACATGATCGCCAACGCCGGCAAGCTACACATGTCCGATGCGCTGCAGCTGGATCCCGCGCCGATCCCGCGGTTGCTCGCGACGACGA
>PLSK01000157.1:34090-73420 GCA_003165155.1 Mycobacterium sp. | reverse complement strand
AGGCGCAAGAGCAGCACTCGCAGCAAATCCTCAGCAGCTAGCGCTAAAAGCCGCGGCTGCGTAACCTTTCAAACGTTAGGAGATCATTGCTATGTCCATTAATTACAGTTTCGGCGATGTCGACACGCACGGTGCAACGATCCGTGCCCAGGCCGCGTCGCTCGAGCAAGAGCACCAGTCCATCGTTCGCGACGTGCTGGCTGCCGGTGACTTCTGGGGCGGCTCCGGTTCGGTCGCTTGCCAGGAGTTCATCACCCAGCTGGGTCGCAACTTCCAGGTGATCTACGAGCAGGCCAACTCGCACGGCCAGAACGTGCAGTCCGCCGGTAGCAACATGGCGAGCACCGACAGCGCCGTCGGGTCCAGCTGGGCCTAAATCCCGACTTCAGGACGCGGCAGCACACCACCTGTCGGTGTGCTGTCGCGTTCTGCAGTATTAGCCACGTCGACCCCGAGGTAGTGATGGATCAACAGAGCACCCGCACCGACATAACCGTCAACGTCGACGGCTTCTGGATGCTTCAGGCACTCCTGGACATTCGGCACGTCGCTCCGGAGTTGCGGTGCCGGCCATACGTATCTACCGACTCGAGCGACTGGCTGAACGAACACCCTGGCATGGCGGTGATGCGCGAGCAGGGCATTGTCGAAGGCAGTGGCGGCGTAAACGAAGTGAATGAGCAGGTCGCCGCTCGGATGCGGGTGCTGGCGGCGCCCGACATTGAAGTCGTCGCCTTGCTGTCGCGGGGCAAGTTGCTCTACGGCATCGTCGACGACGAAAACCAGCCGCCGGGTTCCCGCGATATCCCCGACAACGAGTTCCGAGTGGTTTTGGCCCGCCGCAACCAGCACTGGGTATCAGCGGTTCGGGTTGGCAACGACATCACGGTCGACGATGTTGCGATCGCCGACAGCGCCTCGATCGCCGCGCTGGTGATAGACGGCTTGGAATCGATCCACCACGCCGAGCCCGCGGCGATCAACGCGGTCAACGTGCCGATGGAAGACATGCTCGAAGCAACCAAATCGTGGCAGGAGTCCGACTTTAACGTCTTCTCCGGCGGCGACCTACGCCGAATGGGCATCAGCGCCGCCACGGTGGCCGCGCTGGGTCAGGCCTTGTCGGATCCGGCGGCCGAGGTGGCGGTGTACGCCCGTCAGTACCGGGACGACGCCAAAGGGCCCAGTGCCTCAGTGCTATCGCTGAAAGACGGTTCAGGCGGCCGAATCGCCCTCTACCAACAAGCGCGAACCGCTGGATCGGGTGAAGCTTGGCTCGCCATCTGCCCGGCGACCCCCCAATTGGTCCAGGTGGGCGTGAAGACGGTGCTCGACACACTACCGTACGGCGAGTGGAAAAATCACAGCAGGGTGTAAAGGCCGATACGAAATGTCAAGTGCGACACAATCTTTAAACAAGGTCCGTGTTAAAGATGCGAACCCGTCATACTCATCTAGAATCAGCAGCAAATCTAATACCAGTGTCACCACAACCAACAGTCGCGAGGCGAATCAGATGAACTCGGAATCAGGCGAGCTGCACCTCCCCGGGGGCCACGGCCCCCTGGCGGGTAGAGCGACGCAGGCCCCCGCGCAACTATGGGCACGGGGTTACACATCCACCATGGAAGGCGGTGCAGGGCGATGACTGCGGTAGCTGACGCGCTCCAGGCAGACGTTGAGGGAGTCTCGCAGCCACGGGCGGTTGTGATCGGCATCATGGCCGGTGATGGCGTCCAGATCGGCGTCCTCCTGGATGCCAACGCCCCGGTTTCGGTGATGACCGAACCGCTGTTGAAGGTAGTCAACAGCCGGCTGCGTGAGCTGGGCGAGGCCCAGCTGGAAGCGACGGGGCGCGGCAAGTGGGCGCTATGCCTGGTCGACGGCTCACCCCTGCGGGCCACCCAGTCGCTGACCGAGCAGGACGTCTACGACGGCGACCGACTGTGGATCCGGTACCTGCCGGACACCGAGCATCGCTCGCAGGTCATCGAGCACATCTCCACCGCGGTTTCGCAGAACCTCAGCAAGCGGTTCTCCACCATCGACCCAGTCATTGCGCTGCAGGTCGGCGTCTCGATGGTGGCAGTCGGCGTGACTCTCGCGTCCGGGCTGCTCGGCTGGTGGCGTGTGCACCACAATTCCTGGCTGACGACGATCTTCGCCACTGTGGTTGGCCTGGCCGTGTTGTCAGTGTCGACGATGCTGCTGATGCGGGCCAAGACGCAGCAGGAACGACTCGTTGCCGACACCTTGCTGATGAGCGGCCTCGCGCCGTTGTCGGTCGCGGCGGCCGGTGCGCCGCCCGGCGGGGTTGGGTCCCCCCACGCGGTATTGGGCTTTGGAGTACTCACCGTTGCCGCGCTGCTGGCCCTGCGTTTCACTGGGCGCCGTCTGGGCACATACACCGCGATCATCACGATCAGCTCGGTGGCGACGCTTGCCGCGTTGGCACGCATGGTCGCGATGACCAGCGCGGTAACGCTGTTCACTTCTGTGGTGCTGGTCTGCGTGCTGGCCTACCACGCCGCCCCCTCACTGTCCCGACGGCTGGCCGGCATTCGGCTGCCCGTCTTCCCGTCGGCCACCAGCCGCTGGGTCTTTGAGGCTCGCCCCGACCTGCCCACAACCGTGGTGCGCTCAGACGGCGGTGCGCCGGTCCTGGAGGGCCCCGCGTCGGTCCGCGACGTACTGCTGCAAGCCGAACGCGCCCGGTCGTTCTTGACTGGTCTGTTGGTGGGGCTTGGCGTGTTGATGGTGGTCTCGTTGACCGCGTTGTCCGATCCCCACACGGGGCAGCGCTGGCTGCCGCTCTTGCTGGCTTCGTTCAGCGCCGGCTTCCTGATGCTGCGGGGTCGCTCCTATGTGGACCGCTGGCAGTCGATCACTCTGGCCTCGACCGCGGTAATCATCATCGCCGCCGTGCTGGTGCGTTATGCGCTGGTGTTGGAGTCGACACTCTCGATGTCTATCTGCGCGGCGATCCTGATTCTGCTGCCGGTGGCGGGTCTGACCGCCGCTGCGGTGGTGCCGAACACTGTCTACAGCCCGCTGTTCCGCAAGCTGGTGGAATGGGTCGAATACCTCTGCCTGATGCCAATATTCCCGTTGGCATTGTGGTTGATGAATGTCTATGCAGCAATCCGATACCGGTAGCGGCAAGGTGTGGCGCGGTCGTGCTTCTCGCGCGACCGTCGCCGCAATCTTGCTTGCTTCAGGTGCGTTAGCCGGCTTACCGCCGGCTTACGCGATCTCGCCGCCGACGATCGATCCGGGCGCGGTGCCTCCCGACGCGCCACCCGGACCGGTGGCACCGATGAAGCAAAACTCCTACTGCACCGAGGTCGGGGTCGTTCCCGGCACCGATTTTCGGGTTCAGCCGAAGTACATGGAAATGCTCGACATGGCCGGGGCATGGCAATTCGGCCGTGGGGCCGGGGTGAAGGTCGCTGTCATCGACACCGGCGTTTCACCGCACCCAAGGTTCCGGCACCTGATCCCCGGTGGCGACTACGTCATGGCCGGCGGCGACGGATTGTCGGACTGCGATGCGCACGGCACCATCGTGGCGTCGGTCATCGGCGCAGCGCCGGCTAACGGCGTTGCGGCGCCTCCGGCGGCACCGCGCAAGCCCGTCACCATTCCGACTACTGAGCCGCCCCCCAAAGCGCCACCTCCGCAGACCGTGACGTTGTCCCCGTTGCCGCAGACCGTGATGGTGGTTCCCCCGTCAGCGGATCAGGGAGCCCCGGGACCGTTTGGAGCGCCGCCCCCGCCCCAGGAACCAGCACCCGCGCCTGCACCCGCACCGGCGCCTGCACCGCCACCGGCACCTGCGGCCCCTCCTGCGGCAGCTCCAGTGGCTCCGGAAGCTCCAGCGGCGCCGGGAGCTGCCAGCCACGGCGATGGGACGGTGACCATACCCAGCTATTCCGGTGGCGGCCAGGTCGTCGCTGTCGACAATCCGCGTAGCCCGCGTCCGCTCGACCCGACGCCAAAACCATCGCCAGCGCCGTCACCGGCGCCCGCACCTCCGCCTGCGCCTGCACCGGCTGTGGACGCCTACAGCGGAATAGCCCCTGACGTCGACATAATCGCGATCCGCCAGTCCAGCCAAGCCTTCGGCCTCAAGGATGCGTACACCGGCGACGAGGACCCCCAGACGCAGGCAAAGATCGACAACGTGCAAACCATGGCGCGGGCGATCGTGCATGCCGCCAACATGGGTGCGCAAATCATCAACATCTCGGACGTGACCTGCATGAGTGCGCGCAACATCATCGACCAGCGCGCGCTGGGTGCCGCTGTCCGTTACGCGGCAGTGGACAGGAACGTCGTCATCGTGGCCGCCGCGGGCGACAGCACCAAGAAGGACTGCAAGCAGAACCCGAACTTCGATCCCTTGCAGCCCAACGATCCCCGCGACTGGAACGCCGTCAACACGGTGGTGACGCCCTCATGGTTCAGCGACTATGTCCTGGCGGTCGGCGCGGTGGACACCAACGGTCAGCCGCTGACCCAAACGAGTATCGCCGGACCTTGGGTAGGGATCTCCGCACCGGCGACTGACATCATCGGACTCTCACCTCGGGACGACGGCCTGATCAACGCGATTGACGGCCCAGATAATTCGCTGCTGGTTCCTGCCGGTACCAGCTTTTCGGCAGCGATCGTGTCGGGGGTGGCTGCGCTGGTACGCGCCAAGTACCCCCAGCTATCGGCATACCAAGTCATCAACCGGTTAACCCGCACGGCCCACGCACCGGCACGCGGTGTGGACAACCAGATCGGCTACGGCGTGGTCGACCCGGTGGCTGCACTGACCTGGGACGTACCCGAAGGTCCAGCGAAGGCGCCGACGCAGCTTTCTGCACCGCTGAACATACCCAAGGCGCCCCCTCATCGGGATATGGTGCCGGTATGGGTCGCCGCCGGTGGCTTGGTCGGGGCATTACTGATCGGCGGCGCGGTTTTTGGTACGGCGATGCTGCTGCGGCGATCGCGGCAGCAGCGATGAGAGCGGGGTAGCAATGAAAGCCCAACGTAGTTGGGGGTTGGCTTTGTCGTGGCCGCGGGTCACCGCGGTGTTTTTGATCGACATTTTGATCCTGGTGTTGGCCAGTCACTGCCCAGACTCCTGGCAAGGAGATCATCGGGTGGCGTGGTGGGTGGGAGTTGCCCTCGCTGTCATTGTTGCGCTGCTGGCGCTGGTGAGCTACCACGGCATCACGCTGACCTCCGCATTCGCCGCCTGGTTGTGGGATTGGTCTGCAGATCCGGGCACCACGTTGGCTTCGGGATGCACGCCCGCGGTCGACCACAAGCGCCGCTTCGGGCGCGACACGGTCGGGGTGCGTGAGTACGAGGGCCAGCTGGTCTCGGTGATCGCGGTGGACAGCGGTGAGGACGACGGATCCGCACGTCACCGCCATCGGGCGACGTCGGGCACCTTGCTGGTCGCGGCAGTTGCCGATGGGCTGCGCCAGTTCGATATCCACCTCGACGGCATCGATATCGTCTCGGTGAAGGTACGCCGCGGGGGCAACGCCGCCGAGTTGTCAAAACTCGATGATTGGGGCCCCGAAGAGTGGGGGCTGGTGAGTGATCAGCCCGCCGCCTACGTACGCCGCACCTGGCTGGTGTTGCGGATGAACCCGCAGCGCAACGTAGCGGCCGTAGCGGCCCGCGATTCACTAGCCTGCACCCTGGTGGCGGCCACCGAGCGGCTCGCCCAAGATCTCGACGGACTGAGTTGTGCCGCGCGGCCGGTGACCGCCGAGGAGCTCTCTGAGGTCGACAGCGCCGTGCTAGCGGACCTGGAGCCGACCTGGAGCCGACCGGGATGGCGCCACCTCAAGCATTTCAACGGCTTTGCCACCAGCTTCGCGCTGACGCCTGCGGATATCACGTCCGAGACGCTCGACGCGCTGTGGCTGCCCGAAACCGACGCCACTGTCCTCACGATCCGCCTCATTAGTCATGGCGGCACGCCCGAGGTGTCGGCTTGGGTGCGCTACCACACCGACGGTCCGCTGCCCAAGGAGGCATCGGCGGGGCTTAACCGGCTCACCGGTCGTCAGTTAGCCGCGGTGCGTGCCAGCCTGCCGGCCCCGGCGAGCCGTGCCCCACTGGCCGTGCCCAGCCGAGGATTGCTCGACCAAGAAGAGCTGTTGTTGAAGGTGGGTCACGTTCAGGAGAGCTCAACGAGCGTGCCAGCAAGGCAATGAGTCGACCGCAGTCAACCGCTGAAGACTCCCGCAATGCGATGGTCGCTGGTCTACTGGCATCGGGAATCTCGGTCAACGGGCTGCAGCCCAGCCACAACCCGCAAGTGGCAGCGCAAATGTTCAACACGGCGACCGCCCTTGATCCAGGAATGTGCGATGCCTGGCTGGCGCGAATATTCGCCGGCGAGCAAGGCATCGACGTGCTCGCTGGCGCGTGGGCATCGATCAGAACATTCGGCTGGGAGACCCGTCGCCTCGGAGTCACAGATTTGCAGTTCCGTCCCGAAGTGTCCGACGGGTTGTTCCTGAAGCTCGCGGTCACCAGCGTGGAGTCGCTGGCTTGCGCTTACGCGGCGGTCCTCGCCGAAGCCAAACGCTACGCGGAGGCGGCGAAACTGCTCGACGGCGTCGAGCCCCGCCATCCTTTCGATAGCGAGCTGGTCAGCTATGTACGCGGCGTGCTGTACTTCCGCACCGGACGCTGGCCGGATGTGCTGAACCAGTTTCCTGAGGGAGCGACCTGGCGTCAGCCGGAGTTGCGGGCCGCCGGCGCGGCGATGGCTACCACGGCGCTCGCCTCGCTGGGGGTTTTCGAGGAGGCCTTTCGGCGCGGCCAGGATGCTGTCGAGGGTGACCGGGTGCCGGGCGCGGCCAATATCACGTTGTACACCCAAGGCATGTGTTTGCGGCATGTGGGCCGCGAGGACGAGGCCCTCGAATTGTTGCGCCGGGTGTATTCGCGGGATCCGAAGTTCACCCCCGCACGGGAAGCGCTCGACAACCCCAACTTTCGGCTGATCCTCACCGACCCGGAAACAATCGAAGCCCGCACGGATCCGTGGGATCCGGAGACCGCACCGACCCGCGCGCAAACCGAGGCCGCTCGCCACTCCGAGGAGGCTACGAAATACCTGGCCGAAGGGGATGCCGAGCTCAACGCGATGCTGGGCATGGAACGCGCCAAACGGGAAATCAAACTCATCAAGTCGACGACAAAGGTGAACCTGGCGCGCGCCAAGATGGGGCTGCCGGTGCCGGTGACATCGCGTCACATGCTGTTGCTGGGGCCGCCCGGTACGGGCAAGACCTCGGTAGCGCGCGCGTTCTCCAAGCAGCTGTGCGGCCTGACCGTGCTGCGCAAGCCGCTGGTGGTGGAGACGAGCCGCACAAAGCTGTTGGGCCGATACATGGCCGACGCCGAGAAGAACACCGAGGAGATGCTCGAAGGCGCGATCGGCGGGGCGGTCTTCTTCGACGAGATGCACACTCTGCACGAGCACGGTTACCAGCAGGGCGACCCGTACGGCAACGCGATCATCAACACCCTGCTGCTGTACATGGAGAATCATCGTGACGAGCTGGTGGTATTCGGCGCGGGCTATGCCAAGGCGATGGAAAAGATGCTCGAGGTGAATCAGGGTCTGCGACGGCGGTTTTCTACCGTGATTGAGTTCTACAGCTACACCCCGGACGAATTGGTCGCGCTGACCCGAATGATGGCCCGGGAGAACGAAGACGTCATCACTGACGAAGAAGCCCAAGTGCTGTTGCCGTCGTATACCAAGTTCTACCTCGACGAGTCCCTCTCCGAAGAGGGCGATCTGATCCGCGGTATCGACATGCTCGGTAATGCCGGCTTCGTGCGCAACGTGGTTGAAAAGGCGCGCGACCACCGTAGTTTCCGCCTCGACGACGAAGACCTCGACGCCGTGCTGGCCAGCGAGCTCAACGACTTCAGCTCAGACCAACTCATGCGGTTCAAACAGTTGACCGGCGAAGACCTCGCCGAAGGCCTGGGTGCGGCGGTAGCCGAGAAGAAGACGACGTAGGTTCCGGTGCTGGGTGGCGCCAGGCGCGTTGCCGCGAAACTGTAACTACCGACGGTCCCACTCGCTGTATGCGTCGGCAGTTGCAGTCTCGCGGGTTGCCGCCGGGCCCATTGCCGTGAGTAGGAACATAAGCATTCGACCGGAGTGTCGTCCAATCCGCTGAGCTAAGACCAGCTTGACTGTTATGAGTTGAATTGACTGTGCTTCCGACGCCGTTTCAGCCCGATACGCTGTTTTGGTTCCGGAGCTCCGACTACAGGGGTGCAGCGCCCGGCAAACACCGCCGGGCAACCTCATCCCATTTGTGCGAGCGCGCGCCAACCCGCGTATGCGCACCATGGCGGGAGGTGATGCGCACTAGTCCAATCGACTGTGGCTGTACGAAATCGATGACCGTTTCCTCCGATCCGGTCACGGTGCTTTCCGACGATGCACGTGTGGTCAGCTGCACTCTCACACCGCCTTAGCGGCCGAGTTCCGTAGCCGGATCGGGCTATCTCATTAGGAGAAGTCCGATGTTGTTTGTTGTGACACAACAGGAATCGTCAGCCGCTGC
Source organism: Mycobacterium sp. (assembly GCA_003165155.1). Classification (GTDB taxonomy): domain Bacteria; phylum Actinomycetota; class Actinomycetes; order Mycobacteriales; family Mycobacteriaceae; genus Mycobacterium. The sequence continues at coordinate 64,808 of PLSK01000157.1, read as the reverse complement.
GGCTGGCGACTTACACCCGGTTGGCGCGGCGATGGTCGCCATCAACGCGATCGCATTCGCTTGCGGGGGGTGCTGACAATGGATTTCGGAGCGCTACCACCAGAAATCAACTCTGCGCGAATGTATTTCGGGCCTGGGTCGGCGCCGATGATGGCTACCGCGGCGGCCTGGGAGGGGGTTGCTGACGAGCTGCGGTCGACAGCATCAACCTACCAGTCGGTGATCTCGGAGCTCACCGGCGAAGAATGGCTGGGACCGACGTCGGCATCGATGTCGGCTGCGGTCGCCCCCTACATGGCCTGGATGCGGGTCACTGGAGCGCAAGCCGAGCAGACGGCCACCAACGCCGTCGCGGCGGCGGGCGCCTTTGAGACGGCGTTTGCCATGACGGTGCCCCCGGCCGGGGTTGCGGCCAACCGTGCTCAACTCGCGGTGCTGGTCGCGAGCAATGTCATCGGTCAAAACGCGCCCGCGATCGCGGCGACCGAGGCCCAGTACGGCGAAATGTGGGCGCAGGATGCGGTGGCGATGTACAGCTATGCCGCGAGCTCGGCCTCGGCCTCGGTTTTAAGACCGTTCACGCAGCCGGCACAGATTGCCAACCCGGCCGGGCAAATCGGCCAGGCCGCAGCGGTAGCCCAAGCCAGCGGCACCACGGCAGCCACCGGCACGCAAGACGCGCTGTCCCAGCTGATGTCCACTCTGCAGACCGCGCTGCAAGGACTCGCGTCGCCACTGTCATCAGTGTCGAACGGTGCGTCTTCTCTTCCGACGCCGTCGGGTGTGATCACAAACATCCTGAATTTCCTTTCCGGTAACGACGGAAACCCGCTGGGTACTTTCTTGAATTCCAACTTCTTCAACGGGCTCAGTTCCGCCGGGTACGTAAACCCCGCGATCATCTGGCCGGCAGTCACCAGCGGGATGTCCAACATCAACGAACTGCAGCCGGGAGCAGTGGCGGTACCTGGCGCTGGGTCCGAGCTCCCTGCCTTTGCCAGCGTGCACGGGCCCGCGAGCGTGCCGGGCCTGGGCGGGGTTTCGGCGGCGCCGGCCCGGTCCGTACTCGTCGGGCGATTGTCGGTACCCCAGAGTTGGACGGCGGCCACCCAGGTGGCCAACCATTCGGGCGTGGCGCTCCCGGGAGGGGGCTGGACCGGGACTGTGGTGCCGGAGAGCTCGTCGGGGGTGCCCGGCATGCCGGGGGTTCCGGCTGTCGGCCCGGCCGCCAACCACTTCGGCAGTGGACCGCGATACGGGTTCCGCCCGACGGTAATGGCACGGCCACCGGCCGCCGGATAGCAGGAGCGGACCACGACAACTGCGTGGCGGCTGGGTTGACGCACGTCGCTGCGGGTGCCACCGTGGGTTTTGTATGCACCTCGCTAGGTGAGGCTTCTGCATGGATATAGGCCACTGACCTCGAACGTCGAAAGACGCCCCGGGTCAGGACAGCTCTTCCCGGCTTAAGGGTTGAGCCCAAGTGGCTTCCGGCTTTGATTGAGCTGGATACGCCGTGTGGTGCCAAAGCTCTGACGAGAGGGGTGCGGACTCGGTGTTTACTGATGTTTTCGCTGGGCCGTCTTCCCGTGTGCGAAGTGCGGCACCCCCGTGTGCCCTGGCCGTGAGGAGGTGAGAGCGAAATGAGTTCCGACGACAGTCCGTATGCCAGATCGATGATCATTTCGTTGCGATCCGACCCCGGCACCCCTTCCACCGCCTGAGCCGGATTAGCCCGGAAAGACCTGGATTGCAAGCCCTTTCACGGTGTCCCTAAGCGCGGCATGCGCTGTGAGGAGCCCCGTGGCTCCCACGTTCCATCTCACCGGGTTGCTTCCGGCCGCGGCTAACTAGCTATCGAGCTTGGCCGCAACACAATTCAGCATCACATCCCGCTTCGGGGAGAGGTAACCATGACCGCAATACTGGATATCGCCGTGTTGCCGGCGGAAGTCAATTCGGCTCGGATGTATTCGGGCGCGGGTTCGAGTCCGATGTTGGCTACGGCGTCGGCGTGGAAGGGGCTGGCCGCTGAATTGCATTCCACGGCAGCGTCGTATGGGTCGCTGCTCACGGCATTGACCAGCGAAGGATGGCATGGTCCGGCGTCGGCGTCGGCGTCGGCGTCGATGGCGGGCGCAGCCGCGCCCTATGTGGCGTGGATGAGTAGCACTGCGGTGCAGGCTGAGCAGGCCGCCGCCCAGGCCGAGACGGCGGTGGCGCGCGGTTGCCGGCCCACTCGGTCCCATCTGGGCAATGGGCAACTCCGCGTCCGCGGGGCGTGGCCGTTCCTCGATCATCGCCACCATGTCGGTACCGCCAAGCTGGACCGGCCCGGCACTCCTGCACAACCCGCTGTCCTCAACCCTGGGAGGCACACCAATGGTGGCTCCTCCGTCAGCGATGGCAGCAGGTGCCGCTGGGCGGCAACATGACCCAGGCCTACGGACGAGCAGTACCCCAATACGGCTTCCGCCCCACCTTCGTCGCACGTTCGCCGGCCGCAGGTTGAAGTTCATGCAGGGGAGGGCTGCGGATAGCCCAGCTCGTACCGCTGACCACCGCATACGGCGGCAATCCGCCTCACAGCAAACCCCCAGCAGCGGGCAAGCCTCGCTTCAGCTACGCATGTTTAATTTGGGTGAACTCTAGGGGAGGACAGCATGGCTATTAACCATCAATTCGGCGACGTTGCTGCCCATAGCGGGGGCATGCCCGGCACCGACAGCCCCGTCGGCTGCACCTAGGGCCGAAGATTCGATGGCATCCTGTACCAGCGTCCAGACCGGCCCTCCGGAAGCGATCAGCACTTGAGAACCGCGCCGATCCGGTATGCCCGAGCGCCCTATTCGAAATATCGGCAACCGCTTAGAGGAGGTTTCTGCGTTCGCGATCGATGTTATTGATAATCAAGACCGAAAATAACTGACGCGATCGCCGAAGACGTCGATCCACAAATAGTTCGAATAAATCGATCCACGGTTATATGTGGATCGGTTTCACTTGCCTACTGGTCATCAAATATAGGCGTGACCAGTGTTTTTGCTGTCTTAAACAATTCACTGCGGATGTATAAGACCCACGACGGATAAGGCGTCTATGACATCTTCCCGTTACATTGTTATTACCTGTTCGGAACAGATTTTCGCTACGTTTTGCTCACGATGATTGCTATGTTCACTGCGAGTCGGGCGCAGAGATATCTGCCAAATATTCAAACCGGGAGAGCGCTTGTCTGTTGACATCAAACACATCGAATAAGCGACGGATCTGACCGATTTCTCAAGAGTGTCGAGGCCCGCTTCAGGGCGGACCTGATCATCATGGCGGCCACTCAACGGAACCGGAACGTTCTCGACTGCATCGTTATCTGAGGTCATTAGAGGGAGGAACCCAATGTCTTTTGTCACCACACAGCCCGAGTCGCTGGCGGCGGCGGCCAGCAGTTTGGCGGGTATCGGCTCGGCGATGAGTGCGGGTAGCGCGGCGGCGGCTAGCCCGACGACCGGGGTGGTTCCGGCCGCGGCCGACGAGGTGTCGGTGCTGGCTGCTGCGCAGTTCGCCGCGCATGCGCAGGTGTATCAGGCGGTGGCGGCGCAAGCTGCGGCGATTCACGAGCAGTTTGTGTCCACGTTGGGGGTCAGCTCAGCGTCGTATGCGGCCACCGAGGCCGCTAACGCGGCCGCCGCGGGATAAAGGACCGGAGGTCGTAGATGTTGGATTTCGGGGCGCTACCGCCGGAGGTCAATTCCGCACGGATGTATGCGGGAGCGGGTTCGGGGCCGATGTTGGCAGCTTCGGCGGCCTGGGATGCATTGGCTTCGGATTTGCAGTCCGCGGCGGCTTCGTACGGGTCGACGATCCAGAGTTTGACGGTCGGGTCGTGGGCGGGTCCGTCCTCGGTGGCGATGGCGGCTGCGGCCACGCCGTATGTGGCGTGGATCACCGCGACCGGGGCGCAGGCCGAGTTGGCGGCCAGCCAGGCCAAGATCGCCGCGGGCGCCTACGAAACCGCGTTTGCGGCGATGGTGCCGCCGCCGGTGATCGCGGCTAATCGTGCGCTGCTCGCGGCGTTGGTCGCGACCAACATTTTGGGCCAAAACACCGCGGCGATCGCGGCTGCTGAAATCCATTACGCGGAAATGTGGGCCCAGGATGCGGCCGGGATGTATGCCTATGCCGGCTCGTCGTCGACCGCGTCGCAGTTGACGTCGTTCACCGAGCCGCCGCAGACCACCAACGCGACCGCGGCGGCCGTTCAACCGGCGGCCGCCACCGCCACCTCGGCGGCCTCGGGCGTCGGCTCACAGCTGGTCGCCCTGATCGAGTCGATACCGACGTGGTTGCAAACCCTGGCAACGAATATCGTGTCCTTGCCGACGCAAGCCTCGTCGTTTTTGGAGGGCCTGGCAATACCGAATTATCTCAACATTCCACTGTTGCCGACCCTTGAGACCAACCTGGGAAACCTGAACACTTTCTTCTCGGCCATCGCGTCGCAGTCCTACTCTCTGCAGGGGTTGTCTTCCATACCCGGTGGGCCGTTCCTGTCGTTTGGGCAGACGTACGCCTACGCCCAAAACGGCCAGTCCCTGGCCGCCTTCGGCGCTCCCGCAAAAGCCGCAGTCGGGGCGTTGGCGCCGCTGATGGGCGGGGCGCCGGCACACCTGAGCTCGGCGAGCTTAGGTGCGGCGCCAGTCTCGGGGTCCATGGGCAGAGCGGCTCTGGTGGGCAGTATGTCGGTGCCACAGGGCTGGACCGAAGCCGCGCCGGGGATCAAGACGCTGGCCTCGGTGCTGCCGATGAACATGGCGGCCGCCCCGGCGGCCTCTTTGACCGCTGAGGGCGGCGTCTTCAGCCAGATGGCCCTGTCGAGCCTGGCCGGGCGCGCCCTCACCGCGAGCTCGTTCAGCTCCACTGGCGGCGCCGCGGCAACGTCATTTGGCGGTCTGGTGGCCGAAGCTGACCCCGCCGCAGCCACCATCATCGTGATACCGGCTCTCGAGGACTGACGGCAATGACAGCGATGAGAGGGGTATAGACATGTTCTACGCAGCATTTCCGCCAGAGTTCAACTCGGGCCGGATGTACACCGGCCCGGGATCGGGGTCGATGCGGTCCGCCGCCGCGGCCTGGGACGGGCTGGCCACCGAATTGCAATCGACGGTGTCCGCCTATTCATCGGTGATCTCCACCCTGACCAGTGGGGACTGGGTCGGTCCGTCATCGCTGGCCATGGCGGCCGCGGTCACGCCCTACCTGAGCTGGATGCAGGCCACCGTCGCCCAAGCGGCCGAAGCCGCAACCCAGGCCACCGCGGCGGCCGCCGCCTATGAGACGGCGTTCGCCGCGCACGTGCCACCCACCGAGGTCGCGGCCAACCGCAGCCAACTGGCGTCGCTGGTGGCGACTAACACGTTCGGGCAGAACACCGCGGCGATCGCGGCCACCGAGATCCAATACGCCGAAATGTGGGCCCAAGACGCCCTGGCGATGGACAACTACACCAGCTCGGCAGCGGCCGCCACCAACGTGACGCCGTTCACCTCCGCGCCGCAGATCACCAACGCCGGCGGGCTGGCCGCCCAGGCGGCATCGGTAGGACACGCCGCTGCCACCTCGGCCGGCAGTGCGCAGTCGGTCGTGTCAGAGCTGCAAACCTTCATCACGCAAGTGACGAAAACGCTGGCAAACCTGGGCACCAGCATCAATGACACCGGCAACAATCTCCTGAACTCGCTCTTTGGGGCGGGCGCGGCAACCTTATATACAGACCTTTACAACGTCATCAAGGTTCCGCTCAGCTTCACCACGGGCTACAACGACATCGGCCTGCTCATCAACTTTCCCGTATCGCAGTTCCTCAAGTTCGCCCCGAAGCCAACATCAGCACTTGGCGCGCTCCCCAAAGACGCGCTGGGCGCCGGGCTGGTGCCGCACTGGGGCCGGGGCACGCTGTTCAACGCCGTCCAGGGCGGTATGGGAAATGCCGGCACATTGGTCGACAAGTTGTCTGTTCCACCGAGCTGGGCCGTCAACACCCCAGCCGTCAGAATGGTCGCCTCCGCCTTGTCGGCCGCTGGGCCAGACGCAGTACCGGCGGCCGCGCTCGGCGAGGGGGGCCTGTTCAGTTCCATATCCACGGCGGGGATGCTCGGTGCCGCCATGGGCTCCGGAGGTCCCACTGTGGTGGCCCGTGCCGGCGTGCGGGGTCGTATCAAGCCGCTCAAAGACCTCAAGGACGCCCACTCACCGGAGAAACTGCAACGCCTGGTCGCACAAATCTCGGAAAAGCCCGAAAGCGTGCAGCACCACACTGTCGATCAAGAGGGCCTGGACAGCCTCCTCGAACAGCTGGCCAAAAAACCCGGCATCCACGCGGTGCACCTGAAAAAAGGCGACAAGGCCAAAGTTGTTCCCTCGGAGGCGTAATTGGCTGGCGAGCAGTCTAATTCGGTGTTCAAGCCGCTTGCCGTTGGTGCGCAGTCGCCCACGGGCTGCGCCAGCAGCGCGGCGAGTTAAGGCATTCTGGAGTGCAAGCGAATGCGTATGCATCGGAGAAAGGTGAGTTATGAAACGGCTACTTGCGCTACTCGGCGTTTTCGCCATGATCGGCCTCGCGGCGCCGGTGTCTGCCGATCCGGACGACCTCAGCGGCGACGACGCTGGCTTCCTCTCTGCGCTGCGACAAGTCGGCATTGACTACGCCAACCCCGCTCAAGCCATCACGTCCGGCAAAGCGGTATGCACATGCCTGAGTGGCGGCGAGTCCGGCCTGGAGTTGGTCCACGACGTGAAATCTCACAACCCCGGAATGGACATGGAGGTCGCATCCAACTTCGCCATGATCTCAGCGAAATTCTACTGCCCCCAACAACTCTCCAAGGCCTGACGCTAACGCGATCGCCGCGGCCATCGACTGCCGGAGTTGACGGCAGAATGACCGTGTGGCAAGGCGGCGGTTTACGGCGGATGGCTGCAACGCAACGGGTTTGACCGAGTTCCACCTGCTGTTCACTTGGATCTGGTTAGCTGCCGCCGACCGGCGGGCGTCCTGGTGCCGGCATCACCCGGCATTGCGCGGGTGCTCAGGTTGGGGTCAGAGGGGGTAGCAGCCATGCAGACATTGAGTGTTGCCGAGTTCGCACTCCGACTCGCCGTCGGTGTGGGTTGCGGCGCGCTCATCGGATTAGAGCGGCAATGGCGAGCGCGCACGGCCGGGCTGCGTACCAACGCGCTGGTGGCCGCCGGCGCGACCCTGTTCGTGCTCTACTCCGTGGCGACCGAGGACAGCAGCCCGACCAGAGTCGCGTCGTACGTGGTGTCCGGGATCGGGTTTCTCGGCGGTGGCGTCATCCTGCGCGAGGGGTTCAACGTCCGGGGCCTCAACACCGCCGCCACCCTGTGGTGCTCGGCCGCCGTCGGTGTGCTGGCCGCGTCGGGTCACCTGGTGTTCACGCTGATCGCCACCGGCGTCGTCGTCGGCATCCACTTGTTCGGACGGCCCCTGGGTCGCCTGATCGACCGTGATCACCTCAGCGAAGACGACGAAGGCCTGCAGCCGTACCTGGTGCAGGTGGTGTGCCGTCCCAAAGCAGATAAATACGTGCGCGCGCAGATCGTGCAATACACCAGCAACAACGACATCACGCTGCGCGGCATCCGATCAGGACAGACCGATGATGCCGTCACGGTAACCGCGCACCTCCTCATGAACGGCCATACGCCGGCAAAGCTTGAACAGCTGGTAGCCGAATTGTCCGTGCAGCCGGGTATTCAGGCGGTGCAGTGGAACGCCGGAGATCAACTGCAGACAGACTGACCCAACCGGGATTAGGGGCGGGCCTGCAGATCTGGTGCGGCCGCAGCCAGCAATTCAATGCGGCTTCGGATCAGTGGTGGATAGATCCGCTGGGTATTGACGATCTGCTTGGTGGCCACCGAACTCGTGCATCCCCTGCTATGGCGGGTTTGACCACCTGGCTGCCCGACGCCAGCACCAGTCGGTCGTAGCCGTACGTGACGCCGTCTGCTGTGGTGACGGTGCCGGTATCGGTGTTGATCGCGGTCACTTCGGCGGCGATATGCGCAACCCCGGCGGGATCGAGCACGTCGGCGAGCGGGATGCGGCACTCGCTCAAATCGGCCTCGTAATTGCGTACCCGGGTGTCGTGAAATGGTGTGGCGCTCAGCACGGTGACATCGACTGTGCCCGCCGGGACGCCGAGCTCATCGAGTCGTCGGGCAGCCCCGAGCGCCGCCCAAAGCCCCGCGAACCCGGAGCCGATCACGACCACACTGGTCAACGACTCAACACCCCGACGATCTCGTCATCATCCACAGTGTGAATGAGCGTCACCTCTACCGTCCACAAGGGTGCATCGCGGGTCGTAATCTGTCTGTGTGGGCGCTTTCGCTGGTTTCTTGTCCGTGCTACCCCCGCAGATGCGGGACCCGGTGCTGTTTGCCATTCCATTCTTCCTGCTGTTGTTGATTCTCGAGTGGACCGCTGCCCGCAAGCTAGAACGCATCGAAACCGCTGGCACGGACAACCCCGACGTCGCCCACGTGCAAAGGCCCGGCGCGGGCGCCTACATGACCCGCGACTCTTGGGCAAGCATCTCGATGGGGCTGGTGTCGGTGGCCACCACCGCCGGTTGGAAGTCCTTGGCCCTCCTTGGCTACGTGGCGATCTACACCTACGTGGCGCCCTGGCATCTTTCGGCAACCCACTGGTACACCTGGGCAATCGCGATCCTCGGCGTCGATCTGCTGTACTACACCTACCACCGCATCGCGCACCGAATCCGGCTGATCTGGGCCACTCACCAGGCTCACCACTCCAGCGAATACTTCAATTTCGCCACCGCGCTGCGGCAAAAATGGAATAACAGCGGCGAGATCTTGATGTGGATCCCCTTGCCGCTGTTGGGGATTCCCCCCGGGATGGTGTTCTTCAGCTTCTCGCTGAACCTGATCTACCAGTTCTGGGTGCATACCGAGCGGATCGACAAGTTGCCGCGTCCGATCGAATTCGTCTTCAACACACCGTCACACCATCGCGTGCACCACGGGATGGACAAGCTGTACCTCGACAAGAACTATGGCGGCATCCTGATCGTCTGGGACCGGCTCTTCGGCAGTTTCCAGTCCGAGCTGTTCCGCCCGCACTACGGCCTCACGAAGCAGGTTGACACGTTCAATATCTGGACCCTGCAGACTCGCGAATACGTCGCAATTGCCAGGGACTGGCGATCGGCCAGCCGCCTGCGCGATCGACTCGGCTACGTTTTTGGGCCCCCGGGCTGGGCGCCGCGAGTAGTCAACCAATTGACGTCCTCCCTGCAGTGAAATTGCGGGGATTCCCTGTGTCAGTCGGCTGTCTCGTTGCTCATGTGGGCAACGCCGTGGGCCGGTTGGTAGTGGAAAGTTCGCGCCGACTGGCTCTGTCGCTTCGCGGCCCTGCGGGCCTTGATACGCGCCACTGACCTCCGCGACGGCGGATGTCTGCGGCCTCGCCGGTTGGATACTGCTGCGGCTGGACCTCGGCGCCCATCAACGTCGTGACGGTGGAGCCGCCAGCCTTGGTTGGCTGCCTCCAGGTCCAGCCGCGGTGCGCGACGAACTCGATGTCGAGCTGGTGGAGTTCAACGGCGAAGCCGACCACATGCATGTGCTTGTCGCCTATCCACCAACCTTGGCGATCTCCACACTGGTTGAGCGACTCAAAGGCCGCACGGCCCACGCCGTGCGACGCGAATACACCCGAGCCTTGTGTCCGCGCCCGCATGCGCGGACACCTATGGTCGCCGTCCTATCTCGCCGTGTCCTGCGCAGGCGCACCGTTGTCGATTACTAAGCACTACCTTGACGGCCAAGCACGACCACCGTGAGCGCCCGGACTACGCCCGGCCATAAACGAGATGGGGCTCACCCCGGACTTCAAGTCCGGAGCTTGCGCCCCAAGATTCCGTTCAGCAGCACGACTCCGCTCGCGACCTCACCGTAACGTTTACGCCAGCCGGCGCGAAGAGTTTTATGTCGAAGCGATAACGACGTAATCTCAATATGTGGTCGGTGCGTGCGCCGGCCTTGACGGAACGGAGCCCGTTCATGGTGCACCGCCTGGTACTGCGCGCATTGGCCGCATCGCTTTTTGTCGTGGCAATTTCCCCTGGCGTGCCAGCTATCACGGCCCGAGCAGAGCCGTTAGTGGTGTACCCAGGCATGGAAATCCTGCAGGACAACCGGCTGTGCACGCTGGGCTACGTCGATCCGGCCCAGAAAATCGCGTATACCGCGGGGCATTGTCGCAGCGGGACAGCACCCGTCACCGACAAGAACCGCCGCGTCATTGGCCATCTGGCGGCGTTCCGGGACAACACACCCAGCGGAACGACGGTGACAACCAACGAACTGATCACCGACTATGAAGCGATCGTCCTTGCCGACGGCATCACCTCGAACAACATTTTGCCCGGTGGGCGTCCGTTGGAATTTAACCCGAAGGCGGCGATTCAGCCTGGCCAGGCAATCTGCCATTTCGGGGTGACCACAGGGGAGACCTGTGGAACGGTTGAAAGCGTCAACAACGACTGGTTCACCATGTCCCACGGCGTCCTGAGCCAGAAAGGCGATTCAGGCGGACCGGTGTACCTGGCCCCTAACGAGGGAGCTGGGCAAATTGTCGGGATCTTCAACAGCGTGTGGGGCGATTTCCCCGCGGCGGTGTCCTGGCGGTCCGCCTCCGACGAGGCACGCCAGGATATGGCCGCCGCGAGCTTCCCCGGCTGACCCCGACTGTTGGGGGATCGGTTCAAGACCTCGCGAGCACGAACACCGGGATCAAAGGTGCTGCAGCGCACATCTGCTCATCACTGGAATCTGGTGTCAGCCCGGCGACGTACCCCTTGACCTGCCAGTACCACCTGGCCAAATAGCGTCGTAACAGTTCGGGTTTGGCCGCGTCGTCGACTTCGCTGACCCGACGGTGCTCGTTGCGCCAGCGCGGACCCATCTCGACGACGCCGGCGGCTCTGACATTGCGCGCCCACTGGGTGTCACCGCGCGGGGAGACCAGGTAGTCCACGCCGTCGACGGTCAGCAGGTTGATCACCACGGCACGCTGCTTTCCGGTCTTGCGGCCACGGACGCGCAGCGCTCGGGTCCCGGCAATGCTGATCCCCATTTCGGCAAGCCAGCGCATCGGCGCGTTGGCGACCCGCGCCGCACGGTTGGGTTCTTCGTATCGGGTTGTCATCATGCATCCTCTCAAGCTACAGAGAGCACCGCTCTCACTAAATCTAAGGTGCCACAACCCTGCGCTAAATACAAGAGCAGTGATCTCGGATGTGCCACACTGGCCGTGTGGGCAAGCGCCAGGACTCCCGGGAACAGCTCGAGGCGAAAATTGTGGACCTTGGGCGGCGTCAGTTGGTCGAGTACGGGGCGGCCGGGCTGTCCCTGCGCGCGATAGCGCGCGACCTGGGCATGGTGTCCTCGGCTGTGTATCGGTACGTGTCCAGCCGCGACGAGCTGCTGACCTTGCTGCTCGTGGACGCCTATGCAGACCTCGCCGACAGCGTGGACCGGGCCCGCGACTCCGAGGCCGAGCTGTGGAGCGACGACGTCATCGCCATCGCGCATGCGGTTCGACGCTGGGCCGTTGCCCACCCGGCCCGCTGGGCCCTGCTTTACGGCAGTCCCGTTCCGGGTTACCACGCGCCGGCGGAGCGCACCGTCGCGGTCGGCACCCGCGTGGTCGGAGCGTTCTTGGACGCGGTGGCCGCAGGGATTGCCACCGGCGATGTCAGATTAACGAATGATGTTGCTTCACAACCAATGTCGTCAGATTTTGACCGGATTCGCCAGGAATTCGGCTTTCCTGGCGACGATCAGGTGGTCGCAAAGTGTTTCTTGATGTGGGCGGGGGTGGTGGGCGCTGTCAGCCTGGAGGTCTTCGGACAGTACGGAGCCGATACCCTGACCGATCCTGAAGCGGTGTTCGACGGTCAGCTGCAGCTGTTGGTTGATGTTCTCAACCAACATTGACGACCTAAAATGGAACACGTTCATTCGGCTTTTCCGGACCCGATGCGGCTGACCGCGGCAAATCTATCTCGGGTCCATTCGGCCCCTTTCTGCCGCTTGGCCGGCTGGGCTATCCTGCGAGACGATGAACCTTCCCGGCCAATCGCCGACACAGATCGCATGGGTAACTCACGATCTTGACGCCACCGAAACGGCCCTCACCGGCTTGTTAGGCGTCCGGAAGTGGGTGCGGATACCGGACGTGCACTTTGCTCCGGACAGTTGCAGCTACCTCGGCAAGCCTGCCGACTTTGTGGCGGGCATCTCGCTGAGCTACCTCGGAGACATGCAGTTGGAGCTCATTGCGCCGGTCCGCGGGGAGAACATCTATAGTGACTTTCTGCGCGACCGCGGGCCGGGCCTGCACCACGTCTGTATGGAGGCCGAAACCCTCGAGGGGTTCGATGCCGCGCTGGCCGAAGCCGCAGACCACGGAGCCGAGGTTGTGCAACAAGGCGTGATGCCCGGCGGAATTCACTTCGCCTACGTGTCAGCGCCACAGGCCGGAGTGCCGTACATCGAGATCGCATATATCTCGCCGGACATGAGGGCGTTCTACGACTACATCAAACAGGAGCAGCGGTGAGCACCGAGATTCCAGCGACAGTCAGCGCGGACAAGGTCGCGGCCTGGTCGGATGACGTCGACGTAGTGGTGATCGGATTCGGCATCGGCGGGGGGTGCGCGGCGGTCAGTGCGGCCGCCGCGGGTGCTCGGGTGCTGGTGCTCGAGCGCGGGTCGGTGGCAGGCGGCACCACTTCGCTTGCCGGAGGGCACTTCTACCTGGGCGGCGGAACGGCGGTGCAACAGGCAACCGGGCACGCCGACTCAGCGGAGGAGATGTACAAGTATCTGGTCGCGGTGTCGCGACAGCCCGACCTCGAAAAGATTCGCGTATACAGCGACGGCAGTGTCGAGCATTTCAATTGGCTGGAAGACCTCGGTTTCGAATTCGAGCGCAGCTACGTCCCTGGCAAAGTGGTCGTCCCAGCGGGCACCGAGGGCCTGAGCTACACCGGCAACGAAAAGGTGTGGCCCTTCTGCGAGCAGGCCATTCCAGCGCCGCGCGGGCACTCCGTGCCGGTGCCGGGCGAACTTGGCGGCGCCGCCATGGTCGTCGACCTGCTGGTGAAACGCGCCGCCGACTTGGCAGTGGAGATTCGCTATGAGACCGGAGCAACCAACCTCATCCTGGACAATGACGGTGCGGTGGTCGGTGTCACCTGGAAGCACTTCACCGAAACCGGCGCGGTCAAGGCCAAAGCGGTCATCATCGCGGCCGGCGGTTTCGTGATGAACCCGGACATGGTCGCCGAGCACACCCCTGCACTGGGCCAGCCGCGGCGCAGTAAACACCATGGCCTGGTCGCGCCCTACATCCTGGGCAACCCCAACGACGACGGGCTGGGCATCCGGATGGGTGTCTCGGCGGGAGGTACCACCGAGAACATGGACGAGATGTTCATCACCGCCGCGGCCTATCCGCCGGAAATTCTGCTGACGGGTCTGATCGTCAACAAGGAGGGCAAGCGGTTCGTCGCCGAGGATTCCTATCACTCGCGCACCTCGGCGTTCGTGCTGGAGCAGCCCGACCAAACCGCTTACCTGATCGTCGACGAAGCCCACACCGAGATGCCCGCGATGCCACTGATCAAGTTCCTCGATGGCTACGAGACCATCGCCGAAGCGGAGGACGCCCTCGACATCCCCGCGGGCAACCTCGCGGCAACGCTGGAACGCTACAACGAGTTCGCGGCCAAGGGCGAGGACCCTGATTTCCGCAAGCAGCCGGAATATCTTGCGTCACAAAGCAATGGCCCGTGGGCGGTGTTCGATCTGTCGCTCGGGCGGGCGATGTACTCGGGATTCACCATGGGCGGCCTGACGGTCTCCGTCGACGGCGAGGCACAACGCGCCGACGGCAACGTTATCCCGGGGCTCTATGCGGTGGGCGCGTGCGCGTCCAACATCGCCCAGGACGGAAAGGGATATGCCAGCGGTACGCAGCTGGGCGAGGGCTCATTCTTCGGGCGTCTCGCCGGAGCACACGCGGCAGCGGGGGCGCAGGCGCGGTAAAGACCACAGCGCCGGAGCGCACGCGGCAGCAAGCAGCTAGACCTGCGCGGGCTCCTTGTCGATCGGGCTGAGTCGCCATTGGCCGCTGCCAAGCAATTCGAGCTGTTGCTCGTGGTGCTGCTCGACGGTGTTGCGATGGCTGACGCTAACCACGACGCAGTCGGGCAGTTCGTTGCGCAGCATCTGGTAGAGCGCGAACTCCAACCCTTCGTCGAGTGCGGAGGTGGACTCGTCGAGGAATACCGCCCGCGGTTTGGTGAGCAGGATGCGGGCGAAGGCAACACGTTGTTGCTCGCCGGGGGAGAGCACCTTGGCCCAGTCCCGCTCTTCGTCCAGCCGGTCGCACAGCGGGGCGAGTGCCACCTTGCTCAGGACGTCGCGCAAGGTGTCTTCGGCGATGTCGTCCGGAGAATTCGGGTAGCACACCACACCACGCAAAGTGCCCAGCGGCACATACGGCAACTGTGACAAGAACATCGTCGCGTTCTCGCCGTCGGGGCGGCACAAGGTCCCCGAGGCGAACGGCCACAACTCGGCCAGGCTGCGTAGCAGGGTGGTCTTACCGGAGCCCGAGCGTCCTGTGATCACCAGCGAAGCGCCAGTTTCCAGCTCCACATCCAACGAATCGATCAACTGGTCACCGGCCGGCGTACGCACTTCAATGCCGGCGAGCTCAACTGCCACGCCTTCACTCGGCTTGACCAGCACGGTCGGCAGCGCCCGACCCCGGGCGTTGGCGTCGACCAGCCCGTGCAACCGGATGATCGCAGCACGGAACGCCGCGAACGCGTCGTAGTTGTTGCGGAAAAACGACAGCGAGTCATTGATACTGCCGAACGCCGTCGCGGTCTGGGTGACGTCGCCGAAGTCGATCTTGCCGGCGAAAAGCCGCGGCGCCTGGATGATCCACGGCAACGGGACGATTATCTGGGTCACCGACCAGTTCCATCCGTTGAAAATGATGGTTCGTCGAACGAACCGGCGGTAGTTCGCGATGATCGGCGTGAAGCGCCGCCACAGCTGTGCCCGCTCCACTCGCTCACCACGGTAGAAGCCCACCGCCTCGGCGGCGTCTCGCAAGCGGACGAGGGCGTAGCGGAACGCGGCGTTGAGTTTCTCGTTGTCAAAGCTGAGCCAAATCAGCGGGCGCCCAAGCCAGACCGCGACCACCGTCGCGATCAGCACATAGATCAGAACAGTCCAGAACATCGCGCGCGGAAAGGTATAGCCGAAGATATCCAGATCCCCCGACAGGTTCCACAGGATCGCGGTGAACGAGATCACCGAGGCCACCGCGTTGACAGCCCCGAACAGCAAGGTGTTGCCCGTCCCGTTGGACGGTATGTTCGGTGTCGCACCGACACCAGCGGTGAAGATGTCGATGTCCTGTTGAATACGCTGGTCCGGGTTGTCGATGGTTTTGTCGATAAACAGATCCCGGTAGTACGCCTTGCCGTCGAGCCAGTCGTCGGTGAGGTGGGCGGTCAGCCAAACGCGCCAGGAGATGATGAAGCGCTGAGTCAGATAGATGTCAGCCACAATCCGGGCGATGAAGATAGCGGCCAGCAAGCTGAAGATCGCGAGCGACATCCAAAAGCCGTGTTCACCAGATTGTTCCACCTCGAGGCTGCCCGCTGCGCGGCCCTGAAACGCTTTCTGTAGTGCCGAATACAAGTCGTTGCTCTGGTAGCTGAACAGGACGCTGAGACGCACCGAGAGGAGCACCGATAGCAGCAACACGCCAAGCATCAGCCAAACGCGGACGCTCCGTCGGCCAACGAAGTACCCGCGGGTGATCCGCCAGAACTGTCGGCCCCAGGGAGTCAGATATCTGAGCACAACCACCGCGGCGAACACGCCGATAGCGCTGATCACCCAGGCTATGGCGACCCACCGCAAGGAGTCCAAGGGTGCCGCCGACCAGTCGATCGATGGCGCAAACAGCTTCGGGCCCAAGGTCGACGTCTCCTTTTGCAGTGGCGATGTTGGGACTGCCGTTGAACAGGAATCCTTCGGCGAAGGTACCCGAAGATTGTGGATAGGCTGCGGTGATGAGCACCGACGCCGTCTCAGAACCCACTATCCACGCGGGCCGGCTCGTCGCGCGCCGACTCAAGGCCAGCGGTGTCGACACCGTCTTCACGTTATCGGGCGGCCACCTGTTTCCGATTTACGACGGCTGCCGTGATGAGGGTATCCGGCTCATCGACACGCGGCACGAGCAAACCGCGGCGTTCGCCGCCGAGGGCTGGTCGAAGGTGACCAGGTCGCCGGGTGTGGCCGCGCTCACCGCGGGGCCTGGCATCACGAACGGCATGAGCGCGATGGCGGCGGCACAGCAGAACCAGTCGCCGCTGGTGGTGCTCGGCGGCCGCGCCCCCGCGTTGCGATGGGGCATGGGTTCGCTGCAGGAGATCGACCACGTCCCATTCGTGGCCCCGCTGGCCCGGTTCGCGGCGACAGCGCAGTCGGGCGACGCCGCGGGTCGCCTCGTCGACGAAGCGTTGCGGGCGGCTGTGGGCGCGCCGTCAGGGGTGGGATTCGTCGACTTCCCGATGGACCACCTGTTCTCTCCCGCGGAGGACGATGGACGTCCGGGCGCCCTCACCGACCTGCCGGCAGCGGCGACCCCGGACACCGAGGCTCTGGACCGCGCTGCGGCCATGCTGGCCACCGCGGACCGGCCGGTGATCATGGCAGGCACCAATGTGTGGTGGGGACACGCGGAGGCGGCGCTGCTTCGTCTTGCCGAGGAACGCCAGATCCCGGTGCTGATGAACGGGATGGCCCGTGGCGTGGTGCCTGCTGATCACCCGTTGGCATTTTCGCGGGCGCGGGGCAAAGCGTTGAGCAATGCAGACGTGGCCCTGGTTGTCGGCGCGCCGATGGATTTCCGCTTGGGCTTCGGTGGAGTATTCGGCTCGCAAACCCAGCTCGTGGTGGCCGACCGGGTCAAACCCCAGCGCGAGCATCCGCGGCCCATCGCGGCCGGGCTCTATGGCGACCTGACCTCGATCCTGACGGCGCTGACCGCACGGGGCGGGACTGACCAGAACTGGATCGCCGAGTTGCGGATGGCCGAGACCGCGGCGCGCGACCTGGAAGCGGCCGACCTCGCCGATGACCGGAGTCCGCTGCATCCCATGCGGGTGTATGCCGAATTGGCTCCGCTGCTCGACCGCGACGCCATCGTCGTCATCGACGCCGGCGATTTCGGGTCCTACGCCGGGCGGATGATCGAAAGCTATCTGCCGGGCTGCTGGCTGGACAGCGGTCCGTTCGGCTGCCTCGGTTCGGGCCCTGGTTATGCCCTGGCTGCCAAATTGGCGCACCCAGACCGTCAGGTCGTCCTGTTGCAGGGCGACGGAGCATTCGGCTTCAGCGGCATGGAATGGGACACGCTGGTCCGGCACGGCGTGCCGGTCGTATCGGTCATCGGCAACAACGGAATCTGGGGCCTGGAAAAGCACCCGATGGAAATGCTGTATGGATATTCAGTGTGTGCGGATTTACGACCCGGCACTCGCTACGACGAGGTGGTGCGCGCGCTGGGGGGCCACGGTGAGCTGGTGTCTGCGCCGGCCGAGCTGCGGCCCGCACTGGAACGTGCCTTCGCCAGCGGCCTACCCGCGGTCGTCAACGTCCTCACCGACCCGACCATCGCCTATCCACGCCGATCCAACCTCGGCTGACAGGCCGGCCCCTTGCGCGAACGTGCGCAGTTGCACACCAATCCCCGGAGTGTCGCGTGCAAACACGCACGCTCGGGCCGGTGGGGGAGTCGCGTACCGTTGATCTGTGCCGAAGACTGCCCGCGCTGAACCTGGGCGCCTGAGCGGTCGCTTCTGGCGACTCCTCGGCGCCAGTACGGAAAAGAACCAAACTCGTTCCCTCGCCGAGGTGAGCGCCTCGTCTGAATACGACAAAGAAGCCGCCGATCTCGATGACGAGAAGCTGCGGAAGGCGGCTGGGTTACTCAACCTCGACGACCTCGCCGAGTCCGACGATATTTCGCAGTTCCTTGCGATCGCCCGAGAGGCGGGCGAAAGGACGACCGGGCTCCGTCCATTCGACGTGCAGTTGCTCGGGGCGCTGCGGATGCTCGCCGGCGACGTGATCGAAATGGCGACCGGTGAGGGTAAGACCCTGGCGGGCGCTATCGCGGCGGCCGGATATGCCATTGGCGGCCGGCACGTCCACGTAGTGACCATCAACGACTACCTGGCCCGTCGCGACGCGGAGTGGATGGGCCCGCTGCTGGAGGCCATGGGGTTGACGGTCGGCTGGATTACCGCGGAGTCGACCAGCGACGACCGCAGAGCAGCCTATGACTGCGACGTCACATACGCGTCGGTCAACGAAATCGGCTTCGACGTGTTGCGCGATCAGCTGGTGACCGACGTCGCCGACCTGGTCTCGCCCAATCCCGATGTGGCCCTTATCGACGAAGCCGATTCCGTGCTGGTGGATGAGGCTCTGGTGCCCCTGGTGCTGGCGGGCACCAGCCACCGGGAGACGCCACGGCTGGAGATCATCAAGCTCGTTGGCGAGCTGACCGCGGAAATCGACTACGCCACCGACTCCGACAGCCGCAACGTTCATTTGACCGAGGTGGGAGCCCACAAGGTCGAAAAGGCACTCGGTGGCATCGACCTGTATTCCGAGGAACACGTCGCCACCTCGCTGACCGAGGTCAACGTCGCGCTGCACGCACATGTGCTGTTGCACCGCGACGTGCACTACATCGTCAGAGACGACGCGGTGCACCTGATCAACTCTTCGCGCGGCCGAATCGCACAACTGCAGCGTTGGCCGGACGGCCTGCAGGCTGCCGTCGAAGCCAAGGAAGGTATTGAAACCACCGAGACCGGCGAGGTGCTCGACACCATCACGGTGCAGGCGCTGATCAACCGTTACGCGACCGTGTGCGGCATGACCGGCACCGCGCTGGCCGCCGGTGAGCAACTGCGTCAGTTCTACAAGCTCAGCGTTTCACCAATTCCGCCCAATACCCCCAACATTCGCGAAGACGAGTCCGACCGGGTCTACATCACCGCCGCCGCGAAAAACGACGCGATCGTCGATCACATCGCCGAAATGCACGAGACCGGACAGCCGGTACTTGTCGGCACCCGCGACGTCGCCGAGTCCGAGGATCTGCACGAGCAGCTGGTGCGCCGCGGTGTTCCCGCGGTGCTGCTCAATGCCAAGAACGACGCCGAGGAGGCGGACGTAATCGCCGAGGCCGGCGAATACGGCACGGTCACGGTTTCCACCCAGATGGCCGGCCGCGGCACCGACATCAGACTGGGCGGGTCCGAGGAAGCCGACCACGACCGGGTCGCCGAACTGGGTGGCCTGCACGTGGTCGGCACCGGCCGGCATCACACCGAACGCCTGGACAATCAGTTGCGCGGGCGGGCCGGACGCCAGGGCGATCCGGGCTCCTCGGTGTTTTTCTCGAGTTGGGAAGACGACGTCGTCGCCGCCAACCTCGATCGGAACAAATTGCCGATGCAGACCGACAACGACGGCCGGATCGTGAGCCCCAAGACCACCGGCCTGCTTGACCATGCTCAGCGCGTCGCCGAGGGGCGGCTGCTGGACGTACACGCGAACACCTGGCGCTACAACCAGCTGATCGCCCAGCAACGCGCCATCATTGTCGATCGCCGCAACACGTTGTTGCGCACCGCGACTGCGCGAGAGGAACTGGCACAACTGGCGCCAGACCGGTACGAGGAACTATCCGTTGACCTCTCCGAGGAACGGCTCGAGACAATCTGCCGACTGATCATGCTGTATCACCTCGACCGCGGCTGGGCCGATCATCTGGCGTACCTGGCAGACATCCGGGAAAGCATCCACTTGCGCGCACTGGGCCGGCAGAACCCGCTGGACGAGTTTCACCGGCTGGCGGTCGACGCGTTCGCGTCGCTGGCCGCTGACGCGATTGAGGCGGCGCAACAGACCTTCGAGACCGCGAACGTCCTCGAAGAGGAGCCGGGGCTGGATCTGTCCAAGCTCGCGCGGCCGACATCGACGTGGACGTACATGGTCAATGACAACCCGTTGTCCGATGACACCCTTTCGACGTTGAGCCTGCCGGGAGTCTTCCGCTAAGAAGCGCCCGGCACAAGGTCGCCGAGCGTGAAGCCAGCTTCACGTTCGAGCGCGAGCGTGAAACCAGCTTCACGTGCGCGCGTGGACCGATCCGAACTGCGGACCGCATCGTCACCCGGCTTCACCTGATTGCCCGGCTCCTCAACGGTCCGTGTGCGGACCGCATCGTCACCCGGCTTCACCTGATTGCCCAGCTCCTCAACGGTCCGTGTGCGGACCGCATCGTCACCCGGCTAAGGTCACGGCTCATGGAGCAGGTGCTTCCGTCGGATCGGGTACTGACGGTACCCAACTTGCTGAGCGCCATCCGCCTGCTGCTCATCCCGGTATTCATCTACGTTCTGCTGTTCGCACACGCCTATGGCTGGGCGGTGGCAATTCTGATGTTCAGCGGCGCCTCCGACTGGGCTGACGGCAAGATCGCCCGCACACTCAACCAATCTTCTCGGTTGGGCGTTCTGCTGGACCCGGCGGTTGATCGCCTGTACATGGTCACCGTGCCCGTCGTGTTAGCGATCGCCGGGATCGTGCCCTGGTGGTTCGTCGTCACGCTGCTGGTGCGGGACGCGCTGCTGGCCGCATCGCTGCCCCTGCTGCGGAGTCGCGGACTGTCGGCGCTGCCGGTGACCTACATCGGCAAAGCCGCGACCTTTGCACTGATGTCAGGCTTTCCGTTGGTTCTGCTGGGCAGGTGGGATGCGTTGTGGAGCCGAGTCATCGGCGCCTGCGGTTGGGCCTTCTTGATCTGGGGCGTCTATGCCTACCTCTGGGCATTCGTGCTTTATGCGGTGCAGATCACGTTGGTCATGCGCCGAATGCCCAAGCTCAAGGCTGGTGAGCGTGGCTGACGTCGACCGCAAGCTAGGCGGCTATGACCCCAACGCGGGCCATAGCGCCTACGCCGCCGCACGACCACAGCTCATCCCGGTGCCCTCCCTGCTACGGGTCCTGCTGTCAGAACATCTGGATCCCGGCTATGCCGCGGCTGCCGCGAAACGTGACGGCTCTGCCACACCGAAGAGCGGGCGGACCCTCGCCTTCGGTTGGTTCTGGCAGGCATTGGCGGCGACGCTGGTCGCCGCGGTATTCGCCGCGGGACTCGCGCAGGCCCGCTCGGTTGCACCGGGTGTACGCGAGGCCCAGGAACTGCTCCTGACAAGTGTGCGGGCCCGCGAAATCACCGCATCGAAGCTAGCCAAGCAGCGCAGCGTGCTGTCGGCACGACTCGATGACGTGCAGCGGCACGCGTTGGCAGACGACGCCGAGGGTCAGCGGCTGCTGACCCGCCTCGATGCGCTCAGCCTGGCAGCGGCCAGCACGCCGGTCAGCGGTCCGGGCCTGAAGCTGACAATTACCGATCCCGGTGTCAGCCCGAATCTTTCCGACGTGTCCAAACAGCGGGTAAACGGGAACCGGCAAATCATTTTGGACCGCGACCTGCAGCTGGTCGTCAACTCCTTATGGGCGAGCGGCGCGGAGGCCATCTCGGTCGGGGGCGCCCGGATCGGGCCGAACGTGACCATCCGGCAAGCCGGCGGTGCGATCCTGGTCGACAACAACCCGACCAGCAGCCCCTATACGATCCTCGCGGTCGGGCCGCCGCACGGGATGCGAGATATCTTCGACCACAGCCCCGGCCTGCAGCGCCTTAGGCTGCTGGAGGCCTCCTACGGCGTCGGCGTCACCGTCAACTTCGCCGACGGCCTGTCGCTGCCGGCCGGATCGATCCGGGATGTCAAGTTCGCCAGACAGATTGGGCCCTAGTGAGAGAACCACTGCAGAAGCAGATTCCCTTGCGGGAAATGCGGTCTGGATTCCGAGCATGATCGGTATCGCGGCGCTCGCAGTAGGCATCGTGCTAGGCCTGATCTTTCACCCCAGCGTGCCCGAAGTCATCCAGCCTTACCTGCCGATCGCGGTGGTCGCGGCGCTGGACGCCGTATTCGGCGGGCTGCGGGCCTACCTCGAGCGGATCTTCGACCCGAAGGTGTTCGTGGTGTCGTTCGTATTCAACGTCTTCGTGGCTGCCCTGATCGTCTATGTCGGCGATCAGTTGGGCGTCGGCACACAGTTGTCCACGGCAATCATCGTCGTGCTGGGTATTCGGATCTTCGGCAACGCCGCTGGGCTGCGGCGCCGGCTATTCGGGGCATGACGCGCGCCGGCGACGATGCAGAGCGAAGCGATGAGGAGGAGCGGCGCCATGAGCGCGCCGGCGACGATGCAGAGCGAAGCGATGAGGAAGAGCGGCGCCATGACGCAGACGAGGTCTGAGATGAGATCCCCGTGAGCCACGAGCCCCCCGGACCCGCCGCCGACGAAACTGGTGACGCGCCAACCCGGCACGATCGTGCTGACGACGCCAAAGCCGACGAGGGCGCCCAGCGTGGCCGCCACGAACTACCGGCGAACAGTACGCGCCCCCAGATTGGCGCGCTGCGACGAACTGGTCTGTCCGCGCTGGCGCGAGGTGGTCGCTCCCGGCTGGTGTTCGGCGCGCTGGCGATCCTGTTGTGCCTGGTCTTGGGGATCGCGATCGTCACGCAGGTACGCGAGACCCGGTCGGGTGACTCACTGGATACCGCACGGCCCGCGGACCTGCTGGTGCTGCTGGACTCGCTGCGGCAGCGCGAGGCCACGTTGAACAGCGAAGTGAGCGAACTTCAGAACACGCTGAACAGGCTGCAGGCGTCGGGCAACAGCGATCAGGCCGCCATCGAAAACGCGCAGGCCAGATTGGCTGCGCTATCCATCCAGGTCGGCGCCGTCGGCGCGACGGGACCCGGTGTCACGCTGACGATCGAGGATCCCGGGCCCGGAGTGTCGCCGGAAGCCACGCTCGACGTAATCAACGAGTTGCGCGCCGCTGGGGCCGAGGCGATCGAGATCAATGATGCGAACCAGTCTGTGCGAGTGGGTGTCGATACCTGGGTGGTGGGTACTCCCGGTTCACTGACCATCGACAATAGGACACTGTCGCCGCCGTATTCGATTCTGGCGATTGGTGATCCACCCACGCTCGCCGCTGCGATGAATATTCCCGGAGGTGCTGAGGACAGCATCAAGCGCGTTGGCGCGCGGATGTCTGTGCAACAGGCTTCCCGCGTGGACGTGACCACCTTGCGACAACCAAAACCGCACCAATACGCTCAGCCCGGTAAGTGAGACCAGCCGAACCATTCGACCAGAACAGCCGACCAGAACAGGATTACCGTGAGCGATATCCCTTCCGATCTGCACTACACCGTCGAACACGAATGGGTTCGCCGCGGCGGGGAAGACACCGCCCGGATCGGGATCACCGACTTCGCGCAGTCGGCGCTGGGCGATGTCGTTTTCGTTCAGCTGCCCGAGGTGGGTGCCGAGGTGAGCGCGGGTGAAACGTTCGGCGAAGTGGAATCGACGAAATCGGTGTCGGACCTCTACGCGCCGGTCTCAGGCAAAGTGTCCGCGGTCAACAGCGATCTTGAAGGCAGCCCCGACCTGGTGAACTCCGACCCGTACGGCGCCGGCTGGCTGCTGGATGTCAAAGTCTCGGATCCCGCTGAATTGGAGTCGGCCATTGCGTCGCTGCTCGACGCTGATGCCTACCGCGACACACTGACCGAATGACGATTGCTAATGTCCCTGCCAGCCCTGGGTAATCTGCTTGCGATCCCGCAGCGGAGGGCACATTGCGTACGGGTGCGCGGTACGGTCAACACATCTGCACGAGAGGGCGGTAACCGGCGGTGTGGGGCTTAAAAACTGAACGGGTAACTGAATGGGTAACCCAATGGGTACCTAGTGGGAAGCGGGCCAACTGGCCCGGGCAAGCAACGCCACGGTGGTCAGTGAGGAGCAGCGGGTGACGGACATGGACAACGACCAGACTTCTGATGAGGTCACGGTGGAGACGACGTCCGTCTTCCGCGCCGACTTCCTCAACGAACTGGACGCGCCCGCCCAACCAGGTGCGGAAAGCCCGGTGTCCGGCGTCGAAGGACTGCCGGCGGGTTCGGCGTTGCTCGTCGTCAAGCGGGGCCCGAACGCCGGGTCGCGCTTCCTGCTCGACCAGCCCATCACGTCCGCGGGGCGGCATCCGGACAGCGACATATTCCTCGATGACGTGACCGTCAGCCGGCGGCACGCCGAATTCCGATTGGAAACCGACGAATTCAACGTCGTCGACGTGGGCAGCCTGAACGGCACCTACGTCAACCGGGAGCCCGTGGATTCCGCGGTGCTGGCCAACGGCGACGAAGTCCAGATCGGCAAGTTCCGCTTGGTGTTTTTGACCGGGCCGAAGCAAGGTGACGACGATGGGGGATCCGGAGGCTAGTGAGCGCGCCCGATAGCCCGGCACTGGCCGGGATGTCGATCGGGGTGGTCCTAGACCTCTTGAGGCCGGATTTCCCCGATGTCACAATCTCCAAGATTCGGTTCTTGGAAGCTGAGGGTCTGGTGACGCCGCAGCGCGCCGCGTCGGGGTACCGGAGATTCACCGCATACGACTGCGCGCGGCTGCGCTTCATTCTGACCGCCCAACGGGATCACTACCTGCCGCTGAAGGTGATCAGGGCGCAGCTGGACGCTCAACCCGACGGCGAACTTCCGTCGTCCGGATCGCCTTACGGCGTACCGCGATTGGTGTCGGTCGCCGGAAGCACGGTTGACTTAGTCGACTCAGGGATCGATTCAGGGGCCGGCTCCGACGCGGCGGCAGTGGCTCCCTCCCGTGTTCGGCTGAGTCGAGAAGACCTGCTGGAACGCTCAGGGGTGGGCGACGGCCTGCTGACGGCGCTGCTCAAAGCCGGGGTGATCACCACCGGGCCCGGCGGGTTCTTCGACGAACATGCGGTCGTCATCCTGCAATGTGCGCGTGCGTTATCCGAGTATGGCGTCGAGCCGCGGCATCTGCGCGCCTTCCGTTCGGCCGCCGACCGGCAGTCCGACTTGATCGCCCAAATCGCCGGGCCGGTAGTCAAAGCGGGCAAGGCAGGCGCCCGTGATCGTGCCGACGACTTGGCTCGTGAGGTCGCGGCGCTCGCCATTACCTTGCACACCTCGCTGATCAAGTCTGCAGTTCGCGACGTTCTTGACCGCTGAGGACTAGACTTCGTTCCAACTTGGTTTGGCGTCATGTGCGGAGGGCAGACACAGATGGGTGAAGTTCGTGTTGTCGGCATTCGCGTGGAGCAGCCGCAAAACCAGCCGGTGTTGCTACTACGCGAAGCCGACGGTGACCGGTACCTACCAATCTGGATCGGCCAGTCTGAAGCCGCCGCCATCGCGCTCGAGCAGCAAGGCGTCGAACCACCTCGTCCACTGACGCACGATCTCATCAGGGATGTTATTGCCGCGCTTGGACATTCACTCAAAGAGGTGCGGATCGTCGATCTTCAGGAAGGCACTTTCTACGCTGACCTGGTCTTCGACCGCGACATCACGGTATCGGCACGCCCCTCGGACTCGGTGGCCATCGCGCTGCGGGTCGGCGTACCCATCTACGTGGAGGAAGCCGTACTCGCCCAGGCCGGTCTGCTGATCCCCGACGAGACCGACGAAGAAGGCGGCACCGTGGTTCGGGAGGACGAGGTGGAGAAATTCAAGGAGTTTCTCGACAGCGTGTCACCCGACGACTTCAAGGCAACCTAACCGGCCCGGCCCGCGGCTTTTCTCGCAGTGACGGGACGCAATACGGGGACTAGGCTGGAGCCGATATCACGGATGTGTCTCATCTGCCCCGAGATGTCGACACGCCTGGCGGATAGCGCGCCGACTTACTCTTAAGACCGCCATACTTTGATCACGACATAAGGCACGATAGGCGTAAGCTCTCTACCACTCGGGCCTTAGCAAACGTCCTGCTGGGACAGCCAGCGGACGTAGCTAGTGCCAAGAGCGCGATCGGCGAGAGGAACCACCGTGAGCGACCAGCCACGTCAAGGTCAGCTGGACCTTGCTGACCACGCGAAGTCCGCGACCACTGGCGACCGCGATGTCACCGCACCCAGCGGACCCACGCAACCGGGGCTATTCCCCGACGATTCCGTGCCTGACGAGCTGGTCGGCTACCGCGGGCCGAGCGCCTGCCAGATCGCCGGAATCACATATCGCCAGCTGGACTACTGGGCGCGCACCTCGTTGGTGGTTCCATCGATCCGCAGCGCTGCCGGCTCCGGCAGCCAACGGCTCTACTCGTTCAAGGACATCCTGGTTCTCAAGATCGTCAAGCGATTGCTTGACACCGGCATCTCGCTGCACAACATCCGTGTCGCAGTTGACCATCTGCGCCAGCGTGGCGTCCAGGATCTGGCCAACATCACCTTGTTCTCCGACGGCACGACCGTCTACGAATGCACATCCGCCGAAGAGGTCGTCGACCTGCTGCAGGGCGGGCAGGGCGTGTTCGGCATCGCCGTGTCCGGTGCGATGCGCGAACTGACCGGTGTCATCGCCGACTTCCCCGGCGAGCGAGCCGACGGCGGCGAGTCGATTGCCGCTCCGGAGGACGAACTGGCGTCCCGGCGCAAGCACCGCGACCGCAAGATCGGCTGACTCGGTAGCATCGCGCCGCGTGGTTCCCTGCGCGCGAGGTAAAGTTGTATCCGCATCGCCCCCACGCGGGAGAGTTCCGTGACTGCCAGTCACGGACGCCGAAGGAGCAACACCTCTCCGTCAACCTCTCAGGCACCCGGACCGCGCGGGGCCCCGATGCCTCTGGAAAGTGGTGAACCGTTTATTCGGGTCACCCGCCCATGGGGAAAGTCAACCCTGCTCTCGGTGATCGGGGTTGCCGAATCTCTCAGGCGCCCGTTTCGGGTTGACGACAGAGGGAGAGGGCCGTAAGTCCTCTGCCGCCTGTCAGGAGCCATACTTTGTCCGACCAAGCTACGTCCGACCAAGTGTCCGGCCAATCAACTTTCGCGAGCCGCCACATCGGCCCCGACGGCGACGCCGTCGCCGCGATGCTTGCCGTCATCGGCGTCGATTCACTCGATGTACTCGCAGCCAAGGCGGTTCCTGCCGGCATCCTCGATAAGCCCACTTCCGGCGGCGCCGCACCCGGTCTGGACGGATTGCCTGCGGCCGCCACCGAGACCGAGGCGCTGGCGGAGCTGCGAGCGATGGCCGACGAGAACACCGTCGCGGTGTCGATGATCGGGCAGGGCTACTACGACACGCTCACGCCACCGGTGTTGTTGCGCAACATCTTGGAGAACCCGGCCTGGTACACCGCCTACACGCCGTACCAACCTGAGATCAGTCAGGGTCGGCTGGAAGCGCTGTTGAATTTCCAGACTGTGGTCACCGATCTCACCGGCCTTGAGATTGCGAACGCATCGATGCTCGACGAGGGCACCGCGGGCGCAGAGGCCATGACACTGTTGCATCGGGCAGCTCGCGGCTCGTCGAACCGGCTGGCCGTCGACGCCGATTTGTTCGCCCAGACCGCAGCCGTACTGGCGACCCGGGCCAAACCGTTGGGCATCGAGATCGTGACCGCCGACTTGCGTGACGGTCTACCCGACGGTGAGTTCTTCGGCGTCATCGCCCAGCTCCCCGGCGCCAGCGGCCGGATCACCGACTGGTCCGCTCTGGTGACACAAGCCCACGACCGAGGCGCGCTGGTTGCCATCGGCGCCGACCTGTTGGCGTGCACGCTGATCACACCGCCTGGCGAGATCGACGCCGACGTCGCATTCGGCACCACCCAAAGATTCGGCGTGCCAATGGGATTCGGCGGTCCGCACGCCGGGTACCTGGCGGTACACGCAAAGCATGCCCGTCAACTGCCAGGCCGGTTGGTTGGCGTATCGGTGGATGCCGACGGGTCGCCCGCCTACCGCCTGGCGTTGCAGACTCGCGAGCAGCACATCCGGCGCGACAAGGCGACCAGCAACATCTGTACGGCGCAGGTGCTACTGGCTGTCATGGCCGCGATGTACGCCAGCTACCACGGCGCCGACGGGCTGACCGGTATCGCCCGCCGTGTCCACGGTCACGCTGAGGCGATCGCATCGGCACTGGGCAATGCATTGGTACACGACAAGTACTTCGACACCGTGCTGGCCCGGGTGCCGGGTCGCGCCGACAAGGTGCTGGCCGCGGCCAAAGCCAACGGCCTCAACCTATGGCGTGTCGACGCCGACCACGTATCGGTGGCCTGTGATGAGGCCACCACCGATGAACACGTCGCCGCGGTGCTCGAGGCCTTCGGGGTGCCGCCGGCCGATCCGGTGTGTGCGGGCATTGCGAACCGCACCTCGGAGTTCCTGACCCACTCCGCGTTCACGCAATATCGCACCGAAACGGCGATGATGCGCTACCTACGCATGTTGGCGGACAAGGATATCGCCCTGGACCGCAGCATGATTCCGCTCGGCTCGTGCACGATGAAACTCAATGCCGCCGCTGAGATGGAGCCCATCACCTGGCCGGAATTCTCGCGTCTGCATCCATTCGCCCCTGCTTCTGACACCGCGGGGTTGCGTCGCCTCATCGACGACCTGGAGCGCTGGTTGGTGCAGATCACCGGCTACGACGCGGTTTCGTTGCAGCCCAACGCCGGCTCGCAAGGCGAGTACGCGGGCCTGTTGGCTATCCACGAGTACTACGAAAGCCGGGGCGAACCCCACCGCGATATCTGCCTGATTCCGTCCAGCGCGCACGGCACCAACGCCGCGTCGGCGGCGTTGGCAGGAATGCGGGTAATGGTGGTGGGCTGCCTCCATAACGGCGACGTCGATCTCGACGATCTGCGCGCCAAGGTCACCGAGCATGCCGATCGGCTCTCGACGTTGATGATCACCTACCCGTCCACGCACGGCGTGTACGAGCACGACATCGCCGATATCTGCGCGGCCGTACATGACGCAGGCGGCCAGGTGTATGTCGATGGCGCCAACCTCAACGCCCTTGTCGGCCTGG
The DNA here is from genome assembly GCA_003165155.1 of Mycobacterium sp. Classification (GTDB taxonomy): domain Bacteria; phylum Actinomycetota; class Actinomycetes; order Mycobacteriales; family Mycobacteriaceae; genus Mycobacterium. Next base: position 35,606 of record PLSK01000157.1, on the reverse strand, counting down.
CCCGCCCGGGCAAGTTCGGCGGCGACGTCAGCCATCTGAACCTGCACAAAACGTTCTGCATCCCACACGGCGGCGGGGGCCCGGGCGTCGGGCCGGTGGCGGTGCGCTCGCATTTGGCCCCGTTCTTGCCCGGGCACCCGTATGCCCCGGAGCTGCCCCAGGGTCCCGCCGTATCGTCGGCGCCCTACGGGTCGGCCTCTATTCTCCCGATCAGCTGGGCCTACATCAGGATGATGGGTGCGGACGGCCTGCGGGCGGCATCGCTGACCGCGATCACCTCAGCCAACTACATCGCCCGCCGGCTCGACGAGTACTTCCCGGTGCTGTACACGGGCGAAAACGGCATGGTTGCCCACGAGTGCATCCTGGATCTCCGTGGTATCACCAAGTCGACCGGCGTGACCGTCGATGATGTCGCGAAACGCTTGGCCGACTACGGTTTTCACGCACCGACCATGAGCTTCCCGGTCGCTGGCACGTTGATGGTGGAGCCCACCGAGAGTGAGAGCCTGACCGAGGTCGACGCATTTTGTGAGGCCATGATCGCCATCCGCGGNNCGGACTGGGATCACCCGTACACCCGAGAAAAGGCCGCGTATCCGCTGGGGAAGGCCTTCCGGCCCAAGGTGTGGCCACCGGTGCGGCGCATCGATGGCGCCTACGGCGACCGCAACCTGGTCTGCTCTTGCCCACCGGTGGAGGCGTTCGCCTGAGGTCTCTCGTGCGGCCCCTCGAGAGGCCTTAGCCTCGGCCAGCTTCGGCGCCGGGTTGGCTGACCAAGGCTTGACCTTGGGTTCGCCGCCGCGTGCATTCATGTCCAAATGCTGACAAACGGCACACGACTCGCCGGTTGCACCCGCGAACGTCAAATTTGTTGGGCTAGATCACAGTAAAATCCCAGCCGAAACCCGGCGTTGGACGACGGGCCCGGATACTCTGTACGCATTCTGTACGCATACAGGGATTAGCACATTGGCGAGAGGGGGCGGCGTGTCCTTTCTGAACGTGGTTCCAGAGTTATTGGACGCGGCGGCCGCGGATGTCAAGAGCATTGGTTCGACGGTGGACGCGGCGCATGCGGCGGCTGCGACCCAAACCACGGGGATCGAGGCTGCCGCCGCCGATGAGGTATCCGCAGCGATAGCCGCCGCATTTGGCGACTACGGGCAGGAGTTTCAGGCGCTCGGCGCGCGGGCCAGCGGGTATGGGCAAGCGCTTGTGCAGACGCTGAGTTCGAGCTCCGCGGCGTACGTGGGGGCCGAGGCAGCGAGCGCGTCCCCGTTGGCGGCCGCCACGCTGACGTACCAGACTGTGGAGCAAGACGTACTCGACATCATCAATTATCCCACCGATGTCTTGATAGGGCGTCCCCTGATCGGCAACGGCGCCAACGGCACAGCCGGGACTGGACAGGCCGGGCAGTCGGGTGGGATTTTGTGGGGCAACGGCGGCACCGGCGGTTCCGGTGCTTCGGGGAACGGCGGCGGTGTCGGCGGCAACGCCGGGCTGATCGGAA
>PLSK01000157.1:11157-34067 GCA_003165155.1 Mycobacterium sp. | reverse complement strand
AACGCCAGCTCCAGCAGCTACTACGCCGGCGATGGGGGCGTGGGGGGCCGCGGTGGCTGGCTGTACGGCGTCGCCGGGGTCAACGGCGACTACGGGTCGACCGGCCTGCTGCACGACAGCGTCTCGATCGACATTTACCAAAATACCGAGGCGATCACCTACATCTCCGTCAACGGCGGCCAGCAAATCCCGGTGCTGGTCGACACCGGATCCACCGGCCTTGTGGTGCCCATTCGCGACATCAACCTATGGGGCCTGGGCCTGCCCACCGGGCTTGGCATCAGCGGCTACAGCGGGGGGATTGACTACCTCTACCTCACCTTCAACACCTCAGTGAATTTCGGGAGCGGCATCGTCTCCGCGCCGACCAGCGTCGACGTGGTCTTCTTCGCGTTCCCGACGTCCCTGTCGTCCTTGCTCGCCAACGGCTTCAGCTGGCAGTCCTACTTCGCGCCCGACGGTGTGGTGGGCGTCCTGGGCCTCGGCCAGAACTCCGGTGGCCCCGGCCCCAGCGTCCCGACGACTGCATTGTCGAGCCCGCTGAACAACGGCGTGACCATCAACGAAAGCGCCAAGACGCTGACGTTCGGTACCAACACAGGCAGCGGCACCACGGTGACCGGGTCGCCGATTACGACCCTGGACGTAGCGGTGGCTTACAACGGGACCACGGTTAATTCAGTCGACGTTGTCTCGACCGTCGATTCCGGCGGCGTGTACGGGACCATCCTGTCATCCGACGTCCCGACCGGCGCCGTGGACTCAAGCGGCACCCTGGCGGTGGGAACAAAGGTCACCGTCACAAGCACCTCCGGCGAGCCGCTGTACACCTACACGGTGGCGAACGCGACGCAAAGCCCGACGGTGATCTCGAGTGGCGACATGAACACTGGATACTGGGCTTTCCAAGGTGCCAACGGGGTGTACATCTCTAACTCACCCGCCGGTACGGGCTCAACGACCTTCAACGCCTAGCGAGGCGTGGGGTTTCTCGCCTTCCGGGGCACTGATCCTCGTCCGTCAGCCGAAACGCTCGATGATTGCCGCGGCGATCTTGTCGGGCTCATCTTCCTGAATGAAATGCTTCGCCTTGGGCAGCTCGACGAGGACGTGATCGGGGAACGCGGCGCGCATCGGTGGGATCGACGGTCCCGGCTTGAATGCGAAGTCTTTCATACCCCAGACGAACAGCGCGGGCTTGGCGCCGAGCTGGGCCGGCACGTCCCGGGCCAGCCGGTGCAGAAATGGATGGGCGGCCAATATTTGCTTGGGCAGCTCGGCGACGCCCAATCGTGCGGACGGGCTGGGTTGCACCGCGCGGTAGTGCGTCATCACCGCGTCACTCGGCCTGCGCTCGGTTCCCAGCGGGATCATTACCTCAACGAAGAAATTGCGCTGCAGGATGGCCCACTGCATCGGGGGACTGGACATCACCGTGCTGAACATCTTCGTCGTCAACGTGTCCGCCGGCCAGAACCAGGTATTGCCCAACACGACGCCACGCACCCGCTCGGCGCGCTCCACAGCGACCGACNNCCCCAGTCCTGACCCATCGTCAGGAAACCGTCGAGACCAAGGTGGTCAACGAATTCACCAACAACGCGGGCCTGCTCCTCGGCCTTGTAACCGAAACCCTCGGGGCGATCCGAAAGCCCGAAACCGAGATAATCCGGTGCGATGCAACGGAATCGGTCACGCAGCGCGACGATGATGTCACGGTACAGGAAGCTCCATGTCGGGTTGCCGTGGCAGAACAGGATCGGCGGACCGTTCCCCTCGTCGATGTAATGGATGCGGCCCCGCGAGCTGTCAAACCATCGCGACTCGAACGGATACAGCTGGGGGTCCGGCGTGAAATCGATGTGCATTAGCTCAAATTCGTGTTGATCGCCGTGGCGAGGTCAGGGGACGTCGACGTAGCAAGGTTCTGGTAGCTGCCGCCGCTCAGCTGGGCGACAGCTTCCCACGTGGCCCGGTCTGGGTCGGCCCCGAAGTCGATGATGTTGACCGCGATCGGTTTGGCCGGGTCGGCGCTGGTGCGGATGAAATTCTGCAGCCCCGCCCCGTCCAGGGATTGGTCGGAGTGGGGCCCCGCCGTGATAAGCAATATCGAATTCGTTTGGCCGGCATGGTAGTTGGTCTGTATATCCTGATAGATCATGCGCAACGTGGTGAACGAGACCGCGCCGCCGCCCGATGAATATTGCTTGTCCAACGCTGCCGTCAGCGCCGCCAAGCGCGGCTGGCCGTTGACGGGGTCGGCCAGTGGGCCGGTGGCCACCTCGCTTCGACCCTCGTGGCCGTCGAAGGTCCACAGCCCCACGATGGCGGTGGGAGGCAGTGCTTTGATCTTGTCGTTGAGCGCCGCGATCACGTTGGCCAGCCGGGTCTTTCCGCCTTCGTCGACGGGCAGCGACTGGTCGAGCATGATGGTGGCGGCAACTCCGGTGGACGATGTGGCCATGGCTTCGGCCAATGTGGCCCGCATCGCGTCGTCGCCCACCGACAGCGTGCCGGGCAGCGCGGCAAAGCTCGTCACCGGGCTGCTCGGCGGTTGGACGCCGTTGACCCGGAATCCCGCTTTGGCGAGCTTCGCGAGTTGCTCGGGCTTGTGCATGTAGCGAGCGAACTCGCTGGCCGCTGCGGACTGCTCGTGCGACAACCACGAACCGCTGAGCAGCACGGTGGGATAGTCGGCAACCGCCGCGGGCCCGGGCGGTAGCCAGGAGGCCAAGGTGCTCTGGGCGTCCGAGAGCGACTGCCCTCGCTGGAACAGCTGCTGTTCGGTGGTTACGACGGCATGCACCTGCGCGGTCGCCACATCGCCGGGCTTGAGCAGCGTGTTCATCGCCTCTGCCAGCGAGTTGTCCGCCAGTTTGGGTTGTCCNNCCGGCGCCGTTGCTCGGCAGCGCGAGTCGCAATGATCCCCAGGTCGGCATGTTCAAGCCCGACAACGCATTTGGGTTGGTCTGCAAGCCGGGCAATGTTGCCCAGTTTTGGTTGGCGAGAGCCTGCGTGAGTTCCGGCCGCACCGCAAGCAACACCGGCGACGTCACCAGTGAACGACTGTCGCTGATGGTCTTCTGGCCCGCGGCTCCGGCTAGGCGCGCCTCGGAGATCGAGCTGCCCGGGATCCACAGTGCCGGCTGGCCGCCCAACTCGGCCGGCCATTTACCGATGAAACCGCTCAGGACAGCGTCCGCCGCGGCCGGTTTGACGCTGACCTCCATGCAATGGTCACCGACCGGACCCGCCGATTGGTTGTACCCTTCCGCGAATTGTTGCACCTGATCGGCGATGGACGGGTCGACAACAACAGAAACCGTCTCGTTGCCTCCCACACAGCGTCCGGCGCCCTGGTGGGAGCGGTTCGACAGCGCGTCCCCGAAGAATCTCCACAGGATCACGGTCCCCACCACGACGACGACGGCGACCAGGGCCACGATCACGCCGATGCTGACTCCTCGTCGCCCAGCCTCGTTGCGATGACCGCCTTGCCAGTCGCCAAGTCCCCGGTGGCCCCGGCGAAGAAGTGGTGGGCGCGGAGGCGATGGCGGGATGGCCGGGTCGGCCTGTCGTGGCGGGAATTCCGGGTACTCGCCGCCGGGGCCGCGCGTAAACGCGCCGCCGGGGGGAAACTGCTCCTCTTCGCTGACAGGATCATCATCGCCGAATAGGCCCTCGTCGGAGGGACGACCGTAATCGCGCGACGGTTCGTCGGCGGGATCCTCAGGGCCGGGCAATCTGTGCCTACCCATAACGGTGCCCGAGTCTAGTCATCAGGCGCACAGCAGCGTGTCGAAGCACATTCAGGCGCTGGCTCCGTCACCGAGGCGGGCTTTGAACTCACGCCGTCGGCGATGCAGGATCGGCTCGGTATAGCCGTTGGGCTGCTGCGCTCCGCTCAAGATCAGTTCCTGCGCGGCCAAAAAGGCGATGCTGTCGTCGAAGTTGGGTGCCAGCGGCAGATACGTCGAATCGCCGGCGTTCTGCTTATCCACCAGCGGCGCCATCCGTTCCAGACTGGCGCGGACGTCCTCGCTGGTGATCACGCCGTGCCGCAGCCAGTTGGCCAGCAACTGGCTCGAGATCCGCAAAGTGGCGCGGTCCTCCATGAGCGCCACGTTGTGGATGTCGGGAACCTTCGAGCACCCGACACCGTGGTCGATCCAGCGCACCACGTAACCCAGGATGGACTGGCAGTTGTTGTCGACCTCTTCGCGGATCTCCCCGGGAGCCCACGCGAGTTCCTTGGCCAACGGAATCGTCAGCAGTTCGTCGATGGTGCTTCGGGTCTTGCCCTGGAGCTCCTTCTGCACGGCGAACACATCGACTTGGTGATAGTGCATGGCGTGCAGCGTCGCAGCCGTCGGTGAGGGCACCCACGCAGTGGTGGCGCCGGCCTTCGGCTGGCCGATCTTCTGCTCGACCATGTCGGCCATCAGCTCGGTCATCGCCCACATACCCTTGCCGATCTGGGCCCTACCCGAGAAGCCGGCGGCAAGCCCGGTGTCGACGTTGGCGTCTTCGTAAGCCTTGATCCACGTGGTGCCCTTCATGGCACCCTTGCGGATCATCGGGCCGGCCTCCATCGAGGTATGAATCTCGTCGCCGGTGCGGTCGAGGAAACCGGTATTGATGAACACGACCCGGTCGGCGGCGGCTTTGATACAAGCCTTCAGGTTGACGGTGGTGCGGCGTTCCTCGTCCATGATGCCGACTTTCATGGTGCCCTGCGGCAACCCGAGCACGTCTTCGACGCGACTGAACAGCTCGCAGGTGAATGCGACCTCTTTGGGGCCGTGCATCTTTGGCTTGACGATGTAGATGGAACCCGTGCGGCTATTGGCCATCGGCCCGTTTCCGTCACCGGTTTTGAGGCCGTGGACCGCCGTCAGGCCGGTGAAAAGGGCGTCCATGATGCCCTCGTACACCTCTTGTTCCTGACCGCTGCCGTCGGCGCCCTGGTTGTCGAAGACGATCGCATCATTGGTCATCAAATGGCCGACGTTGCGGACGAACAACAGGCTGCGCCCGGGCAGGGTGAACTGCGTGCCGCCGTCGCGGGACGTGTAGGTGCGGTCCGGGTTGAGCACGCGGGAGATGGTCTTGCCGCCTTTGCTGACCTCCTCGCTCAGGTCACCCCTGTTCAGGCCCAGCCAATTGCGGTAGCCGAGCACCTTGTCGTCCGCGTCGACCGCTGCCACCGAGTCCTCGAAGTCCATGATCGTGGTGATCGCCGATTCCAGGACCACATCTTTGATCCCGGCGGCGTCGGTTTTGCCGATCGGCGAGTCCGGGTCGATCAGGATTTCGATGTGTAAGCCGTGGTTGGCCAGCAGCACCGACCAGCTCGGGGCGCCGAGTTCGCCGCTGTAGCCGACGAACTTCTCCGGGCCGGCCAACCCGGTGGACCCCGCACCGATGGCGACCTGCAGCTGGCCGTCGACAATGCTCAAGCCCGCCGCGTCCGTCCACGAGCCCGACGCCAGCGGGACCGCCTGGTCGAGAAACTTGCGGGCGTAGGCGATCACCTTGTCGCCACGAAATGTGTTGTAGCTCGAGCCCTTTTCGAGGCCTTCGCTTTCCGGGATGACGTCGGTGCCGTACAGGGCGTCGTAGAGCGAGCCCCACCGGGCATTGGCCGCGTTCAGTGCGAACCGCGCGTTGAGAATCGGCACCACCAGCTGCGGGCCTGCCGTCTTCGTGATTTCGTCGTCAACGCCGGAGGTCGTGATGGTGAAATCGTCGGGTTCGGGCTGCAGGTAACCGATTTCCGTGAGGAACTGACGGTATGCGTCAACGTCGAGCGGTTCGATCACGCGGTGCCGGTGCCACTTGTCGATCTGGGCCTGCAGCTGATCGCGCGTGTCCAGTAGAGCCTGGTTCTGCGGGGTGAGGTCGGTGACGACCTTGTCGACGCCCGCCCAGAAGCTGTCTGGGTCGATGCCGGTGCCGGGCAGCGCTTCGTTGGTCACGAAGTCGTAGAGCACACGGGCGACGCGCAAGTTCCCCGCCGACACGCGATCAGTCATTTTTCTCCTCCGTAAAAGCCTCACTGAGCCTCCACCGGCCCCCGATTGGCCCCAATTTGCCAGTTACCAGCCTACCGGCCACCACCACGGCGAGCGTATTCGCCGCACCCGCAACAGCAGGTCACGCCCGCGGGATCGGTCTCACGGTGTCCCGTCGCGCATGGCGCCGACCAGGTCTTCGACCAGATCCTCCATCGCCACCATCGCGACAACGTTTTCCCGGTTCCCGTCGTTCCCGTCGTCCCGGTCATTCCAGTCGTCACTGGTCACCAGGGCCAGATGGCTGTTGTTACGGCGCATCCGGGTCAAGCCGTCGGCCAGCGGCAATGACGCGGGAACCCGCGGCAGCGGACGGACCAACGCCAGATCGATGACGGTGCGCGGATCGTCACCCAGTGTCAGTACGTCCTTGATGTGCAGGTAGCCAATGAACGCACCGTCGAGGCCGGCAATCGGGAACCGGGAGTAGCCGGTCTGCGTCAGGGCCTGTTCGACCGCTCCGACCGTGGGACCCGAACCAGCCGCCGCCACCGGCACCGCCTGGATCTCGGCGAGCGGAACGGCGACATCGCCGACCACCCTGGTGCCTATCCGCAGCGCCCGAGTCAGCCGGGTGTGTTCTTCCTCATCCAACAGACCTTCGGACACCGACTCGGAGATCAGCTCGCTGAGCTCGACCGGGGAGACGGACATGTCAAACTCGTCCTTCGGCTGCACCCCCAGCCCATGCAGTACGGCGTTGGCGCACTTGTTGTAGAAGCTGATGAACGGTCGGGCGACACGCACGTAGGCCAGGTAGGGCGGGACCAGCAGCATCGCCGTGCGCTCCGGGCCCGCTAGGGCGATGTTCTTCGGCACCATCTCGCCGAGCAGCACGTGCAGCGTCACCACCAGCGCCAGCGCGATCACAAACGACAGCGTGTGCACCAGCGCAGGATGCATATCGGTCAGCCCCAGCGTTGTCCGCAGCAGTTCGGCGACCGCCGACTCGCCGATGCGGCCGAGCAGCAGCGAGGCCACCGTGACGCCCAACTGGGCGCCCGCCAGCATGGACGAGAGCTGCTCACCGGCGCGAAGCACGGTGACCGCACGCGCCTTGCCCTGTTCGGCCAACGCTTGCAAGCGGTCCCGACGGGCCGAGATCAGCGAGAACTCCGCCCCGACAAAGAACGCGTTCACCGCGATCAGCAGTATCGCCAGCAGGATTCCGAGCGTGCTATCCATCAGCGGCCCGTTCGTCGGGCGTTTCAGCGTGGCCGCTCAGTTCGGTCAGTTCCAGTAGGTCAATCCGGCGGCCATCCATCCGAACCACCGCCGCCTGCCAGCGCACGGCGTCGTCCAACAGGCCGTCCGGATCCAATGCAGGCAGTTCTGCCGTTTCACCCGCCGCCGGGATGTGTCCGATCTCTTGCAGCACCAGGCCGCCGATCGTTTCGTAGGGACCTTCGGGGGCTCGATAACCGGTTTCGATGGCCACCTCGTCGATACGCAGCAAGCCAGATACCCGCCAGCCGCTGCCCGCCGACTCCACGTCTGGAGTGGCATCGTCGTGTTCATCGCGGACATCGCCCACGATCTCTTCGATCAGATCCTCGACAGTCACCATGCCCGCGGTGCCGCCGTACTCGTCGACCACCATCGCGGTCTGCAGATTATTGGCGCGGATCGCCGCCAGCACTGCATCACCGTCCAGCGTGGACGGCACGACCGGGACCGGCTGCGCGACCGTGGTCAGCAGCGTGTGTGCGCGATCGATGAGCGGAATTTCGAACAACTGCTTGACGTGCACGATGCCTACCGTCTCGTCGAGGTCACCGTCGACGATGGGGAATCGGGAGAATCCGGACTCGGCTGCGGCCGCAACCAAGTCCGCGACGGTGTCATCGGTCTGCAGCGCCACGATCTTCGACCTCGGCGTCATCAGCTCCTCTGCGGTCCGGGTCCCAAACTGCAGCGATCTGCGGACCAGTGCAGCGGTGGCGGCGTCCAGGGCGCCGCTGCGGGCGGAGTTACGCACCAGCGCCAGCAGTTCTTGCGGTGAGCGGGCCGACCGCAGCTCCTCGGCGGGCTCGACACCGACTCGGCGAACGATCCAGTTCGCCGCCCCGTTCGTCAACTTGATGGCGGGGGTGACCAGCAACGAGAACAGCACTTGGATGCCGACGACGGCGCGTGCGGTCGCCAGCGGGCGCGCCACTGCGAGATACTTCGGCACCAGCTCGCCGAATATCATCGAGACAGACGTCACGACCACCATCGCCAGGAATGCCATGACGCCGTCGGCCACCGGGTCTGACATCCCGATCGCGTCGAACCACGGGTGCGGCAGGTTGGCGAACATCGGTTCGGTCAGGTAGCCCGTCGCCAGCGTGGTGATCGAGATACCCAACTGAGCACCCGACAACTGGAATGACAGTCCGTTCTGGGCGCGCTGGATGAGCCGGTCGCGCCAGCCGCCCCGGCGTGCGTTGGCCTCGACCGTGCTGCGGTCGAGTGCGGTCAGCGACAATTCGGCCGCGACGAACACTCCGTTGCCGAAGATGAGCGCCACGATGGCAAACACGCTGACGAGGGTGGCGGTGACGTTCACGATCACAGGAATTCACATGTTAGCGAAGACATCCGGCACCAGCGGACACGACTGGCCCGCGCACGCCCGCAATTGTCTCTGGTAGCTCCGTCGTTCACCAGCCCGAGGGCAGCGGATGCCCCTCGGCGAACCCCGCCGCCGACTGCACGCCGACGAGCGCCCGCTCGTGCAGCTCGGTCAATGTGGCGGCACCCACATAAGTACAGGTGCTGCGCACACCCGAGGTGATGTGGTCGAGTAGATCCTCGACGCCGCCGCGGTCGGGGCTGAGCCCCATGCGCGAGGTCGAGATGCCTTCCTCGAACAAAGCCTTGCGGGCCCGATCGAACGCGGTGACGGCGCCGGCGCGGGCGACGACCGCCCGCTTTGACGCCATGCCGTAGCTCTCCTTGTACGGCTGGTCGTCGCGGTCACGCATCAGGTCTCCCGGCGACTCGTACGTGCCGGCGAACCACGACCCGATCATGACGTTCGATGCCCCGGCGACCAGGGCCAGTGCCACGTCCCGCGGATGGCGGATTCCGCCGTCAGCCCACACGTGCCCGCCGAGTTGCCTTGCTGCAGATGCGCATTCGAGGACCGCGGAGAATTGCGGGCGGCCCACACCGGTCATCATCCGGGTGGTGCACATCGCGCCCGGCCCAACGCCAACCTTGACGATGCTCGCCCCGGCGCCGATCAAATCCCTGGTGCCTTCGGCCGACACAACGTTGCCCGCCGCCAGCGGCACACCCAAGTCCAGCGACGAGACAGCGGCGATCGCATCGAGCGTCTTGACCTGGTGGCCGTGGGCGGTGTCGATCACCAGTACGTCGACGCCGGCCTCGACCAGGGACCGGGCCCGGCCGGCCACATCGCCGTTGATGCCGACGGCGGCGCCGACGCGCAGCCGGCCGTGGGCGTCGGTGGCCGGGGTATAGAGCCCGGCACGGATCGCCCCCCGGCGGGTCAGCACTCCGGCCAGCGAACCGTCCGCGTTGGTCAGCACCGCGACGTCGATGGGAGCGTGCTCGAGCAGATCGAAGATCGTGCGCGGCTCGGTACCCACCGGAGCGGACACGAAGTCCGTCACTGCGACGTCGCGCACCCGGGTGAACCGATCGACCCCAACGCATGACGCGTCGCTCACCAGACCGATCGGGCGGCCCTCGAACACCACTACCGCCACGCCGTGCGCGCGCTTGTGGATCAGCGCGGTCGCATCGGACACCGAATCGTCGGGCTCCAGGGTCACCGGAGTATCGAGAACCAGGTCACGGCTCTTGACGAACTCCACTGTCTGCCGCACCGCCGTGATCGGAAGATCCTGCGGCAGGATAACGATTCCGCCGCGGCGCGCCACCGTCTCAGCCATCCGCCGCCCCGCTACCGCGGTCATGTTGGCGACCACCACCGGGATGGTGGTGCCGGAGCCGTCGTTGGTGGACAAATCGACGTCGAACCGCGACGCCACTTCGGATCGGGTCGGCACGATGAAAACGTCGTTGTAGGTCAGGTCGTACCCGGGTCGATGCCCGTCCAAGAACCTCATCGCGCTACTTAAGCCCCCTTTGTCCGGAAGGCCCCGCTAGGCAGGAACTTCGCTGCGGTCCCCACTCCACAATGTGTGGAACTTCTTGCCGGGTTCGGCGTCGATCCGCCCGTAGGTGTGGGCGCCGAAGAAGTCCCGCAGACCCTGAGTCAGTGCGGCGGGCAGCCGCTCGGTGCGCAGCGCGTCGTAGTAGGACAGGGCCGACGAGAAACCGGGGATTGGGATGCCGAGTTCGGTGGCCTTCACCACGACGCGTCGCCAGCTGTCGATGGATTCCTCGATGGCGGAGCGGAAGTACGATGCAACGATGAGTGACGGCAGATCGGCGTCCTCATCGAACGCCTCCTTGATCCGGTTGAGGAATTTGGCCCTGATGATGCAGCCGCCGCGCCAGATGGTGGCCATGTCCCCGGGTTTGATGCCCCAGTTGTATTCGGCGCTGCCAGCCTGAATCTGGTTGAAGCCCTGGGCATAGGCGATGATCTTGGAGGCGTACAACGCCTTGCTGACGTCGTCGATGAACTGCGCTGAGTCATTTTCGGCGGACGTCGGCCGCCTGCCAAGGTCACCTGATGCAAGTCCCGTGGCGGCCTTGCGCTGGGCCACCGACCCCGACAGCGCGCGGGCGAAGACCGCTTCTGCGATGCCGGTCACGGGCACGCCGAGGTCGAGCGCGGACTTCACCGTCCAGCGGCCGGTGCCCTTCTGCTCGGCCTCGTCGACAATGACGTCGACCAGCGGCTTGCCGGTCTTGGCGTCGGTTTGGCGCAAGACCTGCGCAGTGATCTCGATGAGGAAGCTGTCCAGATCGCCTTTGTTCCATTCGGCGAAGACATCCGCGATCTCGGGCGCGGTCTTGCCGAGGCCGTCGCGCAGCAGCTGATAGGCCTCCCCGATGAGCTGCATGTCGGAGTACTCGATACCGTTGTGCACCATCTTGACGAAGTGACCGGCGCCGTCGGGACCGACGTGGGTGCAGCACGGTACGCCGTCGACGTGCGCGGAGATCTCCTCAAGCAGCGGGCCGAGCGACTTGTACGATTCGGCCGGGCCGCCCGGCATGATCGACGGGCCCTTGAGCGCGCCTTCCTCGCCACCGGAGATGCCTGCACCAACAAAGTGCAGGCCTCGCTCGCGGATCGCCTTCTCGCGGCGGATGGTGTCGGTGTAGAGCGCGTTGCCACCGTCGATGATGATGTCGCCGTCTTCCATGGCGTCGGCGAGCTCGTTGATGACCGCGTCGGTCGGGTCGCCGGCCTTGACCATGATGATCACCCGCCGCGGCTTCTCCAGCGCATCCAGGAATTCCTCGATGGTCTCCGACCTGACGAACTTGCCTTCGTCACCGTGCTCTTTGAGTAGGGCATCCGTCTTGGCGATGGATCGGTTGTGCAGCGCCACGGTGTAGCCGTGGTGCGCGAAGTTGCGGGCGAGGTTCGAGCCCATGACGGCCAGGCCGGTGACGCCGATCTGTGCGGTGCCAGTCTTCGAATCTGACGAGCTCATGTTTTCGCCTTTCAAATTGGAGAACTTTTATTGAAAGTTTTTCCGAAAGCAGTTCCGACGACCATCCGACGGCAATCGGACACACTCTTACACACTGGACCCGTGGTACTCCAAAGTGTTTCGCTTGGCGGGCTGCACTAAAGCATTAGAAGTTGAACAGCCGTTGCAACTCGGTGAGCCACGGGACGACCAGCGTGCCGGTTGGCACGCCAAATATGGCTGCAGCGGCCAGGTAAGCGGCCGCCGACAACACCAGACTGTTGCCACGTCCGGATAGCCGTCGAACCCGCAGGACAGTACTGGGGCCGCCCACGGCCAGCGCGCCGGACGGGGTGCGCCCGGATGCGCACGCAACCAGCGCCCGGGCCAGGGGAGTGCGCCCGGTGGCGCGCACCGCGGCGTCATCGGCCAGTAGTTCGACGAGCAGCTGCACCGCACGCAGGGCATTGGCGCTGCGCACCAGCCGCGGGAAAGCGGCATGCACCGCGGTGAACGCCTCCAGCACCAGGTCGTGCCGGGCCCGCAGGTGAGCACGCTCGTGGCTGAGGATGGCCGTGACTTCGGCGTCGGCGAGCGTGGTGAGCGCCCCTTCACTGACCACAACGCGGCTGCGCACCCCCGGCAGGCAGTAGGCGAGCGGTTGCGCGATATCCAAGACCCGAAGGTCGCGCGTTCGGGCACACGGCTGCGCGAGTGCCGCGTCGTGTCCGACCCCGACCAGATCGACCACCATCCGGTGGTGGGCCCGCCGGCGTCGGTTTGCGATGGCCAGCCGCAGCACGGCAATCGCCAGGCGGGCNNCGCCGGCGGTGGGCCGCCCGTCGGGGCCGGGCATCAGCAGCCGGGTGGCGATCGCGATGCCGGCGCTGAATGCCGAGAGTGCCGCGGCCAGCGCGATGGCTTGCCACAGCACCATTGCCGCCCGGGGTGCGCGCAGCGGCCACGTCGCGCGCGCCAGCAGAGCCGGCGCGGGGCCGGCCAGCAGCACCGCAAGGAATGTGAAGGCCAGCGCGGACACGCTGCTAGTCTCTCTCAGTCCTCCGCCGGAACGCCAGTCGGCGGCGTGTTCCGTGGACTGGCTTCCAGTTCGGCGAGTGCGCGCCGAAGCGCCGCGGCCTCGTCGGCGCCGACGCGTTCCACGAAATGCACCAGCGCGGCCTGCCTGCCGCCCGAATCCTCGGCCTGGGACAGCGCATCCACCATGAGTCCGGCAACCAGCTCGTCACGGCCGTGAACGGGTGTATACCGGTAGGCCCGATCATCGCGGATCTGGGAAACCAGATTCTTCTTGGCCAACCGTTGCAGCACAGTCATCACCGTCGTGTAGGCAAGGTCGCGGCGCACCGACAACGCGTCATGGACCTGGCGGACCGTTTGAGGCTCCGTCATGGACCACAAGTGATCCATAACGGCACGTTCCAGGTCTCCTAGCCGCGTCATCTTGGCCATAGTTCGTTCATCTCCTGAGCCTTGAAATAAGCGTACTCCCGCTTACTACCGACCGTCGTACCTAACGCTCGGCGAAAGCCGAATTCCAGACTACCCACAAAACCCTTGCAAAATTAGGGCAGCCTTGCCTATTCTTATGATGATCGAGCGACAACGACCGCGGAGAGTCCAGAGGGCTGCTGTGACCCCCGGTCAACTCGGTCGGCGAGCCCCGTGTCTTGATGGCACGGGGCTCGCCTGCGTTTCAGGGTGCATGGTGTAAACACATGAACGTGCCACCGCCGCAGGACGCGCCCGTTCCACTCGAATTCACCGCGCCGTTCGACACCGAATTGGGGCTGCAGTACACCGAACTCAGCCCCGACGGCGCCCGCGCGCAGCTAGCCGTCAACCCCAAATTGCTTCAGCCGATGGGCCTCGTGCACGGCGGGGTCTACTGCTCGATGATCGAGAGCATGGCCAGCGTGGCTGCCTACACCTGGCTCGCCGAGCACGGTGGTGGCGATGTCGTGGGCGTCAACAACAACACGGATTTCCTGCGGTCCATCGGCTCGGGGATGGTGTACGGCACCGCCGAACCGATCCACCGCGGCCGGCGTCAGCAGCTGTGGCTGGTCACAATCACCGATGACAACGACCGGGTGGTGGCCCGGGGTCAGGTGCGGCTGCAGAACCTCTCGGCGCAGCCCGGCGGCGGCTGAACTTCGCTAGCTTGCTGCTCTGACGGGTCCCGAGGAGTCGCGTGCCTCAGCAGCCAATTCGGCCAGCTGTTCCAGCCGCGTTCGCGCGAACGCCTGCTGGTCGGTGATGGTCAGCTGGCCTCGCCGATTGCTCAAGAACGTCATGGTCCAAGAGAGCAGCGTGGTGATCTGGCTCTTGAATCCGACTAGGTAAACGAGGTGCAGCACCAGCCACATCAGCCAGGCAATGAAGCCGCTGAACTCCAGCGGACCGATCTTGGCCACCGCAGAAAACCGCGACACCGTGGCCATGGAGCCCTTATCGAAGTACTGGAACGGTTCGCGCTGCGCGGGGTCGGCCCCGGCAAGTTCGCCCTTGATCGTCTTGGCCACATACTTGGCGCCCTGAATCGCGCCCTGCGCCACCCCTGGCACACCGTCGACGGCGGCCATGTCACCCACGACGAACACATTCGGGAACCCCGGGAGGGACAAGTCGGGAAGCACCTTGACCCGCCCGGCCCGGTCGAGCTCGGCTGGTGACTGCTCGGCGAGATCCCGGCCCAGCCTGCTGGCCGAGACGCCGGCAGACCACACCTTGCAGGCCGATTCGATGCGTCGGATGGTGCCGTCGGAGTCCTTGACGGTGATGCCGTCGCGGTCCACATCGGTGACCATCGCACCGAGCTGGATCTCCACGCCCATCTTCTCTAACCGGGCGGCCGCCCGTTGACCGAGCTTTTCGCCAAACGGCGGCAATACGGCCGGCGCGGCGTCGAGCAGGATCACTCGCGCCCTGGTGGAGTCGATGTGCCGGAACGCGCCCTTGAGGGTGTGGTCGGCCAATTCGGCGATCTGCCCGGCCATTTCGACGCCGGTGGGGCCGGCCCCGACGACCGTGAACGTCAGCAGCTTGGCGCGGCGTTCCGGATCGGTTGACCGTTCGGCCGCCTCGAAGGCGCTCAGAATCCGGCCGCGCAGCTCCAGGGCGTCGTCGATCGACTTCATGCCGGGTGCGAATTCGGCGAATTGGTCATTGCCGAAGTAGGACTGGCCGGCGCCGGCCGCGACAATCAAACTGTCGTAAGGAGTTTCGTAGCTGTGACCGAGCAACTCCGAGACCACGCACTGGTTGGCCACGTCGATATGGGTGACATTGCCGAGCAACACCTGGACGTTGCGCTGCTTGCGCAGCACAACACGGGTCGCCGGGGCGATTTCACCTTCGGAGATGATGCCGGTGGCCACCTGATACAGCAACGGCTGGAACAGGTGGTGGGTGGTGCGGGCGATCATCTTGATATCGACATCGGCGTGCTTGAGCTTCTTTGCCGCGTTGAGTCCGCCGAACCCCGATCCGATGATGACGACTTGGTGCCGACGGTTCGGTTCTGCTGGGGCTTCGGTGTGGGGGCTCATGTCTGCACTGCTCCTGACTGGGCGCGATTGCGCGCGCCTCTCACCTACCAAGGATAGTAAAGCGAATACCCAAAAACCCAGGTGAGACCCTGTGTAATCAACCACACCGGAGATTCACGCTGGTCGCGGCAGCGTGATGCTCGTCATGGATGACACGCGTTATGACNNATCACGCTGTCGATTCCCGCGTCAATCACTTTGGTTTTGATCTGGTCGGCGATCGAGTCGGGGCTGCCGACCACCATGCGCTGGCTCATCTCGGCGGGGATCTGATCGGGCTTGACGTCGTCACTGACCATCGCCGTGATCAGCATGCTGGTTTCGAGCGTGGCCGGATCGCGGCCGATCTTCTCGCACTCCTGCTGGACGACCTGCACCTTGCGCGGCAGTTCGTCGAACCCGGCAATCACGTTGAGGTGGTCGAAGTGCCGGGCGGCCAGCGGAATTGTCTTCTTTTCACCACTGCCGCCGATCATCAGTGGAATGTGGTCGCGGAAGCGCGGATTGGCCAGTGCCTGGCTGGCCCGGTAGTAAGTGCCCGAGAAGGTCGGTCGCTCGCCCTTGATCATCGGCAGAATGATCTCCAGCGCCTCGTCGAGGCGGTTGAATCTGTCGGTGAAGGTGCCGAAATCGAAGCCCAGCTGATCGTGCTCGAGTTCGAACCAGCCGGTGCCGATGCCCAGAATCGCCCGGCCCTGACTGATCACGTCCAGCGTGGTGATGATTTTCGCCAGCACGGTGGGATTGCGGTACGTATTGCCGGTCACCAAGGTGCCCAGCTGCACCCGTTCGGTGGCGGTGGCCAGCGCGCCCAGGGCCGTGTAGGCCTCCAGCATCGGCTGGTCGGGGTCGCCCAGCATGGGCAGTTGGTAGAAGTGGTCCATCACGAAAACCGAGTCGAATCCGGCCGATTCGGCTTCGCGGGCCTGAGCGATGACCGTTGGGAAGAGTTGCTCTATCCCGGTGCCGTAGGAGAAGTTGGGGATCTGGAAACCAAGTCGAATAGCCACGGTGTCTACCGTAGCCATCAACCCCGAAAGGCTAAATCTGCTCTAGGCGAAACTAGCCAGCGCGCCGTGGCTGACGTGCAGCGTCTGGCCGCTGATGTGTCGAGCCGCTGGGCTGGTCAGGAACAGGGCGAGGCGGGCCACCTCGGGCCCGACGGACGGCGGTGTGCGCGAAAGGCCTTCGTAACCGGGCTGCACGCTGCGCCCAGCAGCCACGGCGTTGACGGTGATGCCGCGCGTGCCGAAAATGACTGCCTGTCCGGAAATCCAGTTGGAGAGTGTCGATTTGATGGCGGCGTCGACGCTACCCGCGGGTGGGTTTTCCGTTACCACGCTGATGATGGAGCCGCCGGAGCACAGGTTATCGCCGACGGCCTGCACCGTCAGCACGGCTGAAAGCACCGTCGCGTCGAGCTCGTTGCGCCAGGCTTTGGCCGTGTCGGACATCGAGTAGGTGCGTGGGTCGCCGGCCTCCCAGCGCGGCGCCGGCACGTTGACGATGGTGTCCAAGTGGTGGGGGAACAACCCGCGAGCCTCGGTAAGGCCGGCCGCGTCGGTGGTGTCGCAGACGATCGCGTCCACGTCCAGTTCTTTGGCGGCAATCTCGAGGTCGCTACGCCGTGCGCCCACGAGGGTCACCTTGTGACCATCATCGCGAAAGCCCTCGGCTACTGTGCGCCCCAGCTCGGTGTCGCCNNCCAGTGACCAGCACGTCCACTGCCATGACCTCCTCGTGTTCAACATTGAACCCAGACCTGGCGTGGTTCCGATGGTGGCAAACCGCGGGACCAATGCCCGGGATCTCAGCGTGTTATCGCGTCAATCCCGGTAGATGTTACTGGACAGTAGCTCTAAGGGGAAATTAAGGACGCCGCGACGCGCCGAGGGCTTCGCTAACTGTTTCGCCGACACACCGTCGCCGCATTTTGGCCGCCTGCCTGGACACCGCGACGGTTAAGGTCTGACCCATGCGTCGGATCGGGATCCTGGGCAGTTTGGTATTGCCGATGCTGATAGCGGGCTTGTTAACAGGGGCCGTGGGGTGCAGTTCAAATTCCCAGCCCGCGCAGGCCACCGGAAAGATCGTGGTGATGGCCGCGGCCTCGCTGAAGTCCGCGTTCACAAAGATTGGTCAGCAGTTCAAAACCGACAATCCCGGCAGCGGCGTCGATTTCGAGTTCGCGGGTTCTTCGGAGCTCGCAACACAGCTGACCCAGGGCGCAACCGCCGACGTTTTCGCATCGGCAGACACCGCGCAGATGGACACGGTCGCCAAGGCCGGGCTGCTCGCTGGCGATCCGACGAAGTTCGCCTCCAACAGCTTGGTCATCGTGACCGCGCCGGGGAACCCGAAAAAGGTCGGATCCTTCGCTGACCTCACCAAGCCCGGGCTCAACGTGGTGGTTTGCCAAAAGCCGGTGCCGTGCGGATCTGCTACCCGGCGCATCGAGGACAGCAGCGGCGTGCACCTCAACCCGGTCAGCGAGGAACCCAGCGTGTCCGACGTCCTGAACAAGGTCACTAGCGGACAGGCCGACGC
This sequence comes from Mycobacterium sp., assembly GCA_003165155.1. Lineage (GTDB taxonomy): Bacteria > Actinomycetota > Actinomycetes > Mycobacteriales > Mycobacteriaceae > Mycobacterium. The sequence continues at coordinate 16,310 of PLSK01000157.1, read as the reverse complement.
CGCGCTGGTCTATGTCACGGACGCGCTCAGCGCCGGGAACATGGTGACGGCCGTCAGCTTTCCCGAGGCCCCCAGCGCCGTGAATATCTACCCGATCGCGGTGCTGAAGAAGGCTCCGCAACCAACCCTGGCGCAGAAGTTCGTCACCTTGGTAACCGCTGACGCCGGCCAGAAGGTCCTGGCTCAGTCGGGCTTCGCTGAGCCCTGACGACCGACCGTGCACCGGCCTACGGATCTGCCCCGCTGGGTTTACGTGCCCGCAGCCGCGGGGACCACCTTTGTCGTACTGCCGCTGGTGGCCGTGGCCATCAAGCTCGACTGGCCGAGTTTCTGGTCGCTGATCACCAGCTCCTCGTCGACGACCGCGCTCTTGCTGAGTCTGAAGACCGCCGCCGCCAGCACCGTGGTGTGTGTGCTGCTCGGGGTGCCGATGGCATTGGTGTTGGCCCGTAGCAGGGCACGGGTGGTGCGGTTGTTGCGACCGCTGATTCTGCTGCCGCTGGTGCTGCCGCCGGTGGTCGGAGGAATCGCGTTGCTGTACGCGTTCGGCCGGCTCGGATTGATCGGGCATTACCTCGAGGCCGCCGGCATCAGCATCGCGTTCAGCACAACCGCCGTGGTGTTGGCGCAGACCTTCGTCTCGTTGCCGTTTCTGGTGATCTCCCTGGAGGGCGCCGCCCGCACCGCGGGGGCCGACTATGAGGTGGTAGCGGCGACGCTGGGGGCGCGGCCAAGCACGGTCTGGTGGCGGGTCACCCTGCCGCTGCTGCTGCCGGGCATGGTGTCCGGAGGGGTGCTGGCGTTCGCCCGCTCGTTGGGGGAGTTCGGCGCGACGCTGACCTTCGCGGGTTCCCGGGAAGGCGTCACCCGCACACTGCCTCTGGAGATCTACCTGCAGCGGGTGAGTGACCCGAACGCGGCTGTCGCGTTGTCGATCCTGCTGGTGGCGGTCGCGGCACTGGTAGTGCTGGTGCTGGGCGTCCGCGGGCTGACCGGGACCGACGCGAGGTAGCCGGCGATGAGTGAATTGCAACTACGCGCGGTCGTGGCAGACCGCAATCTGGATGTGGAATTCTCGGTGGCGGCGGGCGAGGTGCTTGCGGTGCTGGGGCCCAACGGCGCGGGCAAGTCGACCGCATTGCATGTCATCGCCGGGCTGCTTCGTCCCGACGAGGGTCTGGTGCGGTTGGGGGACCGGGTGTTGACCGACACCGCGGCCGGGGTGAACGTGGCGACACACGATCGCCGGGTCGGGCTGCTCCTGCAGGACCCCTTGTTGTTCCCGCACATGAGCGTCGCCGCCAATGTGGCTTTCGGGCCGGATGGCCGGGGTTTTCGGTCCGCGCGCGCCCAAAAAAGGTCAAGGGCGCTGCGCTGGCTGCGCGAAGTGGACGCCGAGGATCTCGCCGACCGCAGACCGCGTCAGCTATCCGGCGGGCAAGCGCAACGGGTGGCGATTGCGCGGGCGTTGGCGGCCGAACCCGATGTGTTGCTGCTCGACGAACCACTGGCCGGGCTCGACGTGGTGGCGGCCGCGGCCATCCGCACGGTGCTACGCACGGTGGTCGCCCGCAGCGGCTGCGCGGTGATCCTGATAACCCACGAGTTGTTGGACGTGTTCACGCTGGCCGACCGAGTGCTGGTGCTCGAGTCCGGCAAGATCTGCGAGATCGGCCCGGTCGCCGACGTGCTCACCGCGCCGCGCAGCCATTTCGGAGCGCGGATTGCGGGTGTCAACCTGGTCAGCGGGACCATCGGCCCCGACGGCTTACTGCGCAGCCGGTCCGGCGCCCACCTGCACGGGACCCTTGCTGGCGAGTTCGCCGGCGAGGGCGCCACAGGACAAGAGGCGATCGCGGTGTTCGCGCCCGCGGCCGTCGCCGTGTACCAAAGCCCGCCACACGGCAGCCCGCGCAATACCCTCGAAGTGACTGTGGCGGCCCTGGACACCCGCGGATCGGCGGTTTTGGTGCGCGGCCAGGAGCAACCCGATGGCGCACCTGGCCTGGCCGCCGAGATCACCGTCGATGCCGCCGCGGAGCTGCGGCTGACGCCCGGAGATCGAGTGTGGTTCACCGTCAAAGCTCTGGAAGTGTCGTTGTACCCGGTGCCGGCGCGACACGCCCATCCGTAAGCGGCCTCCCGCGATCCTGGCTAATCGGCGGTGGACTGCGCAGACGGTAACGAAAAACCATCGCACGTCGCCCGCAAGGCATCCTTGCGTCACGGCCGTTAGACGGTAGGTTCGTCGCCATGGATGAGGTGCACCCGAAGTCGACACGTCGCCGCGGACTGTGGGCGACATTGGCGATCGCCACAGTGGCCGGTGCCAGCGTCGTCACCATCGGATTACCGGCGACGTCGAAGGCCGATCCCGAGGTCCCAACCCCGGTACCGCCGACCACGGCGGCGGCCCCGCCGGCAGCCGGCGCGGCTGCACCGCCTGCCGCCGCCCCTGGGGCTCCCGTAGCACCTCCAGCTGCCCCCGGCGCTCCCGTGCCACCTCCGGCCGATCCGAATGCGCCAGCGCCACCAACCGCGCCGGTTGATCCGAACGCGCCGCCCCCGGACCCGAACGCGGGCCGGATCACCAACGCCGTCGGCGGGTTCAGCTTTGTCCTTCCCGCNNCGCATCGTTCTCGGCCGACTGGACCAAAAGCTTTACGCCAGCGCTGAAGCCGACAACGCCAAGGCCGCAGTCCGGCTGGGCTCGGACATGGGTGAGTTCTTCATGCCGTACCCCGGCACCCGGATCAACCAGGAAGCCTCCCCACTCAACGCCAACGGGGTGGTTGGGAGCTCGTCGTACTACGAGGTCAAGTTCAGCGATTCCGCCAAGCCGAACGGCCAGATCTGGACGGGCGTAGTCGGTGCGCCCGCGGCGACCACGCCCAACGCCGGTCCTCCGCAGCGCTGGTTTGTGGTGTGGCTGGGGACCTCGAATGACGCGGTGGACAAAGTCGCGGCCAAGGCGCTGGCCGAGTCGATCCAGCCCTGGACGGCCCCAGCAGCCCCGGCTGCCCCTGCGCCGGTTCCGGGAGTACCGGTCGCACCCGCTCCGGCACCGCCGGCACCGGGTCAGGCCCCCGCAGGTGAATTGACTCCCACTCCTACATCCACCCAACAGCGGACCGTGCCTGCCTGATTGGATTCCGGGGCTGAGGGTTTGGCCTGCGTTAAGCCACGTCGCGAATCGTTACAACGAACATGGTTGACCGGACACGCGCCGGGTATACCCTGGCATTTCCGATCGCCAACCAATACTCCTGAGGAGTCGCCGCCGTGGACTTGTTTTGGAACATCTTTTGGATGATCGTCATCGGTCTCATCGTCGGCTTTATTGCTCGGTTCATCGTGCCGGGAAAGCAACCGCTGGGTTGGATCGCAACCGCCCTGCTCGGGATTGCGGGATCCTGGGTCGGCGGCACGCTGGGCAGCGTGGTCTTCCCGCCGCACCAGTTCGACATCCACCCGCCGATCAAACACGCGTTCTTGGGTGCACTGGTCGGCGCCGTGATTCTGTTGTTGATCTACAACGCCGTCAGGTCGCGCTCGCGGACCCGGTAGGCATGTCCCCGGCATCGACCACCACCACAATGCGTGCCTGGCGGGTGCGTCGACCCGGTCCGATCGACACTGGCCCGCTCGAGCAAGTCACCACCGAAGTACCGCACCCCAAGCCGTCGGAGTTGTTGGTGGCGGTGCGTGCGTGCGGGGTCTGCCGCACCGACCTGCACGTCAGCGAAGGCGATCTGCCCGTGCACCGCGAGCATGTGACGCCGGGCCACGAGGTGGTGGGCGAGGTCGTCCAGGTGGGTTCGGAAGCAGGCACGGCCGGTGGCGACTTCCAGGTGGGGGACCGGGTGGGCATCGCCTGGCTGCGCCACACCTGCGGTGCTTGCAAGTACTGCCAACGCGGCGACGAGAACCTATGCCCGCAGTCGCGCTACACCGGCTGGGACGCCGACGGCGGATACGCCGAATTCGCCACCGTCCCTGCAGCTTTTGCGCATCACCTGCCGAGCGGGTACAGCGACAGCGAACTTGCGCCACTGTTATGCGCGGGCATCATCGGCTACCGCTCGCTGCTGCGTGCCGAACTACCACCGGGTGGCCGACTAGGAATCTATGGCTTCGGCGGCAGTGCGCACATCACGGCGCAGGTCGCGTTGTCACAAGGCGCTGAAGTGCACGTGATGACTCGCGGCGCTGCGGCACAAGAGCTGGCAATGGGGCTTGGTGCCGCGTCGGCGCAAGGCGCCGCCGATGCGCCGCCGGTGCCACTGGATGCCGCGATCCTGTTCGCCCCGGTCGGCGACCTGGTGCTTCCGGCCTGCGAGGCCCTGGACCGTGGCGGCACGTTGGCGATCGCCGGGATTCACCTGTCCGATATCCCGAGCCTGAACTATCAGCGGCACTTGTTTCAGGAGCGGCAGATCCGGTCGGTCACGTCAAACACCCGGGCGGATGCGCGCGCCTTCCTGGAATTCGCGGGACAGCATCACATTGAGGTGACCACGCGGGAATATCCCCTCGAACAAGCCGATCGAGCGCTGACCGATCTGAGCGCCGGCAGGTTCTCTGGCGCCGCGGTGCTCCTTGTCTAGGCCGGCGGTGCCGACCTAAGCGAGGTGCCAGACCAGCGCGGCGGCCAAGGCGCCCAGCCCGTTCAGAGACCAATGCAACGCGATCGGCGCGATCAGGCTTCCACTACGTCGGCGCAGCCAGCTGAACACGAAGCCAGCTGCCCCGGTGGCCAGGACAGCCAAAATCACCCCGGCCAGCATTCCGACGATCCCGCCGCCGAACAGCCGGGTGAAACCGACATTGCTGCTCGTCAACCCCAACGACGTGGCGACATGCCAAAGGCCGAACAGCAGCGAACCCACCAGCGCGACACCGCGAAACCCCCAGGCCCGGTTCAGCGCGCCGTTCAGCACACCGCGAAACGCCAGCTCCTCGGGGATCACCGTTTGCAGCGGGATGACCACCATCGANNAGCATTCCGACCGCGATGACCGATCCCACCACAGCCACGGCGGCTAGCGCGTAACCCAGGCCGGACTTCCAATGTTCGCGGCCCAGGCCGAGATCGGTCCAGTCCAGACCATTGGCGCGCATCACGAATACCAGGCCGACGGCGACGGCCGGGA
>PLSK01000157.1:5257-11110 GCA_003165155.1 Mycobacterium sp. | reverse complement strand
GGCGACCCGGCGTCGCGCATAGGACTTGAGCTCCGCCGAAAGCGCGTCGGCCACCAACAGGCGTGGAAGTAGCTCCGGTTCGGTCATTCGGGCGCGAAACACCAGCCCAATGGTCACGTCATGGTCGGGGCGGTAATCGATTGCAATTGGGTCGCCCGCGCGCACCGCGCCGGGCGAGATCACCCGTAAGTACGCACCGGGCTTCCCGGCCTGGGTAAAGGTTTTGATCCACTGGTTCAAGTGCAGGAATGCCGCGAAGGTGCGGCACGGCGTCCGCGGCGCGGACACTTCCAGCACCAAGCCCTCGGTGCCGATACGCCAGCGTTCACCGATCCGCGCCCCAGTCACATCGATGCCCGAGGTGGTCAGGTTCTCGCCGAAGATCCCGTCGGTGAGTTCCCGCTCGAGTTGAACCTCCCACCCATCGAGGTCTTCGCGCGCATACGCGTAGACGGCCTGGTCGTCACCGCCGTGGACTTTATGGTTGCCGATGGTGTCGCCGACCAATCCGCTGCCCAAACCACCATGCATTGACCCCGGTGCCCGCACCATGACCGGCTCAGTTGCTGCGACTTTATCGATGCCCGTCAGCTTCGATTGCGCGCGCAGATCGGGATTTGCCCGGACACGAGCCACGTTGACAGACAAAACATTCGCCACCCAGCAAGCGTAGCGCTGGGTGCTCTAGCCTTCTTCGCCGCGAGCCCGCGCCTCGTAAGCCTGACGCTTGGCGACATCGACGTCATCGGTGAAGACGTGGTCGCCGCCGAGTATTCGGTTCAGGCCCTCGGCCAGCGCACGCGGCATGAATTTCGTCGACGCGACCATGGCGCCGGCTGCTTTGGTGACGCGCACTCGGGGCTTGGGGCGCGCAATGAGTCCGACGATAGCGGCAGCGATGTCGTCCGGTTCGGCGTTCTTGAATCCCTTCATCCCGGCAGTGCCGGCGACGAGTTCGGTGTTGACGAACGTCGGCGACACCATGGAGAACTTCACACCGGCAGAGCGGTACTCGACCCTTGCCGAGTCGGTGAACGCGACTACCGCATGCTTGCTCGCACAATAAGTGGCCAGCCCGACGACGTAGAGCTCCCCGGCCAGCGAGGCGACGTTGATCACATGCCCGGACCCGCGGGGGACCATCCGCTGGGCCGCCAGCTTGCTGCCCAGGATCACCCCGTAGACGTTGATGTCCAGGATGCGCCGGGTGACCGCGTCCGGCTCGTCGACAATCCGGCCGACCGGCATGATGCCTGCGTTGTTGATCAGCACGTCGATAGGGCCGAGTTGGCGCTCCACCGAGTCGAGAAATTCCGAGAACGAATTCCGTTCCGTCACATCGAGTTTGCCGTATACCTCGAGGCCCAGGTCAGCGCCCGCCTCTTTCACTTTCACCTCGTCGACATCACCGATGGCGACCTTAGCGCCCAGCTTGTGCAGCGCGGTCGCGGTGGCCAGTCCGATTCCCCGCGCGCCACCCGTGATGACTACTACTTTGTCGCGAACCTTGACGCCGATGGATCCCGTGTCTGCCATCCGCCCAGCACAGCACTCGACGTCAGGCGGCGCAATAAGCACTGCCGCGGTGGTGCGCTCGACGTGATGGTCGACGCACGCTGTAGTCGGGCGAACTAGCGCATTGTGAGCCACGCCAGGCTGCCCGCCCCGGCCAGCGCGCAGTAGATGGCAAACGGTGTGAGGGTGCGCGTTTGGAAATACCGGGTAAGGAAGCGCACGGCCAGATAGGCGCAGACGAACGAGGCGATGCTGCCGGCCAGAACCTGACCGCCGATGCCTGCTCCAAGAGGCCCGAACAGCTCGGGGATTTTGTATACCCCGGCGGCCAGGATTATCGGCGTCGCCAGCAGAAAGGAGAAGCGGGCGGCGTCTTCGTGCGACAGGCCGCGCCAGAGCCCGGCCACCATGGCGATGCCGGAGCGGCTGATGCCGGGAAGCAATGCCAGGATCTGAGCGGAGCCGATCAGCACGCCCTGAGTCATCGGCAGTTGGGCGAGCCTGCCGTCGATGGCCTCGTCGCTGTGGACGGGTTCGTGGCCGGTGGCATGGCCGGTTTCAGGGCTGGTTACAGGTGCAGTGCGCCGGCGCAATACCTCGGCCGCGTAGAGGGTGATGCCGTTGAGGATCAGAAACACCGCTGCCGGAATGGGTTTGCCCAGTGTGGTGCGGAATAGCTGTTCCAGTAGTAACCCGGCCAGGCCCACCGGGATGGTAGCGGCCACGATCAGCCAGGCTAAGCGCTCGTCGGAAGTCTGGATTCGACCATGTCGCACCGAGGATACGAATCCCGCCAGGACACGCAGCCAGTCGCGCCAGAAGAACACCAACAAGGCGGCGGCGGTGGCGACATGCAGACCGACGATGAAGGCCAAGTACGGCGAGTGGGGTGCCGAGACGTTGAGGTCTCGGGCCCATTGGCCACCCATCAGAGCTGGCACCAATATGGAGTGCCCGAGGCTGGATACCGGGAACAACTCCGTGACGCCCTGGAACGCACCAACGATCACGGCTTCCAAGTAGCTCAAGTGCGCACTCATTTGTCGACAATCTCCATTCGCTTGTCGTCGACGCCACAGTCGAACGCCACGCTTGCGTGACGCTCGGCAACGATAGTCACGCTCGCGTGACGCTCGGCGACCCGCCCGATAGGTTTGCCCTATGCCCGTCGACCCCAGGACACCAGTATTGGTCGGCTACGGCCAGGTCAACCATCGCGACGAAATCGACCCGAATGCGCGATCGGTCGAACCGGTCGACCTGATGGTTGCCGCCGCGCAGCAAGCCGGAGATTCCCGGGTTCTCGATGCGGTCGACTCGATTCGCGTGGTGAACGTGCTTTCGGCCCGCTACCGGGATCCCGGGCTGCTGCTCGGTGAGCGGATCGGCGCCGCCAAATTCAGCACTCTCTACAGCCCGGTCGGCGGCAACGTGCCGCAGTCGCTGGTCAACCAAGCCTGCCTGGACATTCAACAGGGCAGGTCCGGCGTGGTACTGCTCGCCGGGGCCGAGACGTGGCGCACCAGGAGGGGACTTAGGGCCAAAGGCGGCAAGCTCGTCTGGACGGCTCAAGACGAATCGGTGCCGATGGCCGAAGTCAGCGGCACCGACGTGGAAATGGCCGGCGACGCGGAGATCAGGATTGCGCTGGATCGGCCGGCCTTCATCTATCCGCTGTTCGAGCAGGCACTTCGCATCGCCAACGGCGAGTCAGTCGGGGATCACCGCAGGCGGATCGGCGAGCTGTGGGCTCGCTTCAATGCGGTCGCGGTCGGCAACCCGCACGCGTGGATCCGTAAACAGGTGACGGCCGAGGAGATCGCCGAGCCCGGGCCGCAGAACCGGATGATCAGCTGGCCGTATACGAAGTTGATGAATTCCAACAACATGGTCGATCAGGGCGCCGCACTGATCCTCACGTCAGTCGAGCAGGCGACCCGCCTGCGAATTCCCGCCGAAAGCTGGGTTTACCCGCACGCCGGCACCGACGCGCACGACACCTCCAGCATCGCCGAGCGCGACGAACTGCATCGGTCTCCGGCGATCCGGATTGCCGGCGCGCGGGTCCTGCAACTGGCAGGGGTGGGCATCGACGACATCGACTACGTCGACCTGTACTCCTGCTTTCCCTCCGCCGTTCAGATCGCGGCGGCCGAACTCGGATTGGGAATCGACGACCCCGGCCGTCCCCTGACCGTCACCGGCGGATTGACCTTCGCGGGTGGCCCGTGGAGCAACTACGTCATGCATTCCATCGCCACCACGGCCGAACTACTGGTGGCCAATCCTGGTCGGCGCGCCTTGATCACCGCGAACGGTGGATACCTCACCAAGCACAGCTTCGGCGTCTACAGCACCGACCCTCCGGCCCAATTCCGTTGGGAAGACGTGCAATCGACAGTGGATCGAGAACCCACCGGGAATGGGTTGGTCGAGTGGGAAGGCACCGGCACTGTCGAAGCATGGACGACGCCGTTCGACAGGGACGGACAACCGGAGAAGGCTTTCCTGGCCGTACGCACCCCCGACGGGTCGCGCACCTTGGCGGTGATCAGCGATCCCACTGCAGCCGAGGCGACCGTGCGTGAAGATATCGGTGGCGCCAAGGTTGTCGTCACACCGGCCGGCACCGCGACGCTGCAGTAGCCCGTCGGAGCATCACGCCTGGCCAGAGCGCAGCGGTCGCGCACACCGACTGCCTGCCTATTGTCGAAGGTGGACGTGGGGGAGGTGGGTCCAGGTGCACATCCTGGTTACCGACGCCATCGGCGCGGTCGGGCGGATGGTCGCACGGCAGCTGATCGCGGCCGGACACACGGTTAGCGGCATTGCCGAACGTCCGCACCCGTGCCTGGACCCAAACGTGGAGTTTGTTTGCGCGTCCTTGTCCGACCCCGTCCTGCAACAGCTGGCCGACGAAGCCGACGCGGTGATCCACCTGGCCCCGGTCGACACCACTGCACCCGGCAACGCGGGCATCGACGGCGTAGCGCGGGTTACCCACGCGGCCGGCCGTGCGGGCGCCCGCCTGATGTTCGTATCCCAGGCCGCGGGCTTGCCCGATCTCTATCAGCAGGCCGAAGTACTGGTGTCGACGAGTTGGGGGCCCAGCCTGGTCATCCGGATCGCGCCGCCGGTGGGCCGCCAGCTCGATTGGATGGTGTGCCGTACTGTGGCCACGCTGTTGCGCACCAAGGTCTCGGCGCAGCCGATACGGGTGCTGCACCTGGACGACTTGGTCCGCTTCCTGGTTATGGCGCTCGAAGGCGACCGCACCGGTGTGGTGGACCTAGCCTCCCCAGACACCGTCAATCTGATCACCGCCTGGCGACTGCTGCGATCCGTTGATCCGCGTTCCCGGCTGCATCAGGCTCGCCGTTGGCCACAGTTGGTTCCGGAGATGGATATCACCGCGGTTCAAGAGGATTGGGATTTCGAGTTCGGCTGGTACGCGACCGACGCGGTCGCCGACACGGCGCGGGGGCTGGCCGGTCGCCGGCTCGGCGGCGCGGGTGCCACCAGCCATGGGGGCGAACTGGCGCTGCCAGTGGAGGTTCTGCCCCGGTCGGGGTTGCCCGAAGGGCTCGGGTCGGCGGCACCAGACGGGCTGGAAGGCGAGTTCGACGACCGAATCGATCCGCGATTCCCGGTGTTCAGCGCCACCAATCTTGCCGAGGCGTTGCCCGGACCATTGACCCCGATAACCCTGGACGTCCAGTTGAGCGGGCTGCGAGCGGCCAGCCGGGTGCTGGGTCAGGTGCTTGCGCTTGGCGGCGTGATCGGCGACGAATGGCGCAGCAGGGCGGTCGCGGTGTTCGGACATCGCCCCTATGTCGGGGTGTCGGCCAATCTCGTCGCCGCCACGCAACTGCCCGGCTGGGACCAGCAGGCCGTCGCCGAGCGAGCCCCGGGCGACCAACCACAGGTCGGCGCGGTCGCCAAAGCCGTCACTGCGGCGCGCTCGCTGGCCGCGTTGCGGCATCTACGGGCTGACACGCGGACGTACGCGGCCGCAGCGCAAGCGGAACACCTAGCTGCCGAACAGTTGACCTCGCTGTCGGATGCCAGCCTGGGGGTTCGGATTCCGCTGTTGCGGGATCGGATTCACCAAGGCTGGATTCTGACGGCGCTATCGCTGATCGACACCGGCGTGACGGCGGCCGTGCTGCCACAATCTAAAGCGGGGTTCAGCGCGGCTGGATTCGGCGCGATCGTGGAAAGCGGCCGCATAGCAGCGGAAACCGAGTCGCTGGCAGCGGTTTTGCGCAGTGACCCGCCAGTATGCGCGCTGGCGCGGGAAGGCAACCTCGCCAGTGTCCGTGCGTTGTCCCCGGACAC
>PLSK01000157.1:467-5242 GCA_003165155.1 Mycobacterium sp. | reverse complement strand
TGGCCGCCAACGCCCGCGGTTCGCGAGAGCTGGCCCACGACACCACCATCTGGTTCACTCATGAGCTTCGTATGACATTGCGAGAGTTAGGATCTCGTTGGGCAGCCATGGATCTGATCGACGCCGCCGATCACGTGTACTTCCTGACGTGCGACGAACTGGTCACCCACCCCGCCGACGCTCGNNCCCACCCGACGTCATCGATACGAGTTGGATTCCGTTGGATCCTCCCGCTCATGAATGAGCGGGATTCCTGGCTCAGGCTGCCCGTTCGCTCAGTGAGCGCACGGGTCTTATGCCGTCGGCACCAGCCGGGTTGAAACCTGCCCGGTTGAGTATTACGTGTGCGGAGTTCTTATCGCGGGGGGCGATATGTCCGCAGAAGTCGCACCGGTAGGTGCGTTGCGATAGCGGTAGGCGGTGTTTGGCTCTCGCACCGCAGTTTCCACAATCGGTCGTGCTGTGTTTGGGGTCGACGAGCCCCAGCCGGCGGCCGTGCTTGCCGGCCTGCTCGATCAACGCACGCTTGGTGGCAGCGATCGCGCCGTCAGCGGCCTTGCGTGCCATCGATGACTTCGCCAGAAACTTGGGGCCGGAAGTCTTCGACGGCGATCGCATCGAAATCACGCGTCACGGCCGTGGCCCACTTGCGGCCGGTGTCGAGGCGCTGGGCAGCGACGTGGGCGTGTTGTTTGGCCGCGGCCCGCTTGGCGGTCTTGTAGCCGCGCGAGGCCGCGGCACCCTTAGCGGGCTTGCGCCGGGCCATCATCCGCTGATACCGCCCTAACCGGGCCGCCGCAGTACGGCCGTGTTGGCGATGCGGCAAGTCATGGTCGTCGCTGGTCGTGGTCGCTACATCGGTGACGCCCCAGTCGGTCCCGATGCAACGCCCCGTCGCAGGTAGCGGCTCCGGTTGGTGCGGCGCCACGACGAACGAGCACCACCACCGGCCTAGCGCGTCCTGGTAGATCCGCACACTTGATGGCGCAGCGGGCAACTCCCTGGGCCACACCGGCCGTACCACAATCCCGCCGGCCAGCTTCACTACCCGAGCGTCGAGAACGAAGCCGCGCAGCGAGTAGTTCAGGGTCGGGACCGACCGGTGCTTGGACTTGAACTTTGGCATCCCTCGCCGCCGCCGCGGCGACAGCTTGCTGTCCATACGGTCCTTGAGCGCTTTGGCGCGGGCGCGGCCAAAATCGCCGATCCGTCTGTTGCTGAGCCACGCTCGACCCACGAGAGAGCCACTCATGCTCGGCGCGCCACCTGGTCAGCCGTTTATCCAGTTGCGCTGGCCCGCATTGCACATTCACGCCGGTCTCAAGCGATTCACGGTGGGCTGCGTTGGAGGCTTCAACGCACTGATTCCAGACCCACCGGCAACGATCCCACTCCGCCGGCAACAACTGCTGCGCCGCCCCCGAAATCCGCAGCCGGTAGGTGTAACGCGCCTTGCCGGCCTCGGTGGGCGAAACGCGCCCCACGCGCGAGGTCACCGTTTCCTGTAAGACAGAAGAAACTGGCAGGCAGTTCGCCTGAGGCCGCGGCGGCACGCCTGCCCCACCCTGGGCCCGCTGACGGTACGGTGCCCGTTGTGTGTTCGTTACCTAACCGTGCCGAGCCATTGATGAGCCTTGCCGCTTCGCTGTTGGTCGCAGCAACGTCGACCGCGTGCGGGTCGGGGGATTCCACCGTGGCGAAGACCCCGCAGGCGACGACAGCCAGCGATACCCCTTCCATCACCGCCCCTGCCGCGGCGAGCCCGCCGTCCACCCAACCCAGCACCACCGCCCCACCGGACCCATGCGCGGTCAATCTCGCCTCGCCCACCATCGCCAAAGTCGTCTCCGACCTGCCCCGCGATCCCCGCAGCCAACAGGCCTGGAACCCAGAGCCGCTGGCCGGCAACTACAACGAGTGCGCCCAGCTCTCGGCGGTCATCATCAAGGCCAACACCAACGCCATCAATCCAACGACCCGCGCGATGCTCTTCCACCTCGGCCAGTTCATCCCGCAGGGAGTGCCCGACACCTACGGGTTCAACGGCATCGACGCGTCACAAACCAACGGCGACACCGTGGCATTGACCTATCCGGGTGGAATCAACGGATTGAACACCGACGTGCGGTTCCATTGGAACGGCAACGGCGTCGAGCTGATCGGCAACCCGCCAGGCCGCTAGGGAACGGGCAACCCGAGCGCGACACCCCTACGGGCCCGCGGTCGACGAGACCTCACACGACCTGTAGCCCGGGGGGGATCCTTTCCGGGTCGCGCCAGAAGGCGTCGTTGACAAAACGGTTGAACAGATCCGGCGGCAGCAGCGGGTCGCGCGGTTCGGCCTTGACCGTGGGACGCACGGTATGCAGCCCCGGCGTGCCGGCGCGCTCGTCGAACTCGGTGACGTCGTAATCGACATGGCCGAAGTCGTGGTCGAACACCGGCTCGCCGATAAACGTATAGAGGGATTGCATCGCCTTGGCCGGGTCGGTGGTCAGGGTTTCGTACTGCAGCAGCAACAGGCGATCCCGTTGCGTGCCATAGCTTGCCTGCTTGAGGGCATCGTAGGGGCCGCCAACCATGCCATCGGCCGCCACCACCTGTTTAGCGCGGGTATACACCGTGCCGCCGGCGCTGTAGTTGAAAATCGACGACGGGCTAAAGACATTGCGTTGAATCAACCGTTCGATGCTGTCGACCACCCACGGCAGTTCCCGCACGCAGGCAATCACTTTGGCATCGGGAAACAGCCGCTCGATCGCCGGCATCCACCCACACCAGCCGCGGCTGGTGTCAAAGATCACCTCGGCGGTGCAATCGGCGTAGAAGTTGTCGAACAACCCACGCAGGATGCGTTCGCGCTTGGTGTCGTCGATGAACACCGAAAACTCGTTGCGCCCGCTCATTTTGTCCAGCAGGGCACCGAACAGGCCCGACAGCGGACCCGTCATCCCCGCCTCGAACCGCGGGTTTTGCCGCAGCAACGCGGCCAGCAAAGTCGAACCGGAACGCGGCAAACCCGAAATGAAATGGATGGCTCCCACGGCACGCTCCCGATTTGTGCGGCGAAGTCAGACGCAAACGATAGCGTTGCGATGCCTGTCATGTTAACTGGGCGCCGTTAAGCATATTAGATCGCAGATCCAGCCCGGCAGCCCGTCACCAGCCGAATCGCCGGACCGATCCCGGCGTGCGGTATGGGCCGCGCTCACCTGCTTAGGCGGCGAGGGCCGCGTCGGCGATCAACGGGAGCGACGGCAGGTTCGACACCGCAGCCCGTAACCGTTTGACCCGCTGGCCGCCGGCGGACTGCCGCCGGATAGCCAACCGGGTTTCCCGGCGCCTCGCGAGGCCGGCCCCCTCCGGGCGGCGTCGCCCATGCGGTTGAGCGGGTGTCCGCGATGCGCTTCCCTCATCGGTGAGCGGGTGAGGTTGTCGGCCGGGCACGAACAGCAGGCCGACCCAGAGCGCGAGTCAGTTCATACCGTGGCTGGGGTTCCCGTGTGCGGGTGCGTGGGCGGGAAAGCCCGGTGGGACGGCTCGGCTGGCGGGATCGCAAGATTTGCTGGCTTTGGGTGTCGACAGTCCAGGCCGTCGGCAGCCACGTACCGTCATGAACCGAAGCATGTGTCGCTTGCCGGTCAGCGCGACAAATTGACTCGTGTTGAGCAAGCTGATTGTTGACTCAGCTCACCATGGTTTTTGCTGTGTCGCACCGAACGCGTTGGGAGCCACGGGACAGATATGTGACTTGGGGTCATGTGATGATCCGTTGTCTGTCACCTGTTGTTTCCGAAGGGTTCCGACAACGGGAATCGATCTAATTCAGTTTGCGAGATAGGTTTGCATCCGGGCAGTAGCGCTTAGCGTACCTAACTGCTCACGACAGTTTTGTGATCGATTAGCGCCCGATGATCGGAGCCTCAGATGTCGTCATTCGTCGTTGCAACACCTGGGGCTGTGGCCGCGGCGTCGCAGGATTTGGCCGTGATTGGGTCGGCGGTGCGGGCGGCGCACGCGGCGGCGGTGGGCTCGACGACGCAGGTCGCGGCTGCGGCTCAGGATGAGGTGTCGGCGGCGATCTCGGCGTTGTTTGGGGGCTATGGCCAGGAGTTTCAGGCGGCCGGTGCGCAGGCGACGCTGTTTCATGACCGGTTTGTGCAGGCGTTGAGCTCGGGTGCCGGGGCTTATGCGGCCGCTGAGGCGGCCAACGCCAACCCGTTGCAGACCGTCGAGCAGGACGTACTCGGCGTGGTCAACGCGCCCAGCCAGATGCTGACCGGGCGTGGGCTGATCGGCAATGGCGCCAACGGGGCGCCGGGAACCGGACAAAACGGTGGTAACGGCGGATGGCTTTGGGGTAACGGGGGCAACGGCGGCTCCGGTGTGGCCGGGACGGCCACCACCGCCGGCGGCACTGGCGGGGCCGGTGGGGCTGCCGGCCTGATCGGAGTGGGCGGACATGGCGGGGCCGGCGGGGCCGGATGGTCCGGTACGGCCGGCAGCGCCGGGGGAATTGGCGGGAACGGCGGTGCGGGTGGGGCCGGTGGGCTGATGTTCGGGACCGGTGGTGCCGGCGGGGTCGGCGGGGCTGGCGGCGCCGGGGCCATCGGCACCACAGGAGTCCTAGGTGGTGACGGCGGCACCGGCGGTCTCGGCGGAAACGGCGGCGCCGGTGGCGCCGCCCGCGGTATGTTCTCCGCCGGCGGGGCCGGTGGCAGCGGGGGCATCGGCGGGTCCGGCGGGGCAGGTAGCGCCGGCAGCGACGGCACACT
>PLSK01000157.1:0-384 GCA_003165155.1 Mycobacterium sp. | reverse complement strand
CGGGCACCGGCGGCGATGGCGCGGCCGGCACCTCCGCGCACTTCGACGGCGGCAACGGCGGCACCGGCGGTAACCCCACCGGAACCGCCGGTAACGGCGGCACCGGCGGCGCGGCCGGCACCGGCGGCGCGGCCGGTACGGGAACCGCCGGCAATGACGGCGTCCGCGGCACCGCCGTCACCAGCGGCGGCACCGGCGGCAAGGGCGGCGCCGGCTTCAGCCCCACCACCGTGGGCCTGAGCGGCGGTACCGGCGGTAACGGTGGCCAAGGCGGCGAGTACGGCACCGGCGGTGCCGGCGGTGCCGGCGGTAACGGCGGCAACGGCGGCGACGGCGGTAACGGCGGCACCGGCGGCACCGGCGGCGAGTTCGGCAACGGCGGCG
>PLSK01000048.1:1910-13985 GCA_003165155.1 Mycobacterium sp. | reverse complement strand
TCGAAATCTCCCGCTCGGCGACCTTCCTCTTCGCCGCCGGACAGGAGACCACGGCCAAGCTGCTCAGCGCCGCGCTGCAGGTGATCGGCGACCGCCCCGACATACAGCAGCAACTGCGTGAGGACCGCAGCCTGATCCCCGGGTTCATCGAAGAATCGCTGCGCATGGACAGCCCCGTCAAGAGCGACTGCCGGCTGGCGCGCAAGGCCACCACAGTGGGTGGCGTCGACATCGCCCCAGGCACCGTCGTGATGCTGCTGCCGGGTGCCGCCAACCGGGATCCGCGCCGGTTCGAGAACCCGCACGAGTTCGACCTGCGCCGCAAGAACGTGCGCGAGCACATGGCCTTTGCCCGCGGAGTCCACTCCTGCCCGGGCGGACCGCTTGCCCGGGTCGAGGGCCGCGTCTCGATCGAGCGCATCCTGGACCGGATGTCTCACATCGCAATTAACGAGGACCACCACGGGCCGGCCGCCGAGCGCCGGTACAACTACGAGCCGACATATATTTTGCGCGGTCTGTCCGAACTGCACCTGAACTTCACGACCGCGGATTCGGTCGCGGCGGTGCACTGAGAACCACGACACTGAGTCGCCCGGTTCCATTCCTTCCATTTTCAAGGCAAAGGCGCTCAGATACGGTTCTTGCATGAACACCGTCACGCGCTTCGCCGCCGCAGCCATCATGGTCACCACCGGCCTTGGACTGGCGGGCGTGGGCGCCTCAGCCACAGCTCACGCCGACGACCCGCCGTGGCCCTTTGTGGGATACCACTGGTGCCCGAGCCTGCCCTTTAATGCGGCATGGGGACCTCAATGGGACAACACCACCTGCCACGATGCGCACCATCGCGACGAGGACGGCACGGTTCATAACCGCGACTACTTCGGACCCAGCCCATTCCAAAACTGGCCCGAGATACCGAACACGCTTCCATAAGTTCGGCCTGAATCGGATTACGTGTCGCCGCGTTCCCAGATCTGTCTACCGTCATGCGCGTTGCACACCAGGAATAGGCCATCCGGCGCCTGCGCGACGTAATACTCCGGGTAGTCGGTGCAAAGCGAGTTCTCATCCTTGATGCCGGCCATCGGAGGCGACCGGAACCATCGAGGCTCATATCTCCTCGGCGAGCCGCAGAACATCAGCCGTCCGGGTTGCGTGGCGAAGGAGATGTCGTAGTCGGCGGTCCCGTACACGAAATAAGTGGTGTGGTCGCACGGCGCACCAAGCACGACATGCGGGAGGATGCCTGGCGTGCAGTCCGGGTAATCGCAGCTGCTGGGTCCGGCTGCAGCGGGCGGCGCCATCAGCACGCCCATCCCCAGGAATGCGGCGACTGCTGCCACGATGAATCTCACCCGCTTAATTTGCCACAGCTGGTAGGAAAATTCATCAACTTTCTGCTGCTGGTAAGAAAATTCTCCTTTTCGGAGAACCCGCGCATCGGCTGTGCGCCGCCGCCACTAACGCCCCCGCCCGGCAGTGATAGTGTGGCGTTCTCCTGCGGGTGGGGACGAGGAGGTGATCCATGCCGCCGCGCGAGTTTTCAGCTCAGGCGCTCGAGACCGGTTCGCCAACCGCTTCTGCAACCGAGTTGGCCGAGCTCCCGCAAATAGAGGCCCGCGCCGAGGCCGCACGGGCCCGGGCAACACGGCTGCGCCAACAAGCCGAGGCGGCATCGAGCGACCTTGCCGCGCCCGTCACGGTCGAGGAGAGGCGGCGTTGGCTGCGCCGCCCAAGTCGGATAGCGCTAATTGTCATTGCGGGGCTGGTGGTCATCTGCGGCTCGCTGGCGACCAGCGGTTTGGTGGCGTGGCACCACCACAACGTCGCGCAGCAACGGCAGCGCAGCGCGGAGTTCGCGACGACAGCCCGCGACGGCGTTGTAGCGATGATGTCGATCAGCGCCGACAAGGCGAGAGACGATATGCAGCATTTCGCCGACCGCACTACCGGGACATTCAAGGCCAGCGTGCTGATGGGCGCCGACGACGTCGTCAAGGACATCGAGAAGTCGAAGGTCTCCACCAAGGCCGCTGTGCAAGCCGTCGCTGTGGAGTCCATGACCACGGATTCAGCGGTCGTCCTGGTCGCGGCCAAATCGGAGATCACCAAGCCCGATCAGGCCAAGCCGCAATCCCGGTCATGGCGGCTGGTCGTCAACGTCGAAAGAGACGGCGGGCAGCTCAAGATTTCGAAAGTCGAGTTCGTCCCGTGACGGTCGAGACTGCGGCAGCTCAGGAGCCCGCGCCCGCCAGCCCAACACGCCAACGGAACAGCGCCATCGGGCGTTGGGCACGTCGTGGCCTGGCCAGGTGGCGTCCGATTCTGTTGACGATTCTGCTGGTTGCCTCAACGGGGTTCGCTACGGGCTATTTCCACTCTGTCTACCGGACGGATTGGCGCACCAATGACGCTGCCAGAAACCAGGCGATCGCGGCCGCCAGCGATGGTGCGGTGGCGCTGCTCTCCTACTCGCCTGAGACGCTGGCGCGCGATTTCACCAATGCCAAATCCAGGGTCACCGAGAACTATCTGCCCTATTACCAGCAGTTCGCCGACCAGATCGTAGGGCCCTCGGCGCAGCGCGGCCAAGTCACGACGACCGCCTCCGTGGTCAAGGCCGCTGTGTCGGAAATGCAGCCGGATTCAGCGGTCGTGCTTGTTTTCGTAAAACAGAAGACCGCGAGCAAGGTGAAGCCGCAACCGGTGGTGACATCGAACAGCCTCAAGATAACGATGAAAAAGGTCAACAATTCGTGGCTCATCGAGAAATTCGAGGGCATGTGACCGCGAAGGTTCTTTCTGCTGAACCGGACCGAGATGGGCGGAGACGGTGTTAGTCTTTGGGCTTCACTCGAAAATGGCGGTATGTAGCGCGTCGAGGAGCAAATGATGCGTTCAATAAGCGTGGCGGTATGCGCAACACTGGCGGCTGCCAGCGCAGTCGGCAGCGTGGGGATGGCCCCTCGAGCACGGGCGTACGACCCCACCCTCAACGGGACATTCACCGCCACGATGGTCGGTGATTGGGCCAGGACACGCTCCGTCTATCACCAAGAGGCGGTAACGCGCAGCACTTGGACGATCAATACTGCATGTACCACCGCGCAGGACTGCAGTGGCCAGTTGACTAGCGACCAGGGCTGGACCGCAACGATTAAGATGACCGACGGGCTCATCTGGTACGCCAAACGCGATATCCCGAACTGGGAAGTCTGTCCGGACGGCACCGCATTCCCGGGAAAAGACTATATCTATTTCTACCCCGCGGACCCGGAGACTGGGATTAACAATCAGAATCCTGGGTCGGCCGTCCTGGCCGGACGGGAAGAAACGATCGGCCCGAGCGGCGCATGCGGCACCAACCTGCCGCTGAACATCGAGCAGCCGATCAGGCTGGACCGAATAGGGTGACCCAGCGCACCTAGCGCAATGAACCGCGCCTCAGGTGGCGAACATGTCCTTCCACGTCTTCGGCGACTTGGGCGTGGTGGGCGTTACCAGATCGGACTGCCGATAAACCTGGCCATCCGGACCGACGTAGCTGCCGGTGTGCGGGTCGTACTGGGTAATCGCCACCGATGGGCCAGGCTGTAGCGCATCGCGTCCGAACGCACTCGGCGCAACAGACGGCGCGCCGCCCGCCACACCGGCCGGGGGCGACGCAGCACCGACTGGGGGCGCACCTGGCGCGCCGGGAACGTCGATCGGGGCTAACGGCGACACCTCCCCCATCTGCGTAGCGGGGCTGGGCGGCCCCACCGGCGGACCAGCGACTCCTGGAGGCAACACTCCTGGTGGCAGTGGCGTTCCGTTCACCGGCCCGAAGATTCTGTCGCGGTTCCAGTTCATCCTGTCGTCGGGCGGGATGCCCTGCCCGATCAGGTTCGGGTCCAGCGGGTAGGTGCCGAACACATGCTGTCGCATCGCCAGCGGTTCGAAAGGCTTATCACTGTCACAGATTTCGACGGTCGGCGCGCGCTTCCCGGGATGCCCCATGCAGGGGTAGTTTCGCGCGCCACGCACTCCAATGGGCGAGTCCTGCGGCAGTTTGCAGTACAGCCCGTCCGGCGTGTCGACAATGGCGGTGTCGGCCGGCGCGCGCCATTGGCTCGGCGGCAGAAAGCCGACGGTGCATGCCGGCGGGTCACTGACGACGAGGTTGAAGGCGCCCGTGGCCAGGCCGGTCGGACTCTTGGTGCCGAGGAATGACTGAATCGCGGCCGTGAACGGCGGCAGCAACACCAACACCTGTTCCAGTGATGCGTGATAGGTGACGCCAATCTGGCCGACCGTGGTGAGGTTGGCGAGTAGCACCGGCAGCGTCGGTTTGATTTGCTCGAGCAACCGGGACGCCTCGTTCAGTGCCCCGGGGCCTTTCTGCAGCAGGCTACGCACCTGAGGGTCGTTGGCCGCGAATTGCCCGGTAAACCCGGCAAGGCTGCGGGCCCACAGTCGGATCGAGTCGGTGGTCTGCGCCTGGCTGTCGAGGAACGGCCCAGTGTCCTCGGTCAGGGCTCGCGTTTGGTCGGCGACGCCGTTCAAGTCGCCCGAAACTTTCGCCGACGAGTCGAACAGTGACTGGAAGTCGTAGCCCTCGCCGTTGAATGCTTTGAAGGACTCATCGAGCAAATCGTTGAGCTTGCCCTTGGGGATGCTGGTGAGCAACTTGCTGGTCTGGTCCAGCACGGGACCGATCGGCTGCGGGATCGTCGTTTCGCTCGCGGCGATAACCGAACCGTCGCGCAGGTAGGGCCCCGAGTTGGTTCGGGGCCGCAAATCCACGTACTGCTCGCCCACCGCCGAGATGCTGAGCACCTGCGCTTGCAAATCCGCCGGGATCTTCGGCGACGTATCGAGGGAGAGTGTGGCTTTCGCGCCGTGCGGAGTCAGATCCACCGAGGTGACCTTGCCGATCTGCACGCCGCGGTAAGTCACGTTGCTGAAGCGGTAGAGGCCGCCGGTCGCGGGCAGTTCCAGCGTGATCGTCATCTTGCCGATGCCGAGCAGCGTCGGCGCCTGGATGTAGAACACGACCATCACGAACAGGCCGATGATCCCCACGATCGTGAAGATCGCCAGCTGGATACGGACAAACCGGGTCAGCATCAGTGGGTCCCGTCGGTCGGCTGGGTTGTAGCCGGGGTCATGCCCGGGGCAGGAGCGCCTTGACCAGCCGGCGGCCCGGGTAGCGGCGGTGCATCTGCCGACTGTGGGTTGAGCGGCGCCGGTGCGGCCGGTGGCGGCGGTCCGGGGAGCGGTCCCGCGTTTGGCCCCGCGTTTGGTTGAGGCACCCCAGGTTGCCACGCCGACCCGTTTGGCCCGCGCAGCGGTTCCCCGACCGGCCCGGGCATCGGGTCGTAGCCTCCGGGCGCCCCAGGTGGCGCATCGTGCCTGAATTGCAGGTACTCCGGATCGGACATCGACGGCACGGGCTCCGCACCCATCCGTTCCCAGTGGGTACCCCGGAGGATGCTCTTGCGGAGCCCGGCGTTCGTCAAGTCGATGATGAAGTACCCGTTGACGAAGTCACCCCGGATGTCCCGGTCGATGAAGCCCTGGGTTAACGGGAACGTCGGTGCCAGCGCAATGGCCGCGTCGAGTTCCGGCCCGACGTCGGCGAGAGCACCAATAATCGGCCCGAGATTTTGCAGGTTCTTGACCAAGTCATTTCCCGCGTCGTTGACCAGCCTGGTGGCGGTGTTGCTGAACACGCCGAGTTTATTGAGCGCGGTGGTGATGCGCGGTCGTTCCTTAATGAGCACATCGAGTGCCGGCGGGATCTTGTCCAGCGCCTGGGTGATCACGTCGCGTTGGCCGGCCACCGTGGTGGAAAGCCGGTTCAGCGCCTGGATCGATTCAACGAGATTGCCGCGCTGATCGTCGAGTGTGCCAATGAACTTGTCCAGGCGGGTCAGTAGATCGCGAACCTCGCCCGGGTGCTCGGACAGGGCGCCGCCGAAGTTGTGGATGATGTCGCCGATCTGCCCCAGCCCGCCGGCGTTGAGCACCACCGACAGCGACGACAGCGTCGCCTCGGTCGACGGATATGTCGACGAGCGGTTCAGCGGGATGGTGGCACCGGGTTGCAGTCGTCCGTTCGGCGGTTGACCCAGTGGCGTATTCAGGGCCAGGTGCATCGATCCCAGCAGGCTGGTCTGGCCGACACTTGCCACTGCATTGGCGGGGATCACCACGCCCGGATTCACCGAGACGTCGACCAGGGCGTACCACGTGCCTTTCGGCACACTCAGCTTCTTGATGCTGCCGACGATGACATCGTCGACCATCACCGGCGAATTCGCTTCCAGCGTACCGACGTTGGCGACCTCGACATGGTAGACGCTGGCACCCGAACCGCGTCCCACCGCCCCCGGCAGCGGCAGCGAATTCAGGCCGTTGAACCCACACCCGGTGGCGGCGAGCATGACGGCGCAACCGATGCCGAGCACCCTTCGAATGGCTCGAGCGGCGGGGCGCGGCGTCATGGTTGCGCCCCTTGGGCCGGGAGCAACATGTCCGGCACGTTCGCCGGGGCCGGCGGTTCGGGCGTCACACTCACAGGCGGAGGCTCCGGCATGGCCGCTCCCGGTATCCTCCCCGGCGGCGGCGGTGGGGGCGGTGCGTCCGGAGTGTCACCCGGCAGGCCGCGATACGCCGACACCGCGGGCGGCAGCTCGGGCGGCGCCAGCTTCGGGCCCTCCCCGTTCGGCTTCAGTCGGTCCTCGGTGTAGATGACGTTCTTCGAGTCAAACGCCGGCGCTAGGAGCGGGTTGACCGGAAGCGGGAGATAATTGAAGTTGAACATCAGCAGCGGGTTAAAGACCTTGAGCGCCGGGCTCAGATACAAGCCGCACAGCTTGCCGGTCTCGACCCCGGTGTTGGTCTCCAAGGCCCCGAATTGTGAGCAGTAGGCGTACGTCGGATTGCTGAAGTTCTGAACTCCAACCCCGCCGCGGATGTTCCCGACGTCCGGGTCGTAGTCGTTGTAGCCGTTTGCGATCGCGTTCGGCGCGACGTGCAAAACGTTCTGCAGGGCCATCTTGTTGTCGACGAGAATCTGAGTAAGGTCGGCCAACCGCGCAATCTGCTCAGCGGTCTGGTCACGACTACCGGCGATGAACCGCTGTACCTCCCCGGTGGCGCTGGACAGGTCCGTCAGTGCCGCGTCCAAGTCGGACTTGTTGTCGTCGAGCACGCTGGTGAGTGACGCCAGCCGATTGTTGAACTCCACGAGCTGGACGTTGCTGTTACTCAGCACGCCGACGAATGTCTGCAGATTCTTGATGATGTCAACGAAGTTGCCGCTGCCGTTGGCGAAGATCCGGGCCACCCCCGACAATTGAGAGAGCGTCTGCCGCAGCTTCTCGCCGTTACCGTTTCCCAGCGCGTCGGCAGCAGAGTCGATAAACCGCGCCACCGCGGGCGTCGACACCTTGCTGTTGGGCCCGAAATCCGTTGCCAACCGCATCAATTGGGTTTTGATCTGGTCCCACTCAACGGGTACCGCCGTCCGGTCGACCGGTATCACCGCGCCGTCACGCATAGTGGGACCGCTCGACTGGTAGGCCGGGGTGAGCTGGACGTAACGTGCCGCGACCAGGTTCTGGGCGACGATCACCGCCTTGGCATCCACCGGGATGGGCACTCCGCGATCGACGTGCATCACCATCTTCGCCTGGGTGCCCTGCGGTTCGATCGATGCGATGGTGCCGACCTTCAGACCGGACACCCGCACATCGTCACCCGGATAGATCGCGGTGGCGGTCGGGAAGAACGCGGTGATCGTCGTCGGGCGGAAGAACATGTTGCGGATACCGACCGCCACGCCGAACACGACGAGAGCGGCCAATACGATCGCCAGCCCGGCCTTGAGCTTGTTGCGCGGAATCTTCTCGAGCCGCATCATCGCCCCCCAGGGTTCTGGTTGAACGGGAACGGGAGCAATGCCCGCGGTCCGACGTTGTCCGGTGGCTGACCCGGGGCGCCGTAGGC
Organism: Mycobacterium sp.; assembly: GCA_003165155.1. GTDB lineage: Bacteria > Actinomycetota > Actinomycetes > Mycobacteriales > Mycobacteriaceae > Mycobacterium. The sequence continues at coordinate 5,984 of PLSK01000048.1, read as the reverse complement.
CCGGAAGCCAAAGGCGTAGTCGACCAGCCACTGGAAGAACTGATACTGGAACAAGTTCGGGATGAAGGGGTTGTAGTAAAACCCGCTCGAGACCGTCTCGCCTGTCGTGATCGCAAATTGGGCCAACCCCGGAAGTGCTTTGCCGAGATTGTCGCGGTTCTTTTCCAGCATCGCCGTCACGGAGTTCAGCTTCGCCAGCGACGGTGCCAGCTTCGACTCGTTGTCGTGCACCAAGCCGGACAGCTGCTTGGCCACCGTAGATGTGCTGGACAGCAGCCGCACGATCGCCTGCCGCCGCGCCACCAGCATGGACAGCAGGTCGTCGGCGTTGAGGATCAACGTGTTGAGTTGCGCGCTGCGTTGCGAGAGGATGCCGGTTACGTCGGCGGCGCCCTTGAGTAGCTCACCCAGTGTCTGGTTGCGGCTGTTGAGCGTTTGCGAGAGCCGGGTCACCCCGTCGAATGCGGGTCCCAACTGTGGCGAAATCTGATTCAGTGTTCCCGACAACGTGTCAAGGGACTGGTTGAGCTTGTCGGTGTCGGTTCCCTGGATGTCGGATGCCAGGTTTTCGACGGCCTCGGACAAAGAATACGGCGAGGAGGTGCGCGTCACCGGGATGACGGCCATCGGACGTAGGGTGCCGCCGCCCGCGGACTCGAGGGTGAGCACCCGTTGGCCCAACAGCGAGCCGGTCCTGATGTGTGCGGTACTGGCCGACCCGAGCTGGACGTTCCCGTTGACGGTGAACGTCATCAGAACCTCGCCGCGCTGCAGCGACATATCCGTCACGCTGCCGACTTTGATTCCCGATACCGTCACGTCGTTGCCGGTTGCGATGCCGCCGGCGTCGGCGAACAGGGCCTGGTAGCGGACCGTGGTGGCCCATTGCGTGAGCTTTTCGGGGGAGAGCCCGACCGCAATGATCAGCGCCACCAACACAACGCCGATGAATCCGGCCCGAATGAGTCCTGCTCCGCGGTACTTAAGCATCGGGTTCCGCACACCTTCCGGTGACCTGGTGGTTTATGCCCACTTCCACCGTCCGGTACTGCAGATCAGAAACGCGCAGCGCCAGTCCGCACAGGTAGTAGGGGAACCAGGCGCCGTAGGAGCCGAGCCTCCTCAGTTTGCGGTAATTGTTCGGCAGCTTCTGCAGCGAAATGTCGATGAGGTTCTTGTCCTTGTCCAGCAGCGGGGCCATTCGATTCAATTGGTCCACGGTGCCGGCCAGCGCCGGGCGGGCACGGACCAGCAGATCAGCGATCGAGGCGGTCCCATTGTCCAAGGCGGTGATAGCGGTGCCGATGGTGTCGCGGTCTTGCGAGAACCCGCTGACCAGCTTCTGAAGGCGGTCGATGGCTCCGGAGAACTTGGTGCCCTCCTTGTCGACGGTGCCCACCACGGTGTTGAGGTTGTCGATGAGCTCCTGCACCGTTTGGCTGTTGTCGGCCAACGTGTTGGTGAACGACGTCGTGTGCGACAACAGCGAGTTCAGAGTGCCACTCTCGCCCTGGAAAACCTGGATGAGTGATGCGCTGAGCGCATTGACGTCTTGCGGGTTGAGGCCCTGGGTAACCGGTTTCAATCCACCGAGCAACAGATCGAGGTCGAGGGCCGGCGCCGTGCGATCGATCGGGATTTCCGCTCCAGCCGGCAGCACCTTGGTGGATCCTGGGCCGTCCACGAGCTCGAGGTAGCGATCACCGACCAAGTTGAGGTAGCGAATGACGGCCCGGGTACCGGTGGTGAGCACGACGCTGTGGTCGGCATCGAATTTCACCAGAACCTTCTTGTCCGGACGCAGCGAGACGCTGTTGACCGTCCCCACCCGGACACCGGCGACCCGCACGGTCTGTCCTTCTTTCAATCGCGACACGTCGGTGAACAGCGCTGAATACTCTTCCGTCGAACCGGTTCGGTACTGACCGAAAATGAAGAACAGGGACACCGTCAGAAGCACCATGATGACCGCGAAGGCCCCGAATTTGATGATCATGCGCCGTGAGCCGGTCATCCGGGTTGTCCCGCCTGGAAGACGTTGCGCGGCGGCCCGTCGATCGGCCCGTACAGCAGCTGCTTGAGCGCGTCGGAGTTCCACAGCAGTTGCGCGTTGCCGTACTCCTGAGGGTTGGCGCCGACGTCGGCGATCACGAACGGCGGCGCAACATCAAAGGGCACATCGGGAAGGCCGTCGCACTGCGGACCGCCGGTCGCGGCCACCCTGGGCAAGTTGCTCGGATAGCGGTAGCGTTCGGCGCCGAGGCCAACGTAGACAATTACTTTGAGCATCGGTTCCGGCAGGTTCGGCGCGTGGAGGTTCTGCAGCGACCCGGCAAGCCCGCACCACAACGCTTGGTGGTACTGGTTGAGCAGATCAGTAGTCGGCGCAAGTAAGTGCAAGACATCGGTCAGCGCTTCCCTGTTGCCGCCCACCACGTCGTTGCCGACGTCGGCCAAACCGATCGAGCTGATCAGGAACGCGTCCAGGTTCTGTTGTTCATCGACGAGCGTTTTGCTGATCTTGACCGCGGAGTCAGCGCTGGTCAACAGATGGGGCGCCGCGTCCGCGTAGGCGTTGCTGACGGCGGGTAGCACCTCGAGGTCGTGTCTCAGCGCGGGAAGAGCGGGATCCTGCTTGATCAGAAACGCGTCCAGGTCGGACAGCATCTGGCCGATCTTGTGGCCGCGTCCGTTCACCGCCGAAGCTATCGCACCGAGCGTTTCGTTGAGTTTGGCGGGATCAATCGACGACAACAAACCCGTGAGTTGCTCGAAGGTCGTGTTGGTCTCCACGGTGACGTCTTTGTTTTGCAGTACCGCGCCTGGTTTCAGAGGCTGCGGCGAGGGATCGGCCGGCGGCAACAATTCGACGAACTTGGCGCCGAACACCGTCGGGGACGCGATGTCGACGAGCACGTTAGACGGAATGAGGTGCATCTGCGACGGTTGCATCTCAAGCCTCAGGACGGCTTTACCGTCCGACCGCACGTCTATCGAGCCGACCTTGCCCACCTCTACGCCGCGCATCTTCACCTTGGCGTCCGGATTCATCACCAGGCCGGCGCGCGGCGATACCACGGTCACCGGCACGGTCTTGGTGAAGTCGCCCCGGAACAGGCCCACCGCGAGGGCGACGATGGCGGCGATCACGAGGAAGGTCGCGAGCCCCGCCAAGGGGCTTGCGTACGACCGTGCGCCGAAGTCGCGGCCAGGCGACGCCGCGATAGGCGTCGCGGAGCTGGTGGTCTCAGAACGACCGAAGGGGCTCGGCCCCAAGTTACGCGTCACTGTCTATTCACCCCCCTTCCTAACCCGACAGGTTGAAGTTGCCGTTGGAACCGTAAATGGACAGCGAGACCAGCAGTGTCACCGACACGACCACGATCAACGAGGTTCGTACCGCGTTACCGGTCGCGACGCCGACTCCGGCCGGTCCGCCCGACGCAAAATAGCCGTAATAGGTGTGGATCAGCAAGATGGTGATCGCCATCAGAACGGCTTGCAGGAACGACCACAGCAGGTCGATCGGGTTGAGGAACGTCGTGAAGTAGTGGTTGTACAGCCCACCCGATTGGCCGAACAGGACCACCGTCGTGAACTGGCTGGCGAGGAACGACAGGCAGACGGCGATGGAGTACAACGGGGTGATTGCCATCATCCCGGCCACGATCCTGGTGCTGACGAGATAGGAAACCGGTCGAATCGCCATGGATTCCAGCGCGTCGATTTCCTCGTTGATCCGCATGGCGCCCAGCTGCGCGGTCACGCCAGCGCCGAAGGTGGCCGCCAAACCGATTCCCGCGACGATCGGCGCCGCGATCCGGACGTTGATGAAGGCGGCCAGGAATCCGGTCAGCGCTTCGATGCCGATATTGCCCAGCGAGCTGTACCCCTGGACCGCCAGCGTGCCGCCCGCGGCGAGCGTCAAGAACCCGACGATCACCAGTGTCCCGCCGATCATCGCCAAGGTTCCCGCACCCATGCTGATTTCAGCGATGAGACGGACGATCTCGCGCCGGTAGTGGCGGGTCGCAAACGGTATCCCGGCGAGCGACTTGGCGTAGAACAGCGTGT
>PLSK01000048.1:0-1905 GCA_003165155.1 Mycobacterium sp. | reverse complement strand
CCGACATGCGGATGCCGATGGCGGTGACCACCACATTGATGACGAAAAGCGCCATGAACGCGTACACCACCGTTTCGTTGACGGCGTTGCCGACGGCCTTGGCACCACCGCCGGATACCGTCAGACCGCGATAACACGCCACCAATCCGGCGATCAGACCGAAAAGCAGCGCTTTCACCGAGGAGATGATCAGTTCGGGCACACCGGTCAGCAGAGTGATACCGGCCGCGAACGCGCCGGGATTCACGTCCTGGACGAACACCGAAAAGAAGTAGCCGCCGAGGATGCCGATGATGCAGACCAGGCTGTTGAGCAATAGTGCTACCAGCCCAGAGGCAAGCATGCGCGGTGTCACCAGTCGCTGAACCGGGTTGATGCCCAGCACCTCTAGGGCGTCGATCTCTTCGCGGATCGTTCGCGAACCCAGGTCTGCGCACATCGCGGTGGACCCGGCCCCGGCCACGATCAATACCGTCACCAGCGGACCGACCTGAGTGACCGCGCCGAAGGCCGCGCCCGCACCGGACAGATCAGCGGCACCGAGTTCACGCAGCAAGATGTTGAGCGTAAAGCTGACCAGGACGGTGAACGGAATGGCCACTAACAGAGTCGGCAACAGCGAAACCCTTGCGACAAACCACGATTGCTCCAGCAGCTCGCGCCGCTGGAATGGTCGGTTGACGACAAATTTCGCCGCGTCAGCCGACATCGCGAACAGGCCACCAACTGCCAGGAGCCCGCCCGCAAGGCCTCCTCGAGGCATGGTCGCTCCTTGTTTTGATGGCGCCCTTGACCCGGCTCGCACCGCGTCGGCTTGTTAACCCGGTAACAATCACAGTTGATTGAGACCTGGGCCACAGACCGTCCCGCTTACCGGGAGGTCGCTGCGCCACAGCGGGCGCCAGGGTGCACGAGCTGCGAACGTTGCCGGTGGTGTGTGCCGTTGAACGGGAACCGAGGGACCTTGATCAGGCGATCAGACCGACGATGCCCGAGTGACAGAAATGATCAGGCCATCGCGGTGACGGATGCCGGCACTACCCGCCAAGTCGTCGAACTGGAACCGGCGTCGCGGTGCCCACAGGTCGATTGCTGCTTCAAAGAAACGAGGGGAATGTGAAGGCGCTGACACTCAGCGTTGCGTGCGCGGCAGCTGCGGTAGCGCTGGCGCCGGTGGCTCGGGCCGACATGCCTCTGGGCAACTACGAGATGCAGATCCCGGCTCGATACGACTTCCACACTTGGGTGTGGGTGATATCGCACTGCGCTTCCGCTGGCTGTGTCCACGTGACCGCGATACCCAGGCCCAACGCAAAGGCGGCGGACTACAAAGGAGATGCGCAGCTCGCCAATGGCCGGTACACATTGACCGTCGACGATCCCGATGGCCTGCGCTGCGGCGACATCTACTATGGCCCCGCCATTACCACGCACGACACCTACTCATGGGATGCAGTGTCGCTGCTTGGCTCTCTTGACTCGTCATTCCCAACGGGCTGCGGTGGTGAGCCCGCCGGAATCTACACGTACTCGTTCACGCTTTCACGGATGTAGCGAGGCTGGACGGCCCTGGGCTGCGGCATGTCAAGTTGCGCGCGGTCCGGCACACGTGCGCGACCCAGGTGCATCTGCAGGGCGTGCCGGTCGCGGTGATCGCGGCGTGGATCGGGCATAAGGACGCCAGCCTCACCATGCGTCTGTATGCTCACTCGCAGTTTGCCGCACTGCAGGACGCCGGAGCGAGTTTGGATCGGGTTGTGAGATTATGTGACTCTGAGGTCCGAGGCCGGGCACGCTGAACGGCGTTTTCGCAGTTCAAGGCCACCATGCCGATGTAGTTCAATGGCAGAACATCAGCTTCCCAAGCTGAATACGCGGGTTCGATTCCCGTCATCGGCTCCACTC
>PLSK01000037.1:10384-23837 GCA_003165155.1 Mycobacterium sp. | reverse complement strand
GCGGCCGGCCGTTACGAGGTGGCGGTGGCCGGTGGGGTGGACACTACCTCCGACGCGCCGATCGGCCTGGGCGACAACTTGCGCCGGACCCTGCTGAAATTGCGCCGGTCCAAGTCCAATGCGCAACGCCTGAAGCTGGTGGGCACGTTGCCGGCCACCCTGGGAATTGAGATTCCGGCCAACAGTGAGCCGCGCACCGGGCTTTCGATGGGGGAGCATGCCGCCATCACCGCCAAACAGATGGGGATCAAACGCGTCGAACAGGACGAACTGGCCGCCGCCAGCCATCGCAACATGGCCGCCGCTTACGACCGAGGCTTCTTCGACGACCTCGTCACGCCTTTTCTGGGGCTGTATCGCGACGACAATCTGCGTCCCAAGTCCAGCGTTGAGAAGCTGGCGACGCTGCGTCCGGTTTTCGGAGTCAAGGCCGGAGACGCGACCATGACGGCGGGTAATTCGACTCCGCTGACTGACGGCGCCTCGGTTGCGCTGCTGGCCACCGAGCAGTGGGCGGCCGAACATTCACTGGCGCCGCTGGCCTACTTGGTGGACGCCGAGACGGCGGCGGTCGACTACGTCAACGGACGTGACGGCCTATTGATGGCCCCGACCTACGCCGTACCCCGGCTGCTGGCCCGAAATGGGTTGAGCCTGCAAGATTTTGATTTCTACGAAATCCACGAGGCGTTCGCCTCGGTGGTGCTGGCGCATCTGCAGGCCTGGGAGTCCGAGGAATACTGCAAGGAGCGGCTGGGCCTGGACGCCGCCCTCGGGTCGATCGATCGGTCCAAGCTCAACGTCAACGGTTCGTCATTGGCCGCGGGCCACCCCTTCGCGGCCACCGGGGGGCGCATCCTCGCTCAGGCGGCCAAGCAGCTCGCGCAGCATAAGGCGCAGCGCACCGGTGGCGGACCGGCCAGGGCACTCATTTCGATCTGCGCCGCAGGTGGGCAGGGTGTGGCCGCGATTCTCGAGGTCTGACCTCGCTCGGATGAGATCCGTCACAACGTGCTTAGCAACCCCTTACTGATGGGTATCTCTCCGACTGGGTAGCCCCGAGTTGTGGTCTGACCCCGCACCGTGATGGCGATGAGGGTTTCCGCGAATCGACCGCCGGTTAGTGGAGTGAAGACCGGCGTACGAAAAGGGCCGCCGCTGGATAGAGGGGATCCAGCGGCGGTCTTTTTCGTGCCCGAAAACGGCCCGCGAAACGGCGAGGTCCCGTTTTCTTGACGAGGTCCCGGATCAGCTGGCTGCGCAGGCAGCCCGCAAGTCGGCTTACTAGGGAACATACGACGGCGAAACCGGCCAGAATCGGTGCGATGTGGTGCAGGGGCTCACGCCGTTGAACGGCCTTGACCTGTACTTTTGAAACTCTCCAAACAGACACGATTGATTCAGGTTGATGTCGGGCGTGCTGGGTTGAGGGTCGAGTGTGATACCCCTGACCTCGCGCTCGACAACCTAAGACTTTATAAGTAGTTTAGATGTTATGAATGTGGTGTCGTTCTCCGATTTGCAGCTCCGTGGCAAGGCCACGGTGGAAGGCTGGCTGCGCGATTCGGCGAATCGTGTCTTGGTGGTGCGCCGGCGCGACGCCGAGGACCTGGTGTTGACCACGGCGTCGCGGGCAGCGCAGGCCCGGGAGGCCTCATCGGTGACGTCGCGGATTTTCGTCGCTCTGATGCAGCGCGACCCGCGGGTGCGTGACCTGGTGACCGACGTGGTGCCCGAAGTGTTTCCGTGGGTCGCGTTCCTTTCGCCTGACGAGGTCCGTGAGTTCATTGTCGACTTGGTGTCAACGATGAAAGCCGCCGAATCGATCGATAACCCGGCTCCGGTGGCCCAGGTGATCGACTCTTGGCGTCACACCGCCGAAGTGCTGGCCGATCCGGAATTGGCGGCCGTGCTCAGCGCCCCCAGCGAAGGCGACTACGGATCGGTCCCGGTGCCGGAGGTTCGCGCATAGGTGGCGCCCAAGCGCGGTGACCGCGTGGCGCCGCCTGCCGGCGACGGCGAGTGGGAGCTGCGGTTCGCCACCAGTGAAGCGGCCAAAGGCTGGGAAGGGCTGTGTCAACAGGCCGCCGCCAATACCGCCGCAGCCTGGCATGAACTGCGGGCGCGGCGCGATCACCCGGTCCCGACCAGTCGCCATCATCAGCTCAAAGGGCGCCTGGCCACCGCTGCTCATCGCGGAGTCGATATGGAGCAGTGGCAGTACGAGGTAACAAGCGGTGGCCGGATCTGGTATCTCGTCGACACCCACAATCACATCCTGTGGCTCCGCCACGCCGGGACCGGTCACCCGAAGGACACAGAGTAAGCGGGCCGGGGTTGATTAGCCGACTCATCCCCGGCTGCTTCGCAGCCGCATCGTCGTCGCCTGTTAGAAGGCGGCTTCGTCGAGCTCCATGATGTCGTTGTCCAGCGTCTCGATCACCTCGCGGGTCGCGGTCAGGTGCGGCAGGAAGTTCTTCGCGAAGAACGAGGCCACCGCAACTTTGCCTTCGTAGAAGGATCGCTCCGCACCACTGGCGCCGGCGTCGAGTGCCTCCACGGCCACCGCCGCCTGGCGCTGCAACAACCAGCCGATGATCAGGTCCCCCACGCTCATCAGGAAGCGCACCGAGCCCAGGCCCACCTTGTAGAGGCTGGTTTCGTCCTCTTGCGCGGCCATCAGGTAGCCGGTCAGCGTGGCCGCCATCGCCTGTACGTCGGCCAGCGCCGTGGCCAGCAGTGCGCGTTCGGTCTTGAGTCGGCCGTTGCCGGTCTTGGCGTCAACGAATTCCTGGACTTGGCCCGACACGTAGGCCAGCGCTTCACCCTTGTCGCGGACGATCTTGCGGAAGAAGAAGTCCTGCGCCTGGATGGCGGTGGTGCCCTCGTAGAGGGAGTCGATCTTGGCGTCCCGGATGTACTGCTCGATGGGGTAGTCCTGCAGGAAGCCGGACCCGCCGAACGTCTGCAGGCTCTCGGTGAGCTTCGCGTAGGCCTGCTCGGAGCCGACGCCCTTCACCACCGGCAGCATCAGATCATTGACCTTGACGGCCAGGTCTGCGTCCATGTCGTGCACCGCCTTGGCGACCGCTGCGTCCTGGAACGTCGTGGTGTACAGGTACATCGCACGCAGACCCTCGGCGTAGGCCTTCTGGGTCATCAGCGATCGGCGCACGTCGGGGTGATGCGTGATGGTCACCCGCGGCGCGGTCTTGTCGGTCATCTGGGTCAGGTCGGCGCCCTGAATGCGGGATTTGGCGTATTCCAGCGCGTTCAGGTAACCGGTCGACAGCGTGGCGATCGCCTTCGTGCCGACCATCATGCGGGCGTTCTCGATGACCTCGAACATCTGCGCGATGCCGTTGTGCACGTCGCCGACCAGCCAGCCCTTCGCGGGCACGCCGTGCTGGCCGAACGACAGCTCACAGGTCGCCGAGACTTTCAGGCCCATCTTGTGCTCGACGTTGGTCACGAACGCGCCGTTACGCTCGCCGAGCTCCCCGGTCTCGAAGTCGAACAGGAACTTGGGCACGAAGAAAAGTGACAGGCCCTTGGTGCCGGGACCTGCGCCCTCCGGGCGGGCCAGCACCAGGTGGATGATGTTCTCGTACAAGTCGCCGGAGTCGGCGGACGTGATGAACCGCTTGACCCCGTCGATGTGCCAGGAACCGTCGTCTTGCTTGACCGCTTTTGTCCGGCCGGCGCCGACGTCCGAGCCGGCGTCCGGCTCGGTGAGCACCATGGTCGCGCCCCAGCCGGCGTCCGCGCTCAGCACCGCCCACTTTTTCTGCTCTTCGGTGCCGAGGTGGTAGACGATGTTGGCGAAGCCTGCGCCGCCGCCGTACATCCACACCGCGGGGTTGGCACCCAGAACGTGCTCCTGCAGCGCCCACACCAGTGACTTGGGCATCGGCATGCCGCCGAGGGTCTCGTCGATGCCGACCCTGTCCCAACCACCATCGTGATACGCGCGGACCGACTTTTTGAACGCCTCCGGCAGTGTCACGGAGTGCGTCTTCGGGTCGAAAACCGGCGGGTTGCGGTCGCCCTCGACGAACGACGCCGCGAGCGGCCCTTCGGCCAACCGGCTCATCTCGGTCAGCATCTCGTGGACGGTGTCGGCATCCAGGTCGGCGTATTCGCCTTGGCCTAATGCCTTGTCGACGCCCAGGACCTCGAAGAGGTTGAATACCTGGTCACGCACGTTGCTCTTGTAGTGGCTCACTACGTTCCTCCTCGTTGAGAATGCCACGCATGGTTGGGTACTGTTGCTAAGTTACCCACCAGTAACTCAGTTAAAAATATATCCATCTGTGACCTCATGCAAGTCGATGTGACTTACGTTTCATCGGCCGACGAACCAGGTGGCTTGCTGGGGAACTCGGCGCGGCTGAAGCCCGCCGCGGTCGGGGCCCGCTCGCTGCAAATTGGAATAGCACACGTGGAGTTGGATTAATATGCCGCCGTGAGGGTTGGGAACCGCCTTTGCCACGCAAAACACGGTGTTCACAAACCTCGGGCGTACTTCAAGCCGGATCGTCTCTGGAGGTGTTAATGCCGCCTTTTTTGTCGGTGTCGCCGGCCTATGTGGCGGCGGCAGTGGGGGATTTGTCGGGGATCGGTTCGGCGGTTCGGGCTGCGAACGCGGCGGCGGCCGCTTCGACGACGCTGGTGGTGCCGGCGGCTTCTGACGAGGTGTCGGCGGCGATTGCGGGTTTGTTTGGCACGTATGCGTACGAGTATCAGGCGTTGAGTGTGCAAGCGGGGTTGTTTCACCAGCGGTTTGTGGCGTCGTTGGCCTCGGGTGCGGGGATGTACGCGGCAGCCGAGGCCGCGAATGCGTCGCCCCTGCAGACTTTTGAGCAGGGTTTGCTGGGTGTAATCAATGCGCCGACGGATGCGTTGTTCGGGCGGCCGTTGATCGGTAACGGCGCTGATGGTGTGGCCGGCAGTGGGCAGGCAGGCGGGGCCGGCGGGTTCTTGATCGGCAATGGTGGTGACGGCGGGTCGGGTGTCCCCGGTGGTGGTGTTGGTGGCGCTGGCGGCGCTGCGGGTTTGATCGGTGCTGGTGGTGCTGGCGGTGCTGGCGGGGTTGGCAGTGCCGGCGGTGCCGGGGGGCGTGGCGGCCTGTTCTGGGGTGGTGGTGGGGCCGGCGGTGCCGGTGGCGCGGCGGTTGCTGCGGCGGCGACGGGAGGGGCTGGGGGTGCTGGCGGTAGCGCCGGCGTGCTGTCGGTGTCGGGTAACGGCGGCGTGGGTGGGGCTGGCGGGGCTGGAGCCGCCGGTGGGGCCAACCAGGCCGGCGGTGCCGGCGGGACCGGCGGCGCCGGCGGGGCAGGAGGGCTGCTGGGCGACGGGGGCATAGGCGGGGCTGGTGGTGCTGGCGGGCAGGGCGGCGGCGGGGTGAATCCCACGCCGACTGGGACACCGGCGGCCAGCGGTACCGGCTTTACCGGCCCCTCGCCCGGTCAAGTCGGCGACTCGGCAGTGGCGGTGTCAAACCCCACGGGCGCCTCGGGAGGTAGCGGAGCGGACGGCGCTGCCGGACAGTCGGGCGGAACCGGCGGAACTGGCCAGGCCGCCTTGGGTGCGACTGGTGGAGCCTTTGGCGGTATCGGCGGCACCGGTGGGGCGGGCTCGGCAGGCAGCAGCGGCGGCGACGGTGGCAGCGGTGGGCTGGCCGCCTCCTACCAGGGTGTGGCCGTCGGAGGCGCCGGGGGCGTCGGGGGCCCTGGCGGTGCGTTGGCCGCGGGTGGTGCCGGCGGGGCCGGGGGGTTGGCGGTCGGCCCCGACGGGCAGGCCGGCGCCGGTGGTGCGGGCGGGGTCGGCGGTTCCGGTGCGCCCGGCGCCCCCGGTGGGGCTGGTGGCACCGGCGGGACCGGCGGCGCGGGCGGGCTGGTGTTCGGTTCCGGTGGTAATGGTGGTGCCGCCGGTGGCGGCGGGACCGGTGGCACCGGCGCGACTGGCTTGGCCGGCGGCAATGGCGGGACCGGCGGTACCGGGTATGACGGTGCTCTCGGTGGGACCGGTGGGGATGGCGGTCATGGTGGCCCCGGTGGTGACGGCGGTGCCGGTGGAGCGGCGGGGGCTGCCGGCGCCGGGGGTCAGGCGCGGTCTGTGGCTGGTCACGCCGGGGCATCGGGTGCCTCAGCATCGGCCGGTGCGGCCGGTTCTGTCGGAAGCGCTGGCTCCCACGGCCAGTCCGGTTCAGCCGGCCTGAGTAACCAGACCCAACTCCTTGACAGCGCAGGCAATCTCGAAATCGGCAACGGCGCCGACGCCTCGTCCTCCTCGTCAACAGGAGGTAACGGCGGCTGGCTCTACGGCAACGGCGGCACCGGCGGCAACGCCACCATCCCCGGTCAAGTCGGAGGCTCCGGCGGAAACGTGGGACTGATCGGCACCGGTGGCACCGGTGGCACCGGCGGCAGCGGCGCCAACGGCGCAGCCGGTCAGGTGGGCGGTAACGGGGGCACCGGCGGCAATGGCGGCACCCTGTTCGGCAACGGCGGCAGTGGCGGTACCGGCGGTACCGGCGGGCAGGGCGCTGACAGCGTCAACCCGACACCGAGCGGCGAGAACGGCAACGGCGCCAACGGTCAGAATGGCAGTGACGGCCCCTTCGGTAGCGACGCAACCAACGGCGGCGCGGGAAGCGCCGGCGTCCTCGGCAGTGAGAACGGCGGCAGTGGCGGTACTGGCGGTAACGACACCGCTCTTGTCGAGGTGGCCAACGCTGGCGATGGCGGCGCCGGCGGCGACGGCTATCAGTTTGGTGGCAGCGGCGGGACCGGCGGCGACGGCGGACAAGCCACGGCAGACGCCAACAACTCCTACGGCGGCACCGGCGGCAACGGCGGCAACGGCAACGTCGGTGGCAACGGCGGCAACGGCGGCAACGGTGGCGTCGCCGACGGCGCGGAGTCACAAGACGTGACCGAGGGCGGCGCCGGCGGAAACGGTGGAGACGGTGGCACCGGCGCCATGGGCGGAATCGGCGCCAGCGGCGGGGCAGGGGGTGCAGGAGGGCTCGGGGGTGCGCAGTATGGCCTCGGGGGCGCCGGAGGAGACGGCGGAACCGGCGGAACCGGCGGAACCGGGGCCATCGGCGGCGACGGCGGCAACGGCGGCACCGGCGGCAACGCCATCAGCTCCCCTGCCGTTGGTGGAGGTCCGTACACCCCCGGCGAAGGTGGCGCCGCCGGTACTGCGGGCCCTGGCGGCCCCGGCGGTACGGGTGGCACCGGCGGCGAGGGGGGCGCCGGCGGCACAGGCTTCTCGGGTACCGGCCAAAACGGCGCCACTGGTTCCATCGGCAATACCGGCAGCACAGGCGCCCCCGGCAACCCGGGGCTACCCGGCGCCAGCGGCCAAGTCGTGATCGGATGAATTCCTCACGCACTCCGGAGGCTCAGTGCCTCCATCGGCGGATAGCACCGCCAGCGATGATGAAGAATGACGAGCGTGCGCAGCCTCATGTCACTCCCGCTGGTGGATCTGCGGGCCGACGTCGGCCAGCTGCGCGCCAACCTTCGCGAAGCGGCCCACGAAGTGGGGTTCTTCTACCTGACCGGCCACGGGGTCCCCGACACATTGGCTCGCGCGGTGCTCGAGGCGGCGCGGCGGCTGTTCGAGCTGCCGCAAGCCGACAAAGACGCCATCGCAATGGTGCGCAGCCCGCATTTCCGCGGCTACACCCGGCTGGGTGGCGAGCTGACCCGCGGCCAGGTGGATTGGCGCGAGCAGATCGACATCGGACCCGAACGCCCGTCGATCGGCGGACCCGACAAGTCGGACTATCTCTGGCTGCAGGGCCCCAACCAGTGGCCGGCCGCGCTGCCGAAGTTGCCGGGCGTCATAGACGCGTGGGATCAGGCGTTGTCCTCGGTAGCCCGCACCCTGCTCCGACATTGGGCGGCCGCGCTGGGCAGCCCACCCGACGTCTTCGACTCAGCATTTGCCGAGACGCCCGCCACGCTGATTAAGGTGGTGCGGTATCCCGCCCGCGCGGCCAGTACTCAGGGCGTGGGTGCGCACCGCGACTCCGGAGTCCTCACGCTGCTGCTGGCGGAGCCGGGCAGCCGGGGCCTGCAGGTGCGTCAGGGCGGACGCCTCGATTCGGGCGAGGGCTGGATAGACGTTCCGCCGCTGGACGGCGCGTTCATCGTCAACATCGGTGAGATGCTCGAAGTCGCGACCCGCGGCTACCTGAGGGCCACCGAACACCGGGTAAACCTGGGCGTGCCGGCCCCCGAGCGGATTTCGGTGCCGTACTTCTTCAATCCCCGGTTGGATGCGCAGATGCCGGTGCTGTCGTTACCCAGTGAATTACGGACACTCGCGGCACGCACCGATAACAGCTGGACGCCGTCCGAGGACCCGTCGGACCCGATCTTCTCGGTCTATGGTCGCAATGCCTGGAAGAGCAGATTGCGTGCCCACCCCGACGTGGCTGCGGCGCACGGATACTCGGCGCGGTAGGGTCGGTTTCGAAAGATCTTTCGACGGTTCAAGGGGCGTTGAAGACTGGTGAACTCATCGAACAAGCTGACACCCACCTCGCTGCGTGAGGCATTCAGCCACTTCCCGTCCGGGGTGGTGGCGATTGCCGCCGAGGTTGCGGGAACCCGGCACGGCCTGGCGGCCAGCACCTTTGTCCCCGTCTCGCTGGATCCTCCGCTCGTCTCGTTCTGCGTGCAGAACACCTCGACGACGTGGCCCAAGCTCAAGGACCTTCCGATGCTGGGAATCAGCGTGCTCGGCGAGTCTCACGACGACGCGGCGCGGACGCTGGCTGCCAAGACCGGGGACCGGTTCGCCGGGCTGGAGACAGTGTCCAACGACAGCGGTGCGGTCTTCATCAAGGGCACCGCGCTGTGGCTGGAGAGCGCAATCGAGCAACTCATCCCGGCCGGGGACCACGTCATCGTGGTCTTGCGGGTCACCGAGGTGACAGTGGATGCCGAGGTGGCGCCCATCGTGTTCCACCGCAGTGCGTTCCGCCGCCTTGGCGTCTGACGGTTTCCCACGCGAGAGTGCAACTAGCGACGCATCTCCCGAGAGGACCCGTCGGTAGTTGCACTTTCGCGGCTGGTTCCGCCGCTCAGCGGCGGAAGAGCTTGTTACCCAGCCACACGACCGGGTCGTACTTGCGGTCGGCGACCCGCTCTTTCATCGGGATCAGCGCGTTATCGGTGATCTTGATGTGCTCCGGGCACACCTCGGTGCAGCACTTGGTGATGTTGCAGAAGCCCAGGCCGTGTTCTTCCTGGGCGTCGTTGCGGCGGTCCCGGGTGTCCAGCGGATGCATTTCCAGCTCGGCGATCCGCATCAGGAAACGCGGTCCGGCGAACGACTTCTTGTTCTCCTCGTGGTCGCGGACCACGTGACAGACGTTCTGGCACAGGAAGCATTCGATGCACTTGCGGAACTCCTGCGAGCGCTGCACGTCCTCCTGCGCCATCCGGTATTCGCCGGGCTGCAGGTCCTTCGGCGGCGTGAAAGACGGTATCTGGCGCGCCTTCTCGTAGTTGAACGAGACGTCGGTGACCAGATCACGGATCACCGGGAAAGTCCGCAGCGGCGTCACGGTGACGACCTCGTCCTCGGCGAACGTCGACATCCGGGTCATGCACAGCAGCCGGGGCTTGCCGTTGATTTCGGCCGAGCACGACCCACACTTGCCGGCCTTGCAGTTCCACCGCACGGCTAGGTCCGGGGTCTGGGTTGCCTGCAGGCGGTGGATGATGTCGAGCACCACCTCGCCCTCATTGACCTCAACCGTGAAGTCCTGCAACGCGCCGTCGGCGTCGTCGCCGCGCCACACCCGCATGCTCGCGTTATAGGTCATTCGCTTCTCCGTCCCGGGTGGTCGGCCAGCTCTTCAGCGGTGAAGTACTTCTCCAGCTCGGAGATCTGGAAGAGCTCGAGCAGATCCTCCCGCACCGGGATCTGGTCTTCGTGGGTGACAGAGATGTCGGGAATCACCGCATCGCCGCCGGCCGCGCGGCAGACCAGCAACTGCTTGCGCCATGACGGGTCCATCCCAGGGTGATCGTCGCGGGTGTGCCCGCCGCGGCTCTCGGTTCGCTCCAGCGCCGCCTTGGCCACGCATTCGCTGACCATCAGCATGTTGCGCATGTCGATGGCGAGATTCCAGCCCGGGTTGTACCGGCGCTGCCCTTCGACCTTGATGTTCTTGAATCGCTCGCGGAGTTTGTCGAGCCGGCCCAAGGCCTCGGCGATTTCGCCCGCCTTGCGGATGATCCCCACCAGATCGTTCATCGACTGCTGCAGTTCCGAATGCAAGGTGTAGGGGTTCTCCGCTGCGGTGCCGTTCGTCGGTCCCTCGAAGGGGGCCAGCGCCCTCTTCGCCGCCGAGTCGAGGTCGCCTTCGGCGACTGCCGGCCGACTGCTCAGCGCCCGCACGTAGTCGGCGGCGCCCAGGCCGGCCCGTCGGCCGAAGACCAGCAGGTCCGACAGCGAGTTGCCGCCCAGGCGGTTGGAGCCGTGCATACCGCCGGAGCACTCGCCGGCGGCGAATAGCCCGGCCACCCTCGCGGCACCGGTGTCGGGGTCGACCTCGACACCGCCCATGACGTAGTGGCAGGTGGGTCCGACTTCCATTGGCTGCTTGGTGATGTCGACCTCGGCCAGCTCCATGAACTGGTGGTACATCGACGGCAACCGCCGCTTGATCTCTTCGGGTGTCAGCCGCGACGCGATGTCCAGGTAGACCCCGCCGTGCGGAGTGCCGCGGCCGGCCTTGACTTCCGAGTTGATGGCGCGCGCGACCTCATCGCGTGGCAGCAGGTCCGGGGTACGACGGGCCGAGTCGTTGTCCTTGAGCCACTGGTCGGCCTCTTGCTCTGATTCGGCGTACTGGCCCTTGAACACCGGCGGAATGTAATCGAACATGAACCGGGAGTTCTCGGAGTTTTTTAATATCCCGCCGTCGCCGCGGACACCCTCGGTGACCAGAATCCCCTTGACGCTGGGCGGCCACACCATGCCGGTCGGGTGGAATTGGACGAACTCCATGTTGATCAGCGTCGCCCCGGCGCGCAGTGCCAACGCGTGCCCGTCGCCAGTGTACTCCCAGGAATTCGAGGTCACCTTGAACGACTTGCCGATCCCGCCGGTGGCCAGCACCACCGCGGGCGCCTCGAACAAGACGAACCGGCCGCTTTCGCGCCAGTAACCGAACGCTCCGGCGATCGCGTCACCATCTTTGAGCAGCTCGGTGATCGCGCATTCGGCGAACACCTTGATGCGCGCCTCGTAGTCACCGGTTTCGGCGAAATCCTCCTGCTGCAGCGAGACGATCTTCTGCTGCATGGTGCGGATCAGCTCCAGGCCGGTGCGGTCGCCGACGTGCGCCAGCCGCGGATAGGTGTGCCCGCCGAAGTTGCGCTGGCTGATCTTGCCGTCAGGGAGGCGGTCGAACAGCGCACCGTAGGTCTCCAGCTCCCAGACCCGGTCGGGCGCCTCTTTGGCGTGCAGTTCGGCCATCCGCCAGTTGTTGAGGAACTTCCCACCGCGCATCGTGTCGCCGAAGTGGGTCTGCCAATTGTCCTTCGGGTTGGTGTTGCCCATCGAGGCCGCGCAGCCACCCTCGGCCATCACCGTGTGTGCCTTGCCGAACAGCGACTTGGACACCACAGCGACCTTGAGCCCGCGTTCGCGTGCCTCGATGACCGCACGCAACCCCGCGCCGCCGGCACCGATCACCACTACGTCGTAGGAGTGCCGCTCGACCTCAGTCATGGAACCTCTCTCAACTTTCTAATTTCCGCGAAAGGGCTTTTCAGCCAACAAATCTCAGCTCCGAGATGGTACCGCTGGCCACCAGCGCGATGTAAAAATCGGTCAGCATCAGCGTGCCCAGTGTGATCCACGCGTACAGCTTGTGCCTGGTGTTCAGCCTGCTTACTTGGGTCCAGATCCAATACCGCACAGGGTGTTTGGAGAAGTGCTTGAGGCGCCCGCCGGTCACGTGCCGGCACGAATGGCAGGACAGCGTGTAGACCCAGAGCATGATGACGTTGCCGACCAGGATCACGTTGCCCAGGCCGAAGCCGAATCCACCCGGTCCGTTCTCGGAATGGAACGCGACGATCGCGTCGTAGCTGTTGATCAGCGAGATGATGCCGGCGATGTAGAAGAAGTACCGGTGGGTGTTCTGGATGATCAGCGGGAACTTGGTCTCGCCGCTGTAGTGGGCGCGGGGCTCGGCCACCGCGCAGGCGGAGGGCGACTGCCACACCGTGCGGTAGTAGGCGCCGCGATAGTAGTAACAGGTCAGCCGGAACAGCAGCAGGAACGGCAGCGTCAGCGCTGCGTACGGCAGCCACCAAACATCCGGCAAAATCTGCGGCCAGAAGTCGCTGGCCTCTTTTACGCACCCCTGGCTGACGCACGGTGAGTAGAACGGCGTCAGGTAGTGATACTTCGCGACGAAGTAATTGTCCTGCTGGAACGCGCGCGCCGTCGCATAGATGATGAATGCGGCGAAGCCTAGGTCGATCCTCAGCGGCGACATCCACCACCGGTCGGTGCGTAGCGTCCGTTGCTGGATGCGGGCGCGCGTCGGTGAAAAGACACCGGACGCAGGACGGTTCGCCGCTGGTGCGCTCATCTAGTTTGTTCCTCTTCGAACGGGCTGATGGTCGAAGGGTACACAGAGAAAGCCCTCCCTTTCGTGGGGGGGCTTAATTGCAGGGACCGCGTCAGGACCTGTTGTGACCCCCGACACCCTCATCATCGACATCGCGCCAGAATTCGCTGTCGTATTGGGTATCGGGAATGGTGATCATCTCGCCCGATTGCTGCACCGTAGCGCGGGCTAAGTCTAATTCGGAAACATCGGTGTCGAGTAATTCGACGTCGCTCAGGATCCGGTCGACGTCGATGACGATGCGGCGCATTGCCGGGTTGTCGCCGTATCGCGCCTTCAACGAGTTCGCGCACCGCCGCAAGCCGCCGATGAGGTCGTGCAGCTCGGCGAGTTCAGGGGCGGTTGACACGGGATCTCTCTGGGCAGATGGTGTTACGGATCACAGTACTTCCCGATACTATCCCGCTACGCCAGCTGAGTCAGGTCGATCCACCGCGGCCGAGCGGGCCACGGCACTGCTGGAATTGCATCAGCCGGGCAACCCGGTAATCCTGCCGACCGTGTGGGACGCGTGGTCGGCGCGTCTCGCCACGGGCGCCGGATTTGTCGCCCTCACCGTGGGCAGTCATCCCATCTTTTTGAAGGCTGATTCGCTCCGGCAAACCGGACGGCGAGGGTATGTCGTTCGAGGACGTGCTGAACCGGGTCGCCCAAATCACCGCCGCGGTCGACGTCCCGGTTTCGGTGGACGTCGAATCGGGCTACGGGCTGCCGGCCGCCCGGCTGATCGAGGGCTTGCTGAGTGTGGGCGCCGTGGGTCTCAACATCGAGGACACCGTG
>PLSK01000037.1:1388-10350 GCA_003165155.1 Mycobacterium sp. | reverse complement strand
CGAGGCGGCCGCGGCTGGGGCCGACGTCCTCTATCCAGTGGGCCGCCACGCCCCGGAGACGTTGCGGCGCTTGACCACTGAGTTGCCACTGCCGGTCAACGCGATTGCGCTGCCCGACCAGGACGACCCGGCGTCGTTTGGCCCGCTGGGCGTCGGCCGGATCAGCTTCGGCCCCTACCTGCAATCCGCGCTGGCGCGTCGGGCTACGGAGATACTTGCCCCCTGGGGCTGACTTAGATCGGTTCCAGCATCCGATGCGGCCGCCGCAGCGCGCGGCTGACCGGGTCGTCGAGATTCGGATCGTGCGGACGCCGTGGTGGATGCGCAACGAGGTCCGAGACGTCCGGGACCCGCTGGCACCGCCGGCAGACGCGATCGTGTCCGATCAGGCCGCCGCATTCCGCGTGCCGATAGGTTCGGGTCGGCTTGTCCAGTAAGTTCTCGCTGCCCCAGGTCATCATCGACCAGAGCAGCGGCCAGAGCTGCTTGCCCTTGGCGGTCAGCTGATAGTCGTTCGCGTCCTTTGTGAGAACACCTTCCGCGACGAGGAACGCCAGCCGGTCGGCCAGCACTGCCTTGGGAATGCCCAGGTGATTCTGGAGATCGCTGAAGCGCCGCGCCCCGTAGAAGGCGTCACGCACGATCAACAACGTCCAGCGTTCGCCGATGATCTCCAGGGACCGCGCTATCGGGCAATTCTGGTCGGGATACTCGCGGGGCAATGCCATGCTTCAAGTATTGCACTTGTCGGTTCATTGACCGAACCGTATAGTTCAAATGATCAGGTTCGTTCACTGAACTATCGGAATTCTGAGGAATGCCATGACAAGTAGCGTCAAGTCAGCCAAATACAACGTCGTGCCGCACACGCTGAGCCGTGTCGATGTGGCCACTGGCGTGGAGTTCGACGAATTCAGAGCGGCTTTCGAGAAGGCCGCGCCGCCGTTCGACCCAGCGACCGTGCGCGAGATTGTCGGCCGCGGTGGGACCTGGGACGAAGTCCTTTCGGCGGCAGCGAAAAACGCACCGAACGATCTGATGGTCTACGCGACCATCGACGCGCTTCCGTTGTTTGTGCTGGCTGGTCACACAACCAAGGCAGTGGAATACCTGCTCGGCAACCACACGATCGCCGAGACCATGTTTCGCCATGACCCGAGGGCGCTGCTGTACGCACCGCTGCGGGTCCTGATCTACGCGGATGCCGACGGCAACGCGGTGTTCTCGATGGACCAGCCCAGCGCCGAGTTCGGCAGCCTTGGGATCGCGGACGTCACCAAGGTGGGCGAGAGCCTGGACCGCAAAGTCGTGAACCTGTTGCGGGTGATCGGAGTCGAGGCCGATGAGGCCTTTTCCTGAGGCGTCAACGTCGAGCCGTTGGGCGATTTTCGCGAATCTCCGCCCAACGACTCGACGTTCGGCCGGAAACTACTTGGTGATGGCGATCCGCTGCGCCTGAGTTCCGGCATAAGCACCCGTGACCCGGACGGTCAGCACACCCGCGTCGTACGAGGCCGCGATGGCCTCGCCGGTGACGTGCGCCGGCAGCTGGAATGAACGGCGGAACGATCCATAACGGATCTCCTGCAACGTGCGACCGTTCTGCTCCTCCGCGTGCTCGTCACGGTGCTCGCCGTGGATTACCAAGCGGCCCTTGTCTACCTCGACATTGACATCCTTCTCGACATCGACGCCAGGCAACTCCATGCGTACGACCGCGTCGTCGCCATCCTTGACGACCTCCGCGGCCGGCCTGAAACCGCTGCTCGCCGGCCTATTCCAGTCGGCCGTCGCAGCGGGGCCGAAAAAGTCGCGCAGCCACCGGTCAGTGTCCCAGGCCGGTCGCGACCACAATGCGAGATTGCTCATGCTTCTCCTTCTACGCTTCGTCGTGAAATTGCTGTGGCCGGCGCCTTGCCGGCCGGCTATCTCTACAAACATGAGCGGACCACGCTAAAGTTCCATCCGCCCGTTCGCCGGCAGCGAACGGAGCCGCCGAGCGTCGACTTGTTGTTGAATTCAGGCGATTTCAGGCCAACGACTCGACGTTGGGCCGGTCTTGGGACGATGAAAGCGCAGGGGCGTCTTACCAGACGTCGCCCGCGCGCCAGTCGCAGATCAAGTCCGCGCTGGTGTCCAAGCTGATCCCGACCGGCAGCACGAACACCGTTCCGTCGGCGTCGGGGGTGCGGGTCGCTCCGCTGGGGGCAAGCACCGACGTCGGCCCGCGCCACGGCAGCCACCCGCGTGATGAGTACAGGCCGCGGGCACGGACCGTGGAGCTGAGGGCGCCCAGCTGGTAGGCGCCGCGCATAACCTGCTCGGCGGCGTCCAGCAGTGCGTGCACCAACCCCTGACCGCGGCAGTCCTCCCGCACCGCGACACCCTCGACGTAACCGCAGCGCAGCGCATTCCCCCGGTACACCAACCGCCGCTGCACCACCGCGGCGTGCGCGATGATCGCGCCGTGGCGGCAGATCAGCGCGTGCATTCCACCCAGCGTGTGCTCCCAGTCGGTCTCGGTGAAGTCGCCGGCGAACGCGTCGGTGACCATCTGGCGGACGCGCTGCCGGGCCTCGCTGTCGAGATCGGCAGTGTGGACCAGACGGGCCGTGTGGACCAGGGTGTGCACAGTCCTTGTTCTACCAGCTTGTCGACTGGTCCGCGCTTTGAGAACGCATTCAAGAATGCTTCAAGAATGCGCAAGTCGGGGCCGTGCCCAGTGCAATCGCACATGCTGGCCGGGCCGCACCTGGGCGAGTTTGTCGATGTCGTCGTCGATCACGACGCCGGCTACCGGGTAACCGCCCGTTATCGGATGGTCGGGACCCAGGATCACCGGTAAACCGTTGGGCGGCAATTGGATCGCGCCGCGGGTGGCGCCCTCGCTGGGCAGCTGCCGGTCCGGGTAGCGGTGTTGCAACGGGTGGCCGATCAGCCGCATCCCCACCCGGTCGCTGTGGTCGGACGCCACCCAATCCATGTGTACCAGGGCATCGGGATCGACGAGCCAGTCGTCGCGCGGCCCCGGCACCACCAGCAACTCGACCGCCGTGCCGGTGAGGGCGGCCACCGGGGCCTGGTCGAGTTCGGGGTAGTCGGCGGTGTGCTCACCGATCGGCAGCCGGTCTCCGGCCCGCAGCGGTGACGGGCCGATCGCCGACATCACGTCATAGCTGCGCGAACCGAGCACCGGCGTGACGCAGATGCCACCGCGCACCGCAAGATACGTCCGCAGTCCGGCGCTCGGGGTGCCCAGGGAGATCATCTGGCCGTCTCGGACGTGGTGAATACTGTTGGTGCCGAACATGATTCCATCTAGGGTCGGGCTGGTGTCGGCGCCAGTGACCGCGATATCGACGTCGCCGCCGCGGACCCGGGCCGCGAAACCACCGAACGTCACTTCGACGGTGGCCCGATCGTCCGGATTGGCGACCAGCCGGTTGGCCAGCGTGTGCGAGCGGCGGTCGGCGGCTCCGGACCGGCCGACGCCGAGGTGAGCCAGCCCGGCTCGCCCGAGGTCCTCAACGATGGCCAGCGGTCCGGTCCGCAAAATTTCCAGGGTGGTCATCGCTTGCTCCTCGTGGCCTCTTTACGTCGCCCGGAACTGAACCCACATGCCCTGCGTCAGCAGCGCCGGATTGGGTCGCTCGATGTCCCACAGGACCGTGTCGGTGTGGCCGATCAGCTGCCAGCCACCGGGCGACCGACGCGGATAGACCGCGCTGAATTCGCCGGCGAGGGCAACCGAGCCGGCCGGCACTGAGGTTCGCGGCTCGGAGCGGCGCGGCACCCGCAGCCGGGGGTCGCCGTCGACCAGGTAGGCGAAACCTGGTGCGAAGCCGCTGAATCCCACCCTCCACAGGGTGCCGCAATGCGCGTCGATCACCCGCGACGTGGTCAGCCCGGTGCGGCTGGCGACTTCGTTAAGGTCGGGACCGTCGTAGACCACGTCGATCACCACGTCGGCGCGGCGGCCGGCCGGAACGGCCGCGATTGTGTCGGCGGTGACCCGTAATTTGCGCAGGCGCTCGCGGGTGGCCGTTTGGTAGCGGGGGCTGTCCAGCTTCACCAAGACGGTTCGGGCGCCCGGAACGATGTCGACCACACCGGGCAACGCCGCGCCACCCAACGCAGCCGCCCACGCCAATACCTCAGCGGTGCTGCCGCATTGCACCATCAGCGCGTGGTCGCCGTAGTCCAGAATCGAATTGCCGATCAGCTCCGTCGGCAAGTCCTTCGAAACGTCCGCCGCGCTCATTACTAAACGGTAACCCCGGAATCGGGCCGCGAGCGAGGGCTGGCAGCGGATTTTCGAGCGCTGCCAGAGGCGCCTTAGTGAACCTTCAAACAGGTGGCATCTAGCCCAGGACCTTGCTGATTTGCGGCGGCAGTTGATCGGCGACCAGCGGGTAGCTCAGCGGCGATGAAAAAGCGATCGCGCCGGCCAGATCCTTGGAGGTGAAGATGTGCCGGTTCTGCGCGGTCGCCTGCGCAGCCGCGACGTCGGGATCGGCCAGCAGCGCCTTCTGGTCGTCCGGGCTCTGGGTCGTCCAGATCACCACGTCGGCGGAATCGAGCACCGCTTTGATGTGATCGCGCGGGATGCCGGCGCGGTGATCGGTGGCGAAGGGGTTGATGCTGTCGGCGATGACTAAGCCCATCTCGGTCAGGAAGTCGGTCCGCCAGCCCGCCACGGTCGCGACGATCGTGCCCTGCCACAAGGTGCCCTGCATCAGCAAGGCCTTCTTGTTCTTCCATTGCGGATTCTTCTGCGCGACAGCGGCGAACTGCTTGTCGACCGCGTCGATCAACGACTTCATCTGGTCGACCGCAAACACCGCTTGGCCGATCGCGGTCGCCTGGTCCTTCCACGGCTCGAAGAACGCGTCGCCGCCCGATTGCGGGACGGTCGGGGCAATTGCCGACAACTTTTCATAGGTGTCAGCGTCCACACCGGCGTTGATGGCCACGATCAGATCCGGCTTCAGGCCGGCTATCTGGTCAACCGGAATGCCGTTGTCCAGGTTCAACACCGTCGGTTGGGCGGGGCCAAGCTGCTGCTGGGCCCACGGCCACACCGCAAACGGCTGGTCACCAAACCAGTTGGTCACCGCGATGGGAACCACGCCCAACGCGAGCAAGTCGTCTTGCTCGGTGTAGCCGGCACTGACGACACGCTTGGGTGGCTCTTTGATGACGGTCTCACCGAACAGGTGGGTGATTGTCACAGCTCCGCCGCCAGGGTTGCCCGGCGGTTTGGGGGACAAGGATCCCGAAAACAGCTCGGCGGCTCCGCCAACCCCAGAGCCGAGCAGCCCTACGGCCCCGGTCAGCTGCAAGAATCTCCGCCGATTCCATCGCTGTTCCATCGCGAGAGAGTAGCGCGTGCCCCGACTTAGGGCCCTTTGTGCTTCTGCTCCTACTTCTGCTTATCCTGTCTCCAAGGGCTGTAGTCGGCGATCAGTTCCTCTTGCGACGGCCGCTGATCGGCCGCCACGTGCTCCAGGTTGACCCGGATCCGGTACCAGATCGAACTCGGCCCGCGCATGCCGTCGAGCAGGACGTCGGCCGGTTGTAGCTGTCCGGCCACGGCGGGGTAGCGGTTGCGCCAGACGTCCAGCGCAGCCATCGCCTCGTCCTTGGTCTTGGTGCGGGCGATCTCGATGAGCGGCTTCGTGGACTGACGCCTGCCATCGGCGCCCTTTGCGGTGGTTTTGGCGCCGCGCGGCGCACGCTCCGGTGGCCCCAATTCCTCGGCGAGCATCAGCAGCCGGTCGAGCTCGCCGACGGCCTCGTCCATTCCCGCCCACGGGTCACCCATTTCGGCGAACCGGCCCGGAACGGTCGCGATAGTGAACGCCTCCGGCTTGCAGTCGGGGACCTCGTCCCAGCGCAGCGGCGTGGACACCCGGGCGTCCGGAGTGGCCCGCACCGAGTAGGCCGATGCGACCGTGCGGTCTTTGGCGTTCTGGTTGAAGTCGACGAACACTCCTTCGCGTTCCTCCTTCCACCACCGGCTGGTTGCCAGGTCGGGCACCCGGCGCTCGACCTCACGCGCAACGGTCTGGGCAGCCAGCCGAACCTGGGCGAACTCCCACTGCGGGGCGATCCGGGCGTAGACGTGAAAGCCCCGCGATCCGGATGTCTTCGGCCACGCGGTAAGCCCGCAGTCCTCCAGCACCTCGCGGGCCACCAGCGCGACCTCGACAATCCGCTGCCACGCGACGCCCGGCATCGGGTCCAGGTCGACCCTCAGCTCGTCGGGGTGATCGAGGTCGCCGGCGAGCACCGCATGCGGGTTGAGGTCGACGCATCCCAGGTTGATCGCCCACGCCAACCCGGCGGCGTCGTGGATCACGGCCTCGGCGGCTGACGTGCCCGATGCGTAGCGCAGTTCGGCGACGTCCACCCAATCCGGCCTGTTGGTGGGCGCACGTTTCTGGAACACCGCCTCGGCGGAGATGCCCTTCACGAAGCGTTTCAGAATCATCGGTCGTCCGGCCACGCCGCGCAGTGCCCCGTCGGCGACCGAAATGTAATAGCGGATCAGGTGCAACTTGGTATACGGGCCGGCGCCGTTCGCCGCGGGGAAGACCACTTTGTCCGGATGGGTGATGGTGACCTGGCGGCCGGCCACTTCCAGTGACTCCGGGCCGGTCATGGTCATCATGGTAATTCCGGCGATTTTTCTCGTCCGCTTTGCGACCTGCGTCACATAAGGTGAGGTCATGTCTAACCTGATTGACGTGCCCGGGCAGGTGCTGTCGAAAATTCAGCAGTACCTCGAACGCGGCTCGGCGGAACTGCACTACCTGCGGAAGATCATCGAGGCGGGTGCCTTCCGGCTGGAGCCGCCGCAGAACTACGCCGCGCTTGCCGCGGACCTCCGAAAATGGGGTGAGTTCGGAATGCTGCCGGCGCTCAACGCCAGGCGCACCCCCGACCGCGCGGCGGTCGTCGACGAAGAGGGCGAACTCAGCTACCAGGACCTCGACGAGGCGGTCCACGCGGTGGCCAACGGCCTGATTGAAAAAGGTGTCCGGGGCGGCGACGGCGTCGCGATTCTGGCCCGCAACCACCGGTGGTTCCTCATCGCCAACTACGGCGCTGCCAGGGCGGGGGCCCGCATCATCTTGCTGAATAGCGAGTTTTCCGGCCCGCAGATCAAAGAGGTGTCCGAGCGCGAGGGCGCCAAGGTCATCATCTACGACGACGAGTACACCCAGGCCGTCAGCAAGGCCGATCCGCCACTGGGCAAGCTGCGGGCGCTCGGCGTCAACCCCGACGCGGAAGAGCCGTCGGGCAGCACCGACGAGACGCTGGCGGAGCTCATCGCCCGCAGCAGCAAGGCGCCCGCCCCGAAACCCCGCAAGCATGCGTCGATCATCATCCTGACCAGCGGGACGACCGGTACGCCGAAGGGGGCCAACCGCAGTACCCCACCGACGCTGGCACCGGTCGGCGGCATTCTGTCACTCGTTCCGTTCAAGGCCGGTGAGGTGACGTCGCTGCCTGCGCCGATGTTCCACGCGCTGGGTTATCTGCACGCCACCATCGCGATGTTCATGGGCTCTACGTTGGTGCTACGCCGCAAGTTCAAGCCGCCGCTGGTGCTGGAAGACATCGAGAAGCACAAGGTGACGGCCATGGTGGTGGTGCCGGTGATGCTGTCGCGCATCCTCGATGCGCTCGAAAAAATGGAGACCAAGCCCGATCTGTCCAGCCTGCGGATCGTGTTCATCTCCGGCTCGCAGTTGGGCGCGGAGCTGGCCACCCGCGCGCTCAAGGACATCGGTCCCGTCATCTACAACATGTACGGCTCGACCGAGATCGCGTTCGCCACGATCGCCCGACCTGAGGACCTGGAGATCAATGCGGCGACGGTTGGTCCGGTCGTCAGGGGTGTGAAGGTCAAACTCCTCGACGACAACGGCAACGAGGTGCGCCAAGGGGAGGTCGGGCGGATCTTCGTCGGAAACGCTTTCCCGTTCGAGGGCTACACCGGTGGCGGGCACAAGCAGATCATCGAGGGCCTGATGTCGTCGGGTGATGTCGGCTACTTCGATGAGCATGGCCTGCTGTACGTCAGCGGACGCGACGACGAGATGATCGTTTCCGGCGGTGAGAACGTGTTTCCTGCCGAGGTCGAGGATCTGATCAGCGGGCACCCCGAGGTCATCGAGGCCACCGCGATCGGTGTCGAGGATAAGGACTGGGGTCACCGGCTGCGTGCCTTCGTGGTCAAAAAGCAAGACGCCAGCGTCGACGAGGACGCCATCAAGGTCTACGTGCGCGACCACCTGGCCCGGTACAAGGTGCCGCGGGAAGTGATCTTTCTCGAAGAGTTGCCGCGCAACCCCACCGGCAAGATCCTCAAGCTCGAGCTGCGCGAGATGGAAATCGACTAACGCTCACCCTATGGGTCGCGGGGCAGGCCCAGCAGTCGTTCGGCGATGATGTTGAGCTGCACCTCTGACGTTCCCCCGTAGATGGTGGTGGCGCGGCTGGCCAGTAGGTACTCGCCCCACTTGCCCGGTAGCTCGTCGGCGTCGGCCAGTGCGGCGTCGGTGCCGAACGAGGACACGGCGAATTCCGCGTAACCCTGGCCGGTGCGCATCGACAACAACTTGGAGACCGCTGCCGAGGGCATCGCGTCGCCGCCGGCCAGGGTCAGCAGCGTGGAACGCAGGTTCAGCACCTTCGCGGCATGACCTTCGGCGATCAACTGCCCGGCCCGGTGTCGCGCGACCTGGTCAAACTGCCCGTCCCGGATGAAGTCGACGAAGTCGGAAAGGTTGGCGAGGAAGTTCGTGTCGCTGCTGCCCAGCGAGACGCGTTCCGCCGTCAGGGTATTGCGGCTGACCTCCCAACCCCGGTTCACTTCGCCGAGCACGTGCTCGTCGGGCACGAACACGTCGTCGATGTAGACGGTGTTGAACATCGCGTTACCCGTGAGCTC
>PLSK01000037.1:0-1316 GCA_003165155.1 Mycobacterium sp. | reverse complement strand
GGCAGGAACCGCTGCTTTTGCTCCTCGGTGCCGAACGCGACGATCGACGGAATGAGCCACGCCGCAATGCCGACCTGCGGTCGCCCGACCCGGCCCGCGGCGAACTCCTGGGCGATGATGACCTGCTCGACCGGGCCGGCCGCCCGGCCCCACGGCCGGGGCAGATACGGCAGCACCCACCCGCCTTCGGCGAGTGCGACCTTGCGCGACTCGCGCTCCATCGCCTTGAACGCGGCGACCTCGGCGCGAATCTCGGACCGCAGCTGTTCGGTCTCGGGGTCCAAGTCGATGTCCACCGCCCGCATGCCGGTGCTCGTCGCGGTGTTCACCACNNTGTTCCCAGGTGAAGCCGATGCCGCCGTGTACCTGAATGCAATCCTGGGTGCATCGCTGAGCGGCCGCCGGCGCCAGCGTCGCCGCCACAGCGGCGGCGAACTCGACTTTGGCAGCGGCTGTATCCCAATTGTTTTCGCTGGCTTCAGCGTTTTGACGGGCCTCGTCAATCGCGCGGGCGGCATCCCACACCGCGGCGGTGGCCCGCTCGGTGTCGGCGGTCATCTCCGCGCATTTGTGCTTGATGGCCTGGAACTGGCCGATCGGCCTGCCGAACTGCTCACGGATCTTGGCGTATTGCGATGCCGTGTCGGTGGCCCACCGTGACACTCCGACTGCCTCGGCGGACAGCAGCGTAGATATCAGCGCGTGCGCCGTGGTCGTGGTCAGGTTGCTCAACGCGGCATCGTCGCCGACCTCGACCGCGTGGGCCCGCACGTGCGCGATGGGGCGTAACGGGTCCAGGCTTTTCACCGGTACGATCTCGAGCTGCTCGGCGCGAAGCACGACCCACACTCCGACTTCTGGGCCGCTGTCGATCGTTACCGGGAGCACCAGCACGGACGCCTGCGCCGCCGCGGGAACCGCCCGGACTTCGCCACGGACCACCAGGGTGTCGCCGTGTCGGGTGGCGGTCAGGCCGGAATCCAGCGCGTATGCGGCGATGACGGCGCCGGACGCCAGCTCGGCGAGCACTTTGGCTTGCGGGTCATGCGCGGCGATCAGCGCGCTGGCAATCACCGACGGCACGAACGGCCCAGGCATCGCACCGTAGCCGAACTCGGCCAGCACGACGGCCAGCTCGAGAATGCCGAAACCCTGTCCGCCGACGGATTCGGCCAAATGCAGACCCTGCAGCCCTTGTTCGGCCGCCGCCTGCCAGTAAGCCGGTGGGTTTTCGATTGGAGTCTCTAAGGCCGCGTGCAGCACCTCGGACGGCGCCACCCGCGCGACCAGCGACCGCACCGAGTCGGCCAAGTCTT
>PLSK01000270.1 GCA_003165155.1 Mycobacterium sp. | reverse complement strand
GGGAGTTGAGGCGTGAGTCGACCGGCCTCGATCGTCTCGACAGTTAGCTTATGCAATGCTAACTTCAACCGGAATAAGTTAGGGCACACTATGTACGGGAGACGAAGCGCCCGTGGGACGCGGTGATATCGGCATGCTTGCAGCTCAACCAATCAATTCTCGGTCAGACGGGAAAGTCGATGGTGACGTCGTCAGCCGCTTCGCTTCCTGCTGCCGCGCGCTCGGCATCACGATCTATGACCGTCAGCGTCCGGCGGACCTGGACGCCGCACGATCGGGCTTCACCGCGCTGACCCGCATCGCCCACGAGCAGTGCGACGCGTGGACTGGGCTGGCGGCCGCCGGCGACACATCCATCCGAGTGCTGGAAGCCGTTTCGCGCACCTCACCGACGGCAGGCACGCTGCAGCGGCAGGTGGAATTAGCGCCCGAGGCCTTGGGCTTCCGCTACGACACCGGACTCTATTTACAGTTTCGCGCCACCGACACCGACGATTTTCAGCTCGCCTATGCGGCGGCGCTGGCTTCAACAGGAGATGCCGGGAAGTACGGCGACGCGTATGAGTTGGTTGCCGGGGTCACCGAGCGACGCCCGACCTGGCGCGAGGCCCGCTGGCTCGCCGTCGTCGTCAATTACCGTGCCGAGCGCTGGTCGGACGTCGTCAAGCTGCTGACCCCGATCGTCAACGACCCAGAGCTTGACGAGGCGTTCTCGCACGCGGCGAAGATCACCCTGGGCACCGCGCTGGCCCGGCTGGGCATGTTCGCCCCGGCGCTGTCCTATCTCGAGGAACCCGACGGCCCCGTCGGGGTTGCGGCGGTCGACGGGGCGCTGGCAAAAGCNNGCGGCCCACCCCGAGAACGAGCAAGTCGAGCATGCCCTGTCCGATACCAGTTTCGGGATTGTCACTACCAGTGCGGACCGCATCGCGGCGCGCACCGACCCGTGGGATCTCGAAACCGAGCCTAGCCCGGGAGATTTCGTCGACCCCGGAGCCCAGGAGCGCAAGCACGTGCTGCTGGCGGAGGCCGAACGCGAGCTCGATGAATTCATCGGCCTGGAGACGGTCAAAGACCAGGTGGCGCGGTTGAAGAGTGCGGTGGCCATGGAGCTGGTGCGCAAGCAGCGTGGACTGGAGGTGGCGCAGCGCACCCACCACCTGGTCTTCACTGGGCCGCCGGGCACCGGCAAAACCACCATCGCCCGCGTCGTCGCGAAAGTCTATTGCGGCCTGGGCTTGCTGAAGAAGGAGAACATCAGGGAGGTGCACCGTGCCGACCTGATCGGTCAGCACATCGGCGAGACCGAAGCCAAGACCAACGCGGTCATCGATGGCGCACTGGATGGTGTGCTGTTTCTCGACGAGGCNNACGCTGCTGGCCCGGATGGAGAACGACCGGGATCGGCTGGTGGTGATCGTCGCCGGGTACCGCGCCGACCTGGATCGGTTCCTCGACACCAACCAAGGTCTGCGGTCGCGGTTCACCCGCAGCATTGACTTCCCGTCGTACCAACCGGCTGAGTTGATCGAGATCGCGAACTTCATGGCGGGTAAGCGCGACAGCGCCTTCGAACAGGCCGCGCTCGATGATCTTGAGTCGTTATTCGCGCATCTTGCCAACTCGGCGAAACCTGATGCAGCCGGGGTTGAACGTCGCGGCCTAGATATCGCCGGCAACGGCCGGTTTGTCCGCAACGTGGTCGAAAAGTCCGAGGAGGAACGCGAATTCCGGTTAGACCACTCCGAGCATGCCGAAACCGGCGAATTCACCGATGAGGAGCTGATGACGATCTCCGTCGAGGACGTGCGCAATTCGGTTGCGCCGCTGCTGCGAGGCCTCGGTCTGGAGCAGCCGGCATGAGCGACCGCGAGCCGGAAGGCGAATGGGTAGAGGCACGGCGTTCGTTCACCTCACGGACCCCGGCCAACGAGAATCCCGACAAGGTCGACTACCGACGTGGCTTCGTCACTCGCCATCAGGTGACCGGCTGGCGGTTCGTGATGCGCCGGATCGCATCCGGTATCGCCCTGCACGACACCCGGATGCTCGTCGACCCGTTGCGCACCCAGTCACGCGCGGTGCTGACGGGCGTGCTGATCCTGATTACCGGCCTGGCCGGCGCGTTCGTGTTCTCGCTGATCCGGCCCAACGGGCAGGTGGGTAACAACGTGGTGCTCGCCGATCGGTCGACCTCGGCGTTGTATGTGCGGGTGGGCGACGATCTGCACCCGGTGCTCAATCTGACCTCAGCCCGGCTGATCGCCGGCAAACCGGTCAACCCGACCACGGTGAAAAGCAGTGAGCTGGACCGGATTCCGCGCGGCAACCTGATCGGGATTCCTGGCGCGCCGGAGCGGATCGTGCAGAACAGCTCGCGGGACGCGAACTGGACGGTATGCGACGCGGTCAGCGGATCTGCCGGTCATGGTGCCCACAGCACCGGTGTTACCGTGATCGCCGGGCCGCCCGACAGCAGCGGCGCGCGGGCGGCCGCCCTCGGCTCGGATCAGGCGATCCTGGTCTCCAATGCAGGTGATGCCCCGGCTGAGGGGGGCCCCAGCACCTGGCTGCTGTGGGACGGCAAGCGCAGCCAGATCGACTTGGCCGACCATGCGATCACGAACGCCCTGGGCCTGGGGACCGACGTGCCTGCGCCGCGGCCCATCGCGCCGGGGCTTTTCAACGTGATCCTCGAAGCACCGTCGCTGACCGCACCGGTCATCCCCAACGCAGGTAACCCGGCGGATTTCCCGGTGCCCGCCCCGATTGGCGCGGTGGTGGAGTCTTACACGCTGGACAAGACCTCGTCGGACGCGGTGCGGTACTACGCGGTGTTGCCCGACGGGCTGCAGCCCATCGCTCCTGTGCTGGCCGCGATTCTGCGCAACACGAATTCCTATGGCCTGCAGCAGCCACCGCGGCTGGGTGCCGACGAGGTCGCCAAGCTACCGGTATCGCGGTTGCTCGACACCGCGCGCTATCCCAGCCAGCGGGTAAGACTGGTGGACGCGGGCCATGATCCCGTCGCCTGCGGATATTGGAGCAAACCGGTCGGGGCAGCAACCAGTTCTTTGGGCCTGCTGGCTGGCTCGGCAGTGCCGATTCCCGACGCGGTGCACACCGTCGAGCTGGTCGGTGGGGGTGGCGACGGTGCAGCCACCCGAGTCGCGCTGGCCCCGGGGACCGGGTACTTCACCCAAAGCGTGGGCGGCGGCGCGACAGCACCGGCCACCGGCTCGCTGTTCTGGGTCTCCGACACCGGGGTGCGCTACGGCATCGACAACGAGTCCGAGGGCGCTTCTGGCGCCGGACACGGCAAAACGGTCGAGGCCCTTGGCCTGAACGCGCCCGCCCTCCCCATCCCATGGTCGGTGTTGTCGCTGTTCGCATCCGGGCCGACGCTGTCGCGCACCGATGCGTTGCTGGCGCACGACTCCCTCCCCCCTGACAGCAAGCCGGGCCGTGCGGCATCGGCCGAAGGAGCTCCCCGATGAGTAGATTGATATTCGAGGCCCGCCGGCGGCTCCCACCGCCGCGCGCCCGCAAAGGGACGATCACCATCGAGGCGCCTCCGGAGTTGCCCCGGGCGATTCCGCCATCGCTGCTGCGGCGCGCGATGCCCTACCTGATCGTGATCCTGATCGTCGGCATGATCGTCGCGCTGGTCGCCACCGGGATGAAAGTGATTTCCCCGCAGACACTGTTCTTCCCATTCGTGCTGCTACTGGCGGCAACCTCGATGTATCGCGGCAACGACAACAAGATGCGGACCGAAGAGGTCGACGCCGAACGCGCCGACTATCTGCGCTACCTATCCGTGGTCCGGGACAACATCCGGACCACGGCCGCCGACCAGCGCGCGGCCGCCCAGTGGTCCCACCCCGACCCNNGATGTCGCCGACGAGATCGACCTGGAACCGGTGTCGCACAGTGCATTACGCAGCCTGCTTGACACCCAGCGCACCGTCCGCGACGTGCCGACCGGAATAGACCTCACCAAGGTTTCGCGGATCAGCGTGCTCGGGGACCCCGCCGAGGTCAGGGCCGCCTTGCGGGCCTGGATCGCCCAGGCGGTGACCTGGCACGACCCGTCCGTGCTCGGGGTGGCCCTGGCCACCCGCAATCTGGAGGGCCGGGATTGGTCCTGGCTGAAGTGGTTGCCACACACAGACATTCCCGGACAACTGGACGGGGTGGGCCCGGCACGTCACCTGTCGACCAGCCCCGATGACTTGGTCGAACTGCTGGGCCCCGCGCTCGTCGACCGCCCGGCGTTCACCGGCGAGCCGTCAGATGCGCTGCGCCACTTGCTGGTCCTCGTGGACGATCCCGATTACGACGTGGACGCCTCGGCACTGACGACGGGACGCTCCGGAGTCACTCTCGTGCACTACTCGACCACAGAGCCGCACCGCGAACAGTATTCGGACCCCGAGCGGCCGATCCTGCGCGTCGCAGGCGGTGCCATCGAACGCTGGCAGACTGGCGGCTGGCAGCCCTACATCGACAACGCCGACCAGCTCGGCGCCGACGACACCGCCCACCTGGCTCGCCAGTTGTCGCGGTGGGACTCCAACCCGACGCACACCGGGCTGCGCTCGGCGGCCACTCGCGGCGTCACTTTCACCACGCTGCTGGGGATCCCCGACGCGTCACAGCTGGATGTGCCCGCGTTGTGGGCGCCGCGCAATCGCGACGACGAGCTGCGCGTTCCGATCGGTGTGACCGCCACCGGCGAGCCATTGATCTTCGATCTCAAGGACGAGGCCGAGGGCGGGATGGGGCCGCACGGCCTGATGATCGGCATGACCGGCTCCGGCAAGTCGCAAACCCTGATGGCGATCCTGTTGTCGCTGTTGACGACTCACTCGGCAGACCGGCTGATAGTCATATACGCGGACTTCAAGGGCGAGGCCGGCGCCGACAGTTTCCGCAACTTCCCACAGGTCGTCGCGGTGATCTCGAACATGGCCGAGAAGAAGTCGCTGGCTGACCGGTTCGCCGACACGCTGCGCGGCGAGGTGGCCCGTCGCGAGGTGCTCCTGCGCGAGGCCGGCCGCCAGGTCCAGGGCAGCGCGTTCAACTCGGTGACCGAGTACGAGAACGCNNCCGCCGATTCCAACGCTTCTCGTGGTCGCAGACGAGTTCACCCTGATGTTGGCCGATCAACCGGAATACGCGGAACTGTTCGACTACGTGGCACGCAAGGGCCGCTCGTTCCGCATCCACATTTTGTTCGCATCCCAGACACTGGATGTCGGCAGGATCAAGGACATCGACAAGAACACCTCGTACCGTATCGGGTTAAAGGTGGCCAGCCCCAGTGTTTCTCGTCAGATCATCGGGGTGGACGACGCTTACCACATCGAATCCGGCAAAGAATACAAGGGCATCGGCTTTTTGGTGCCCGCTCCCGGTGCCGCCCCGGTCAAGTTCCGCAGCACCTATGTTGACGGTATCTATGACCCCCCGCGGACAGCCAAAGCCCTTGTTTTCGAATCGATTCCAGAACCAAAGCTGTTCACCGCCGGGGCGGTGGAGCCGGATCTGGGCACGGTGATACCGGTTGACGACGATGACGAACCGGGCGGACCGCCGCGCAAGCTGATCGCGACGATCGGCGAACAACTGGCCCGGTATGGGCCGGCAGCGCCGCAGCTTTGGCTGCCGCCGCTGGACGAGCCGATCCCACTGACGGCGGTGCTGGCGCGCGCCGAGATACCGCAACACCAGTGGCGCTGGCCCCTCGGTGAGATCGACAAGCCATTCGAGATGCGCCGCGACCCGCTGATTTTCGACGCCACATCGTCGGCCGGAAACGTGGTGATCCACGGCGGTCCCAAGTCCGGTAAATCGACTGCGCTGCAAACATTCATCCTGTCTGCGGCCAGCCTGCACTCGCCGCGTGACGTCACCTTCTACGTTCTTGATTACGGCGGCGGGCAGCTGCGGGCATTGCAGGATCTTGCGCACGTCGGCAGTGTGGCGTCGGCGCTGGAGCCCGACCGGATTCGGCGAACCTTCGGCGAACTCGAGCAGCTGCTGCTGTCTCGACAGCGGCGAGAGGCCTTCCGCGACCGGCCGGGAACTGGTGGGGGCAATGGCAACGGTTCGTCCGGGGATGACGGCTTCGGCGAGGTGTTCCTGGTCATCGACAATCTCTACGCTTTCGGTCGCGACAACGCGGACCAGTTCAACACGCGCAATCCATTGCTGGCCAAGGTAACCGAGCTCGTTAACGTGGGCCTGGCCTACGGGATCCACGTGATCATCACCACCCCGAGCTGGCTGGAGGTGCCGCTGGCGATGCGTGACGGCCTGGGCCTGCGTCTCGAACTCAAGCTCCACGACGCGCGCGACAGCAACGTGCGGGTGGTCGGCGCGCTGCGCCGCCCGGCCGATGCAGTCCCGCACGACCAGCCGGGCCGCGGGTTGACGATGGCCGGCGAGCATTTCCTTTTCGCGGCTCCGGAACTGGATCAGATCGCCGCGATCAACGCCCGCTACCCCGGTGTTTCAGCGCCGCCGGTGCGGTTGTTGCCCACCAATCTCGCGCCCGACGAGATCGGCCCGCTCTATCGCGGGCCGGAACAAGTGGTCATCGGCCAGCGCGAAGAGGATCTCGCGCCCGTCATACTCGACTTCGCCGAGAACCCGTTGCTGATGGTGTTCGGCGACAGCAAGTCTGGTAAGACAACGCTGCTGCGCCACATCATCCGTACTGTCCGCGAACACTCGTCGGCCGACCAGGTGGCCTTCACCGTCTTCGACCGCCGGCTACACCTCGTCGACGAGCCGTTGTTCCCGGATAACGAATACACCCCGAACCTGGACCGGGTCATCCCGGCGATTCTGGGGTTGTCCAACCTTCTCGAGTCGCGCCGTCCGCCGGCGGGCCTGTCGGCGGCCGACCTGTCCCGCTGGAGCTACACGGGCCAAACCCACTATCTGATCATCGACGACGTCGACCAGATACCCGATTCGGCCGCGATCAGCGGTCCTTACGTCGGGCAGCGGCCGTGGACTCCCCTTATCGGCTTGCTCGCGCAAGCAGCCGATCTGGGCCTGCGGGTGATCGTCACGGGGCGCGCCACCGGATCGGCGCACGGCCTGATGACCAACCCGTTGCTGCGCCGCTTCAACGACATGCAGGCCACCACGTTGTTGCTGGCGGGCAATCCTGCGGACAGCGGCAAGATCCGCGGTCAGCGCTTCGGCCGGCTGCCCGCCGGACGCGGCATTCTGCTCGGCGACAGCGACACACCGACGTATGTGCAGTTGGTCAACCCACTGGTTGGCGAGTCCGTAATAGGCGGTGCCGATGGAGGTTTCGCCCCCTGATGGTTAGTGAAACGCAGCAGAAGGAGTGTCTGTCATGACGTTGCGAGTGGTTCCCGAGGGTCTGGCCGCGACCAGTGCGGCGGTCGAGGCGCTGACGGCGCGGTTGGCGGCCGCGCATGCGGCTGCGGCTCCGTTGATTACCGCGGTGGTACCGCCGGCAGCCGATCCGGTGTCACTACAGACCGCAGCCGGGTTCAGCGCCCAGGGGCAGGAGCACGCCGCGGTCGCGGCTCAAGGCGTTGAGGAGCTGGGCCGCGCCGGTGTAGGTGTGGGCGAAGCCGGCACAAGCTATCTCGCGGGTGACGCCGCCGCAGCAGCTAGCTGGGGCGCGGGCATCTGAAAATGACCGCCCCCATCTGGATGGCTTCGCCGCCGGAAGTGCATTCGGCGTCGCTGAGCGCTGGTCCTGGACCGGGGTCGCTGTTGGCGGCCGCCGGCTCGTGGACCTCGCTCAGCGCCGAATATGCCTCGGCGGCAGAAGAACTCAGTGGGCTATTGGGGGCGGTGCAGGCGGGGGCATGGCAGGGGTCAACCGGGGAAAGTTATGTGGCGGCCCACGCGCCGTATCTGGTGTGGCTGCAGCAGGCCAGCGCGGAGAGCGCGGGCGTGGCGGCTCAGCATGAGGTCGCGGCGACGGCTTACACCAGCGCGCTCGCGGCAATGCCGACGCTGCTGGAGTTGGCCGCCAATCACGTCATTCACGGGGTGCTGGCAGCGACCAATTTCTTTGGCATCAACACAATTCCGATTAGCCTCAATGAGGCCGACTACGTGCGGATGTGGGGCCAGGCCGCCACCGTCATGGGTGCGTATCAGGCCGTCGCGGGTACGGCGCTGGCTTCGGCGCCCCGCACCAGCGCGGCGCCGGCTGTGGTGAAGTCCGATGGCGCGACCCAGTCCGGTTCCTCGTTGAACCCATCTGGGTTGCTGTCTCAGCTGCTGGCTGATTACGACAACTTCTACAACGGTATGTTCGAGCAGATCGGGATGTTCTTCGACAATCCGATCGGGAACTCGGTGAAGATCGTCGAGGGATTTTTGACCAATCCTTCTCAGGCGCTGGTGCTCTACGGCCCGCTGCTGTTCGCGCTCGCCTTCGAGGCTTTCTCCTGGGTCGGCGCGTCAATCCTCTATCCATCACTGCTTCTCGCCCCCTTTCTCGCGCTCGTCCTCCCGGTGACCTTGGGGCTGGCGAACGCACTCGCGGCGTTTCCGGCGCTGCTGGATGAGCCGGCGGCCGCGGGCATCGCAGTAAGTCCGCAGCCCGTTGTCTCTGCCGTGCCGCTTGCGGGGCCGGTCCCGACGCTGGCCGCACCCGCGCCCGCCCCGGCCTCTGCGGCGACCGTCGGTGCTCCTGCGTCAGCGCCCGCCCCGGTTGCCGCCACCGCGAGCTTCGCGTACGTGGTGGGCGGCGGCCGTGATCCGGGGCCTGTTCTGGGGCCGACGGTGGGTCCCCGCGGGGGCATTAAGGCGCCGGCGGCGACGATCCCGGCGGTCGGTGCTGCGGCGGCAAGTCGGGCGCAGTCGCGGGCCCGGCGGCGCCGGCGGTCCACAATGCGCGAGCACGGCGACGCATTCCTGGGCATGGACTCCGACATCGGAGTCTTACCCGATAATCACGGCTCCGATGTCGAATCCGATTACACCGCTTCTGAGAACGGCGCCGGGACGGTGGGTTTCGCCGGGACCGTGCGCAAAGACACCGTCCTGGCTGCGGCGGGGTTGACCAACCTGGCCGTTGATGATTTTGGCGGTGGCCCGCGGATGCCAATGGTGCCGGGCACCTGGGTCCAGGGCTCCCAGGATTCGGGGGCGGACCCCGGGAAAGACCCAGCGAGAGGGGGCACAGACGGTTAGCAACGTTGTAGTCAGTAACCGAAATCCACAAAGAGATCAGAAGAGATAGGAATCGTTATGAGTCTTTTGGATGCTCATATTCCGCAGTTGGTGGCCTCGCAGTCCGCGTTTGGCGCCAAGGCTGCATTGATGCGTCACACGATTAGTCAAGCCGAGCAGGCGGCGATGTCGGCGCAGGCATTTCACGTAGGTGAGTCGGCCACGGCGTTCCAGGCTGCCCATGCCCGCTTCGTAGAGGCAGCGGCCAAGGTCAACACTTTGCTCGATATCGCGCAGGCGAATTTGGGTGACGCTGCCGGCACCTATGTGGCCGCCGACGCCGCCGCCGCGTCGACGTACACCGGGTTCTGACCCGAACTGTAAAGCGAACCCCCTTTTACCGAAAGGACCTGTGATGTCACAGATCATGTACAACTACCCGGCGATGTTGGCTCATGCCGGGGACATGTCCTCCTACGCCGGCACTCTGCAAGGGCTGGGCGCCGATATCGCGAGCGAGCAGGCGGCGCTGTCCAATGGCTGGCAGGGCGACACCGGTACGAGCTACCAGGCCTGGCAGGCGCAGTGGAACCAAGCCATGGAGGACCTCGTGCGTGCTTACCAGTCGATGGCCAGCAACCACGAATCCAACACCATGTCCATGCTGGCCCGCGATGGGGCCGAAGCCGCCAAATGGGGCGGCTAGTCAGTGCACAGACGAACTTAAATGAACACAGAACCCAACGCCGTCGAGCTGACGGTCGATCAGGCGTGGTTCATCGCGGAAACCATCGGAGCGGGCAGTTTTCCGTGGGTGCTGGCGATAACCACGCCGTACAGTGATGCCGCACAGCGGGATGCGTTCCAGCAATGTCAGAAGACCGAACTGACGGGGATGGGCCTGCTGTCGGAGCACGGTGCGATCAACCCAGTGGTCGCTGAGTGGATCAGAGCGGTGTGCTTTCCGGACCGGTGGCTCGACCTGCGCTATCTGGGGCCCACCACGGCCGACGGCGCCGGGGACCTACTGCGCGGCATCGTCGTGCAGCGTGCCGTTGCCGGCGGTAGAACCCCCAAGACCATCGTCGCGCTCCGCAGCGCGCAGTTGATCACATTCACCGCAATGGATATCGATGATCCCCGATCGATGGTTCCGGTAGTCAGTGTCGGGCTGGCACAGCGTCAGCCGGCGCGGTTCGCCGAGTTCAGCCTGCCGACGCGCGTCGGCGCCCGGGCCGACGAGCGGCTGAGGTCCGGCGCACCGCTGGCCGACGTGCTCGACTACCTCGGCATTCCGGAATCGGCTCGGGCAGTGGTGGAGTCGGTGTTCACCG
The DNA here is from genome assembly GCA_003165155.1 of Mycobacterium sp. Taxonomy (GTDB): domain Bacteria; phylum Actinomycetota; class Actinomycetes; order Mycobacteriales; family Mycobacteriaceae; genus Mycobacterium. Next base: position 419 of record PLSK01000270.1, on the reverse strand, counting down.
GGCCGCGCAGCTACGTCGAGATCGTCGCCGGTTGCCACCGAGACGGACAGCACGCCACCACCGAGGTCGGGATGAGCATCGTCGACACCACTGCGGGCCGCATACTGGTCAGCCCGTCGCGCGCCTTCGACGGCGAGTGGGTCTCGACGTTCAGTCCTGGCACACCCTTTGCGATCGCCGTTGCCGTCGAAGCTCTGACCGGCGGCCTGCCGGACGCCCAATGGTTTCCCGGCCACCGGCTATCCCGAGATTTCTCCGCCCAATCCGCATAACAGAAACCAGATAGAGAAGAGAGCACGATGTCCCAGGTTCGGCCCCAACATTCTTCGAGGGTCCAGTGCCGTCCGGCGCGGTCATCCCGCTCGTCCGCGTCGCCATACTCGCGGACAGCAGGCTGACGGAGGTAGCGCTGCCCACGG
>PLSK01000094.1:30228-31962 GCA_003165155.1 Mycobacterium sp. | reverse complement strand
CCCGGCGATGAGTACTACGACGACCGCTACGCGCGCCCCCAAGAGGAGCCACGCGGTGGGCCGGAGCCGCAAGGCGGTCCAGATCCGCGCGGCGGATATCCGCCAGAACAGGCCGGCTACCCGCCGCAGCAGGGATACCCCCCGCCTCGCCATCCCGACCAGGGCGGATATCCCGAGCAGCGGGGCGGCTATCCCGACCAAGGTGGCTACCCCGAACAGCGGGGCTACTCCGAACAGCGCGGGTACCAAGAGCCGGCCGGCTACCCAGACCCGCAGGCCGGGTATCAAGACCCCGGCGGCTACCCCGATCAAGGGCAGGGTGGCTACCCCCCGCCGTCCTACGAGCAGCGTCCCCCTGCCCCTGCCNNCCCCTCCTGGCCCCCCTGGCGGCGGCCAGCCGGGCTACGGCGGGTACGGCGACTATGCCCCGGGAGCTCGCGGGCCGGCTCGCCAGGACGAGACCGGTTATGCCCAACCCGAACCCGAACAACGCCCTGCGTACCCCGAAGGCGGCGGATACGACCAGGGTTATCAGCAGGGCGCCCCGGGATACGGCCGGCCAGAATACGGGCCGGGCGACTACACCCAGTACGCCGAAAGCCCGCAAGGCGGATACGCACCGCCCAGCGCCGGCTACCCCGAGACCGTCAACCGTGAATACGACTACGGCCAACCGGGCGCCCCCGAATACGGCCAGCCGGCGGGCGGCTACGGCGGCTACGGGCAAGGCGGCTATGGGTCCGCCGGAACTTCGGTGACCTTGCAGCTCGATGACGGCAGCGGCCGGACCTACCAGTTGCGCGAAGGCTCCAACATCGTCGGCCGTGGACAAGACGCCCAGTTCCGGTTGCCCGACACGGGCGTGTCGCGCCGCCACCTCGAGATCCGTTGGGATGGGCAGGTCGCGCTACTGTCTGATCTCAACTCCACGAACGGCACCACCGTCAACAACGCACCGATACAGGAGTGGCAGTTGGCCGATGGCGACGTGGTCCGTCTGGGGCACTCGGAGATCATCGTCCGCATTCACTGACGCCCACTGGGCTCAGTGAAAGCTGGGCCGCAGGGCTTCGACCCGCGTCGACCACCGTACAAGTATCGTGACCTTGCTGATGTGCTCGGTGTCACCATGCGGGGGTCCGACGCTAGGACGGAAAGGACGCCAGATGCAGGGACTGGTACTGCAACTGACGCGTGCCGGATTTTTGATGTTGCTATGGGTATTCATCTGGTCGGTGCTGCGTATCTTGCGCACGGATATCTACGCGCCGACCGGTGCCGTCATGGTGCGTCGCGGCCTGGCGTTGCGGGGCACCCTGCTGCCGTCGCGCCAGCGCGGGCGCGCGGCCCGCTACCTGGTGGTGACTGACGGGTCGCTGGCGGGTGCGCGCATCACCCTGAGCGGCCAGCCGGTGTTGATCGGACGCGCGGACGACTCCACCCTGGTGCTCACTGACGACTACGCGTCGACGCGGCACGCCCGACTATCCCAGCGGGGCTTCGAATGGTACGTCGAGGATCTAGGATCGACCAACGGTACTTACCTTGACAGGGCGAAGGTGACGACGGCGGTACGAGTTCCGATGGGAACGCCGGTTCGGATCGGCAAAACGGCGATCGAGCTGCGCCCGTGACGCTGGTCCTTCGATATGCCGCCCGCAGCGATCGCGGCCTGGTACGCGCCAACAACGAAGACTCGGTCTACGCCGGCGCACGGTTGCTGGCCCTGGCCGA
>PLSK01000094.1:19526-30215 GCA_003165155.1 Mycobacterium sp. | reverse complement strand
GAGGGCATGGGGACCACGCTCACCGCAATCCTGTTCGCCGGCAACCGACTCGGGCTGGTGCACATCGGTGACTCACGCGGTTACATGCTGCGGGACGGCGAACTGACCCAGATAACCAAAGACGACACCTTTGTCCAGACCCTGGTCGACGAAGGCCGGATCACCGCGGAGGAGGCGCACAGCCACCCCCAGCGCTCGTTGATCATGCGGGCATTGACCGGTCACGAGGTCGAGCCCTTCCTGACCATGCGAGAAGCCCGCGCCGGGGACCGTTACCTGCTCTGCTCGGACGGGCTGTCCGACCCGGTCAGCGACGAAACCATCCACGAGGCCCTGCAGATCCCCGATGTGGCCGAAAGCGCCTACCGCCTCATCGAATTGGCGCTCCGCGGCGGCGGTCCCGACAACGTGACGGTCGTGGTCGCCGACGTCGTCGACTACGACTACGGCCAGACTCAGCCGATTCTCGCCGGCGCGGTATCCGGTGAAGACGACCAGCTGACCACGCTGCCCAACACCTCCGCGGGCCGGGCCTCGGCTATCAACCCCCGTAAAGAAACCGCCAAACGTGTTCCACCGCAGGTCGAGTCGGTCAGTCGACCGCGTTGGTCGCGATCGCGGATGGTTATCATGCTCGCAGTGGTGCTGCTGGTGATGCTGGCGGGCGTCGGTATCGGGCGCTGGGTAATCAGGAGCAACTACTACGTCGCCGAGTACAGCGGCATCGTCGCCCTGATGCGCGGGATTCAAGGGTCGCTGCTGGGCATAACCCTGAACGAGCCCTATCTGGTGGGCTGCCTCAACGCCCACAACGAACTGTCCCTGATCAATTACAGCCAATCCGGCGAGCAGCTCAGCTGCCACGTGATGAAGCTGCGGGATCTACCTCCTCCCGAACGCGCACAGGTTCAGGGCGTGATCCCGGCCGGTTCGCTGGACGAGGCCGAAGCGCAGCTGCGCACTTTATCCGCCAAGGCTCTATTGCCGTGCCCGCCACCTCGCGCCACATCTCCGCCGTCCGATGCGAGCGCGACACCGGAGCCAAACGCCACGCCACTGCCAACGTCCAGCACGCCCTCCACCACCGCTAATCCCAACNNCGCCAGCTGCGCCCGCGCCGACGACCACCTCGCAGACGGTGACCACGCTCCCGCCACCCCCACAGCAGGCGGGCGTCGACTGCCGGGCCTCAGCATGACAACCCAAATCCAGCCGGCGGTCGCGGTGACACCTCCGCTGCCTACCCGCCGCAACGCCGAACTGCTGCTGTTGTGCTTCGCCGCGCTGATCACCGTCGCGGCGCTACTCATCGTGGAGGCCAACCAGGAGCAGGGTCTGCGGTGGGACCTGACCAGATACGGGCTGGCCTTTCTGGCCGTGTTCGGCGGCGCCCACCTGGCCATCAGGCGCTTTGCCCCCTACACCGACCCCCTGCTGCTTCCGATAGTGGCCCTGCTCAACGGACTTGGGCTGGTGATGATCCACCGGCTTGACCTCGTCAACAACGAGTTCAGTGGACGCCATCACCCCAGCGCGAGCCAGCAGATGCTGTGGACCCTGGTCGGGGTGGCCACGTTCGCACTGGTGCTGACGTTCTTAAAGGACCATCGACAACTCGCCCGCTACAGCTACATCTATGGGCTGGCGGGCCTGATCTTCTTGGCGGTTCCCGCGCTGTTGCCCGCTTCGCTGTCCGAGCAGAACGGCGCGAAGATCTGGATCCGCTTGCCGGGCTTTTCGATACAGCCGGCCGAGTTCTCTAAGATCCTGCTGCTGATCTTCTTCTCAGCGGTGTTGGTCGCCAAGCGCGGCCTGTTCACCAGCGTCGGCAAGCACTTGATGGGGATGACGCTGCCCCGGCCGCGAGACCTCGCGCCGCTGCTGGCTGCCTGGGTGATCTCGGTCGGTGTGATGGTCTTGGAGAAAGACCTGGGTACATCGCTGCTGCTGTATGCGTCGTTCCTGGTGGTGGTGTACCTCGCCACCCAGCGCTTCAGTTGGGTGGTCATCGGCTTGGTGCTGTTCGCCGCGGGAAGCGTTGTGGCGTATTTCATTTTCGACCATGTCCGGGTCCGCGTGCAGACGTGGTGGGATCCGTTCGCCGACCCCGACGGCAGCGGCTATCAGATGGTGCAATCGTTGTTCAGCTTTGCCACCGGCGGGATCTTCGGCACGGGCCTCGGTAACGGTCAACCCGACACGGTGCCGGCAGCGTCGACAGATTTCATCATCGCCGCGTTCGGCGAAGAGCTCGGGCTGGTGGGGTTAGCCAGCATCTTGATGCTGTTCACAATCGTCATCGTCCGCGGCTTGCGCACCGCGATCGCGACGCGCGACAGCTTCGGCAAACTACTCGCCGCGGGCCTGGCATCGACGCTGGCCATCCAGCTGTTCATTGTCGTCGGCGGCGTAACCAAGCTCATTCCGCTGACCGGATTGACCACACCCTGGATGTCCTACGGCGGGTCGTCACTGCTGGCGAACTACGTGCTGCTGGCCATCCTGGCTCGCATCTCGCACAGCGCCCGGCGTCCATTGCGCACCCATGCGCCGAACACATCGCCGATCGCAGCGGCCGGCACCGAGGTGATCGAGCGGGTATGAACACCTCCCTCCGCCGGATCTCGGTGACCGTGATGGCGCTGATTGTGCTGCTGCTGCTCAACGCCACGGTGACCCAGGTGTTCACCGCGGACGGCCTGCGTGCCGATCCGCGCAATCAGCGCGTGCTGCTTGACGAGTATTCACGTCAGCGCGGCCAGATCATCGCGGGTGGGCAACTGCTGGCCTATTCGGTAGCCACCGACAGCCGTTTCCGTTTCCTGCGCGTATATCCCAATCCGGCTGTGTACGCGCCGATTACCGGCTTCTACTCGCTGCGCTATTCGAGCACCGGCCTCGAACGCGCCGAGGACGCCTTGTTGAACGGCTCCGACGAGCGGCTGTTCGGACGCCGGTTGGCGGACTTCTTCACCGGCCGCGACCCGCGCGGCGGCAACGTCGAAACGACGATCAATCCGCTTGTCCAGCAAGCCGCCTGGGACTCCATGCAACAGGGCTGCGGCGGCCCGCCGTGCAAGGGAGCCGTCGTCGCCCTGGAGCCGTCTACCGGCAAAATTCTGGCCATGGTGTCGTCGCCGTCGTTTGATCCCAACCTGTTGTCGTCGCACGATCCCGCGCNNAAGGTGATTACCACCGCGGCGGCGCTGCAGGGTGGCGCCACGGAGGACGAGCAGCTCACCGCGGCGCCCAAAATCACGCTGCCCGGCAGCACGGCCACTTTGGAGAACTACGGCGGGTCCCCGTGCGGCAACGAACCCACCGTGTCGCTGCGGCAAGCATTCGCCTTGTCGTGCAACACCGCATTCGTCCAGTTGGGCATCGCCACCGGGGCCGACGCGCTGCGCAGCATGGCCCATTCGTTCGGAATGGACGGCACTCCGAGCGTCATTCCGCTGCAGGTCGCAGAATCGACTGTCGGGATAATCCCGGACGACGCCGCGCTGGGGATGTCGAGCATCGGCCAGAAGGACGTCGCGCTGACACCGTTGCAGAACGCCGCGGTCGCCGCGACCATCGCGAATGACGGGGTGACGATGCACCCCTACCTGATCGACAGCCTCAAGGGACCAGACCTGGCCAACATCAGCACAACTGCTCCCTACCAGCAGCGCCACGCGGTGTCGCCGCAGGTCGCGGCTAAGCTGACAGAGCTGATGGTCGGCGCCGAGAAGGTCGCACAGCAGAAAGGGGCCATTCCCGGCGTGCAGATTGCATCCAAGACCGGAACCGCGGAGCATGGCACCGACCCGCGTCATACTCCACCGCACGCGTGGTACATCGCGTTTGCGCCTGCGCAATCTCCGAAGGTTGCCGTGGCGGTGCTGGTAGAGGACGGTGCCGACCGACTGTCCGCGACCGGGGGAGCGCTTGCCGCCCCGATCGGACGGGCCGTGATCGAGGCCGCGTTGCAGGGGGGACCATGAGCCCGCGAGTTGGGGTGACGCTGTCGGGCCGGTACCGCCTACAGCGGCTGATCGCCACCGGCGGCATGGGCCAAGTCTGGGAGGCGGTGGACAGCCGGCTGGGCCGGCGCGTTGCGGTCAAGGTGCTCAAGGGAGAGTTCTCCCAGGACCCGGAGTTCATCGAGCGCTTCCGCGCTGAGGCGCGCATCTCCGCGATGCTCAACCACCCGGGCATCGCCAGCGTCCACGACTACGGCGAGAGCCAGATGGACGGCGAGGGGCGCACCGCCTATCTGGTCATGGAACTGGTCAACGGCGAGCCGCTGAATTCGGTGCTCAAGCGCACCGGGCGGTTGTCGCTGCGGCACGCGCTGGACATGCTCGAGCAGACCGGCCGTGCCCTTCAAATTGCGCACGCGGCCGGCCTGGTGCACCGCGACGTCAAGCCGGGCAACATCTTGATCACCCCCACCGGACAGGTGAAGATCACCGACTTCGGTATCGCCAAGGCCGTTGACGCAGCACCGGTAACCCAGACGGGCATGGTGATGGGCACCGCCCAATACATCGCACCCGAACAGGCGCTGGGGCACGACGCGACCCCGTCCAGTGACGTTTACGCGCTGGGAGTCGTTGGGTACGAGGTGCTTTCAGGGAAGCGGCCGTTCACCGGTGATGGCGCCCTGACGGTTGCGATGAAACATATCAAGGAGCCGCCGCCGCCGCTGCCCTCCGAGCTACCGCCCAATGTGCGGGAACTCATCGAGATCACGCTGGTCAAGAACCCGAGCATGCGCTACCGCAGCGGGGGACCGTTCGCCGACGCCGTGGCCGCGGTGCGGGCCGGCCGCCGGCCGCCGCGACCCAGCCAGTCACCGCCCGCGGGCCGGGCCTCCCCGGCCGCGATCATGCCGGCGGGCCCGCCGACCAGGGCCACCACGAGCTCCAGCGGCCGCAACGCAGTGCCGCGCCGGTCCCGGCCGTCAACGGGTGGTCACCGCCCGCCGCCGGCCCGCCGCACGTTCTCATCCGGCCAGCGCGCGCTGCTGTGGGCCGCGGGTGTGCTCGGCGCGCTGGCGATCATCATCGCGGTGCTTATCGTCATCAACTCCCGCGGTGAGACCCAACAGCAGACGCCCGCACCGACGGTCACCGACACCGGGACCCCGCCGGCCGCGCCGCCCCCTCCGCCCAGCAAAACCCCCAGCGGCTCGGGGATCCGCGACAACCTGCGGCTTAACTGGACGGATCGCGGGAACAATCGCGGGGATATAGGAAATCCTGGACTCCAGGGCAGGCACCGACAAGAGACACCAAAATGAGCAGCCCGGAGCCCCTGTCTGGCCGTTATGAACTAGGCGAGATCCTCGGTTTCGGGGGCATGTCGGAGGTTCATCTGGCTCGCGACCTCCGCCTACACCGAGACGTTGCGGTTAAGGTGCTGCGCGCCGACCTGGCCCGCGACCCGAGCTTCTACCTGCGCTTCCGGCGCGAGGCGCAAAACGCCGCCGCTCTCAATCACCCGTCCATCGTGGCGGTCTACGACACCGGCGAGGCCGAGACACCCGCCGGGCCGCTGCCCTACATCGTCATGGAGTACGTCGACGGCGTCACCCTGCGCGACATCGTGCACACCGACGGCCCGATGACGCCCCGGCGGGCCATCGAAGTCATCGCTGACGCCTGCCAGGCGCTGAACTTCAGCCATCAGCACGGCATCATCCACCGCGATGTCAAGCCGGCGAACATCATGATCACGACGAAGGACGCGGTCAAGGTGATGGACTTCGGGATCGCGCGCGCGCTGGCCGACAGCGGCAACAGCGTCACCCAGACCGCAGCCGTTATCGGCACCGCCCAGTACTTGTCACCCGAACAGGCGCGCGGCGAATCCGTGGACGCCCGCTCCGACGTCTATTCGTTGGGTTGCGTTCTTTACGAAATGCTTACCGGTGAACCACCTTTCACGGGGGATTCGCCCGTAGCAGTCGCCTACCAGCATGTTCGGGAAGACCCGATTCCACCGTCGCAGCGACACGCGGGCATCTCGGCCGACCTCGACGCCGTCGTGCTCAAAGCGCTGGCCAAGAACCCGGAGAACCGCTACCAGACCGCTGCCGACATGCGCAGCGACCTGGTCCGCGTCCACAACGGTGAGGCACCCGAAGCGCCCAAGGTCCTCACTGACGCCGAGCGGACCTCGCTGATGTCGGCCGCGCCGTCGAACCACAACGCCCCGCGCACCGATCCGTTACCTCGCCAGGCCCTGGACACCGACGGTGACCGCGGCGGTTCCGTTGGCCGCTGGGTGGTGGCCGTCGCCGTGCTGGCGGTCCTGACGATCGCCGTCGTGATCAGCTTCAATACGTTCGGCGGCAATACCCGCGACATTCAAGTGCCCGACGTGCGCGGCCAGGTGTCGGCCGACGCTATCGCCGTGCTGCAAAACCGGGGCTTCAAGCCGCGCACCCTGCAAAAGCCGGATTCGACGATTCCGCCCGACCACGTCATCGGCACCGACCCCGGCGCCAACGCGTCGGTGAGTGCCGGCGACGAGGTCACCGTCAACGTCTCCACCGGACCCGAGCAACGCGAAGTACCCGACGTCTCCTCGCTGAGCTATGCCGACGCGGTCGCCAAGCTGAAGGCCGCCGGATTCACCAAGTTCAAGCAGGCGAACTCGCCGTCAACCCCGGAGACGCTGGGCAAGGTGATCGCAACCGACCCGCCGGCTAACCAGACGTCGGCGATCACCAACGTCGTCACCGTCATCGTCGGCTCCGGACCGGAGACCAAAGAGGTGCCCGACGTCACCGGCCAGAACGTCGACGACGCGCAAAAGAGCCTGACCGTCAACGGCTTCACCAAGTTCAGCCAGGCGCCGGTGGACAGCCCTCGGCCGGCCGGCGAGGTGCTCGGTACCAATCCTCCTAAGGGCCAGACGGTTCCGCTCGATAAGGTGATCGAGCTACAGGTCTCCAAGGGCAACCAAATCCTGATGCCCGACGTGACGGGCATGTTCTGGACCGACGCCGAGCCGCGGTTGCACGCGCTGGGCTGGGCAGGGCTGCTGGACAAGGGTCCCGACGTCGACGCCGGCGGTTCCCAGCACAACAAGATCGTGTTTCAGAACCCGCCGGCCGGCAGCGGAGTCAATAAGGACGGCATCATCACGCTGAAGTTCGGTCAGTAGCCGAGGGATCGGTGGGGAAATAGGGCCGGACCGCAGCTCGGACCTCGTTCTCCAGCCGCCGGACCAGCGTGTCGTCGCGCACCCATCCGCAGTAGCCGAGCCAGTTCGCCAGCATCCGGTGCCCACCCTCGGTCAGAATCGACTCCGGATGGAACTGCACGCCATGAATCGGCAGGTCGGTGTGACGCACGGCCATGATCACCTCGCTTTGGGTGCGGGCCGTGACCTCCAGCACGGACGGCAAAGACTCCGGCAGGATGGTCAGCGAGTGGTACCGGGTTGCCGTGAATGGATCCGGGAGCCCCTGTAAAACACCGACATTCGTGTGAAATACGCTGCTGGTCTTGCCGTGCAGCAACTCGGGTGCGCGATCCACGGTGGCACCGAATGCGACGCCGATAGCCTGGTGCCCCAGGCACACCCCCAATAGTGGGGTCCTCGTCGCGGCGCAGGCCCGCACCAGACTGATCGACGCCCCCGCGCGTTCCGGAGTGCCCGGGCCGGGGCTGAGCAGTACACCGTCGAACCGCTCGTCGACGTACCCCTCACTGCCCTCACCGCCCTGACCGCTCTGACCGAATAGCCGGGCGTCGTCATTGCGCCACACCTCGGCCTCGACACCGAGCTGTCCGAGGTACTGCACCAGGTTGAACACGAAGCTGTCGTAGTTGTCGACAACGAGGATCCGCATCGTGTCAGGTTACCGCCCGACCCCTAGTACCCCAACGGCCCCGCGGGCTCTGCGTATTGCATGCGAACCGGTTCGGAATGGCCGGCAAGCGCTACATCGGGCTTGACCTCTTCGCTGTAGCCGAGGCCGAAGCGGACCACGTACTGCTTGTAAAGGGTCACCAAGGGAGCCACGGCCAGAGCTGCTTGCATGGCCGTGGCATCGCCGATCGCGGTAATCGCGTAGGGCGGGCTGTACGTACGCCCATTGAGTAGCAAGGTGTTCCCGACGCACCGGGGCACCGAAGTTGCGATGATCCGCTGGTCCTGCATCTGGATGGCCTCCGCGCCGGAACTCCACAACGCGTTGAGGACGGCCTCGATGTCTTGCTGGTGCACCACCAGGTCGTCGGGCGACGCGTCGCGCGGGAAGCGGCCGTTGGCGTCGCGTTGCGCGTCTTGCAGCGTCACGACCAGACCCGGCCCGTGGACCGGATCCATGCCAGCCTCAGCAGCCAGCTCGGCAGACCGCCTGCGCATCGCCGCCAGAGCTGCATCTGGAGACCGCCCGTGCGCGGAGTCGATCTTGTTGGCCAGCTCGTCGCGTTCGGCGTTGAGGAGGGTGACCGACGACTGCGCCGCACGGACGAGGTCGACCAGGCGCGGTGCGTCACTGCGGCGGATCTCGGAGCCACCGGACACCCCGTGGGTGGCGGCCAGTAGCAGCCCGGCCAGCAGGCACACAACAGGGACGCCGAAACGCCACGGTGAACGGCGTGTATCGCTCATCGGCTCTCCGTTTCCTGGTCACCGGGCCGGGTGAGCTAGTCTCGTAGCCAAGCTAGCACCGCGTTGTTGAGGTCTGTTCCGAGTAGACCCAAGGTAACCCGAGGAAATCATGCCGAAGTCCAAGGTTCGCAAGAAGAACGACTTCACCGTCACCGCGGTCAGCCGCACGCCGGTGAAAGTGAAGGTCGGACCGTCGAGTATGTGGTTCGTTTGCTTGTTCGTCGGCCTGATGCTGATCGGGCTCATCTGGCTGATGGTGTTCCAACTGGCGGCCGTCGGAAGTCAGGCTCCCACCGCGCTGCATTGGATGGCGCAGCTTGGTCCGTGGAACTATGCGATCGCGTTCGCCTTCATGATCACCGGTTTGTTGCTCACCATGCGTTGGCACTGACGGCAAACTGGTCTGGCCCGGAGCCAGTAATGAATTCATCTCGCGGTCGATTCATTACTCAATCAGCAACCATGGTGCCGCACAATCACACGCGTGTGATTTATCCCCACTGTTGATAGCGTCTGTGGATAACCGCGTTGGCAGTGGTGGAAGGGCCGGGAAACTGATGCAGCAAACAACCTGGGAGCCGCCCGCGGTGGGAATCGCTGGTTGCGGGGCCGTCGGCGTTTTGATGGCTATCGCGTCTGTGACCCTAGTCACAGACACGCCGGGCCGTCTTCTGACCGGCATTGCGGCACTGGGCCTGATCTTGTTTGCCGGCGTGTCGTGGCGCGCGCGTCCAAAGCTGGCAATTACCCCCGCTGGGCTGGCGCTACGGGGCTGGTTCCGGACGCAACTATTGCGCGAACCCGACATCAAGATCATCACGATCACCGAGTTCCGGCGCTTTGGCCGCAAGGTCCGATTACTCGAGGTCGAAATGGTCGACGGGGCGCTGGTGATCTTCTCCCGTTGGGACCTGGGCACCGACCCATTGGACGTGCTCGACGCCCTCACCGCCGCCGGCTACGCCGGGCACAAGGGGCGCTGAGAAGCGCTGGGCCCGGGCCGGCCGGGGTGCTTAGGTGATCGTGATCGACTCGATAACGACCGCTTCGGTGGGGCGGTCGCTACCGTCGGTGGCCGTTGATTCGATCGCGTCGACGACTTTCTGTGACGCCGGGTCGGTCACCTCACCGAAGATGGTGTGGCGGCGGTTCAAGTGCGGCGTCTGGCCGACGGTGATGAAGAACTGCGAGCCGTTGGTGCCCGGCCCAGCGTTGGCCATCGCCAGCAGGTAGGGCTTGTCGAACTGCAACTCCGGGTGGAACTCGTCGGCGAACTTGTAGCCCGGTCCGCCACGCCCCGTACCCGTCGGATCGCCGCCCTGGATCATGAAGCCCTGGATCACCCGGTGAAAAACCGCGCCATCGTAAAACGGGCCGGACGGGCCGCCCGACGCGTTCTGGGTCGAGTAGTCCTTGGTGCCCTGCGCCAGTCCAACGAAGTTGGCAACGGTCTTGGGCGCGTGGTTTCCGAACAGGGCGACCTTGATGTCGCCGCGGTTGGTGTGCAGCGTGGCGGTGGCAGTCTGAATGGGGCTGTTAGTCACGACACGAGAGTCTGCCACCACGCGCCGGTACGCCCGCAGCCGGTGTCACTCGACCACAGTCCCGGCAGTCGGTAAGTTTCACGAATTGGCGCAGAGCTGGCAGAGCGCTGGCGCAGAGCGGCGGCGGGCAGCATGAAAGGCGGCAGATGAAAGCGCAGGCGGAATCCCCGTTGACCTCCCGGGAGCGACTGGCCCGGGGCTTGACCTACTCGGCCGTGGGACCGCTCGACGTCACACGAGGGGTTGTCGGGCTCGGAGTCCACTCCGCGCAGACGACCGCGTCGGAACTTCACCGCTGGTACCGACAGGGACAACTGGCACGCGACATCGCCGCGGCCCAAGAGACGATCGCCCAGGAGTTGGCCGCCGCGCAGGAAGTGGTCACAAACCTGCCGCGGGCGCGGCGGTCGCGACGCCGCAGCAAGCGCCCGTTAGTCATCGCGGCAGTCGGCGTCGCGGTGTTGGCCGGCGGCGCCGCAGCGTTCAGCATCGTCCGGCGCTCGTCTCGCCCGGAGCCGTCGCCACGGCC
>PLSK01000094.1:0-19500 GCA_003165155.1 Mycobacterium sp. | reverse complement strand
CGATGGCCTCGCTTTTGTGTGCCTCTAGGGCGGCGGCCCACATGTCTAGGGTCTTTGCGTAATGCCGCTGCAGCGATTGGCGACGCTTCAGCTTGAAACCGGCCTTCGCTGAGAACTCCTTCACCATCTGGATCGTCGGCAGGAAGCCGCCTGGGAAGATTTCGGTTTTCATGAAGTCGCTGAATTCGACTATGGCCATCGTTAGCGGCAAGCCGGACTCGATGATTTCCTTCTCCGAGAGGACGGTGATCGTGTGCAGCAGCATCGTGCCGCCGCCCGGCAACAGTTCATAAGCCCTCTCGAAGAAAGGGTCGTAGCGGTCGTAGCCGACGTGCTCGAGTGGGCCGATCGCCACGATCCGGTCCACCGGCTCGTGAAACCGCTCCCAGCCCTCGAGCAGCACCCGCTTGGTCCGCGGGCTATCCGATGCCGCGAGCAGCTGCTCTACGTGGGCGGCCTGGTTCTTGGACAGCGTCAAGCCGATGACGTTGACGTCGCATTTCTCGATGGCTCGCAGCATGGCAGCGCCCCAGCCACAGCCGATGTCAAGCAGTGTCATGCCTGGCTGCAAGCCCAGCTTGCTCAGCGCGAGGTCGATCTTGGCGATCTGCGCCTCTTCCAGAGTCATGTCGTCACCAAAGAAGTAGGCGCAGGTGTAGGTCTGGGTGGGGTCGAGGAACAGGCGGAAGAAGTCGTCGGATAGATCGTAGTGCGCCTGCACATCCGCGAAATGCGGCGTCAGCATCTCAGCCATTTTGATGTTGCCTTTCCCTGCACCCCGCCGGCGTGATGTGCGGGGTAGGCGTTTGGTTATCCAGTCGCTATGCGGCTCGGGGTTGGTGGGTCGTGGTCCACTATCGCACTGCGGTAGGTGCGGCGCTAGGCAACGGCGCGCAGCGACGCCGACCACGATTCCCGTCCGAATGTTCCGGCCCCGACCACTCGCACCCGGAGGGTCGGTGGCCCTGGGCACCGGCGTCTAACGCTCCGCAGGCGGCGGGATGACACCGGCGCCATTCGCGCCTGACCTGCAGTATTAATTTGTGGAGCCTAGGGGAATCGAACCCCTGACACCTGCCTTGCAAAGGCGAATCACGCTGCTGGTCAACGGTTTACGGCCGACCCGACATGCGAAAATACACAACTGTGGTTAACAGTAGTTATCTGTAACTGTGGCCAGATTGTGGTCAATGGGTGGCTGCAAACATTGATCCACACTCCGATTGCCATCTTCATCATCCTGATAGCGCTTGGCATACAGCTTCGCGCATGAGGCGAGCGAGGGTGCTTCCATCCGACGGAAGCTCGGCACCGAGCGCGTCCGGCATCCTCGTCGCTAAGACGCCATCAACTTCGTTCAAAATGGCATTTCCCAAGCCTTCATAGTTCGCATCGAAGGCTGCGGTGATCATCTCGATAGTCCGTGATAGGGAACAGTAGCGGGCATCACCCGTCGCCTCGCCGTAATCCCAGAGCCATGCTGCGGCTGTGGGCAACGCAGTGGGCGGAAAGGCGCCTATCCCTCCGGTTGCGAGCCGGCGAATATCCTCAAGATCCATTTACTGGATCGATACCTAGGTCTCCATACGTTATGAGCGGACGGTACGGAACCCCGGCGTCGGCAAATAGCTTCGCCGCGACGTCGCCGCGGTCGACCATAGGAATGACACCAGCAACGATGCCGCCATCGTCACTAACATGGTCGTAAGCCTGCATGATGGATGCCCCTGTACTGACCACGTCGTCCACGAGCAGCACCCTCGTTTCGCCTTCATGCTCGAAGCGGGTTCCCTCAATCCACTGGTTTCGTCCCCGCTCCTTCCGTTGCTTTCGGACCGAGAACCAGCGCTTATGCCCCACGATCGCGATCGCGATCGCTAATGGATCGGCCCCCATAGTCAGTCCCCCAACGGCATCGAACCTAATTCCCTCTACCGCTGCCAGATCGATGACCGCCGTAGCGACCAATGTGAGATTGTCGCCGTAATCGACGGCGAATTTGCCGTCGATATAGTCGTGGCTCATTTGGCCGCTGGCGAGCGTGAAAGGCTCGTCTCGCCGCTGGTAACCACGGCTCTTGACGAGGTCAAACGCCGCTTGCCATGAACTTGGGCGCGTTCGCACCATAGACATAGGACTCTTCTCTAACAATAGACACATCCTGAACCAGACATGGGGCGATCAGGCAAAGCGCCCATCCCCGCGCCGCGCGTCGGTCTCGTTCAGACGAGGCCCAATCATAGTGTCGATCGTAGGGCAACGCGAAATCCTCGGCAGAACCAACACGCAGTATTGTAAAAAAAGTAAAACACCTGGGAGAATCGATCGGTGACCGCGCCGGATGGCCCCCACCGGGTGAGCCCAAAGCTCCAGGTACGGCTGCCCATACGCCTTGCCGAGCAATTGCACATCGAGGCCGGTGACTTCTATTACTGGCGTGCTAGCGACGACGACCCAGGAACCTTGCAGTTCATTCCGTCAGAGATCGTTGAGCGGAGATACAGTGCCGGAGAGCGACTCGAAGCCGCGGAGCGCGAGATCGCCCAAGAGCTGGCGCCTGAGGATAGGCCGGTGCGCGGCAAGGGCGAAGGGGACCCATGACGAGCCACGCATGCCCACGGTGCGGACTTGCATCGAGCTGTTCGCGTGGGTAGGTGGGCCGACCGACATCCGGCCGCCACCGTCCTGTTCGCACTGCCGGCCGGGTACACGATCATCGGGGTGATCCTGGCCTACCCATGGTTCTTCGTCCCGCTGCTCGTCGTGGGCGCCGCGTTCTGGGTGGACCGGCGGCAGCGCCGGCGCGCGGCTATCGCGGCCCGCGCCGACCACGAACACCGCCAGATGATGGCCCGGGCGATCTTCAGGCCGGTCGATCGATCGCGGCTGTCGCGGCCGCGCGGAGCAGATCACTGGTCGACCACGGAACCAATAAGGAGATGCGCATGACGCTCGAGTCGCACTTGCAGAAATGGTGGAAGCGACTGTCGGACGATCAACGTGCCGCCTTAACCCAGGCCGCCGAAGAGGACCAATTGCAACCTTCAACAACCCAGCTGCTACTCGGTACCGAATGCCCGATAGGACCCGTTGGCACGAAATGGGAATCCCAACCGGAGTACCAATGGAGCTGGCCGGAGAGCGTTCGGACGTTCATCGCAGAACAATAGGACCGGCTGTCGAACATCGGGATGCGGACTACCGCACCTGCTTATCGTCGGGCCAGATCTCATGCTTTGGATCCCACCAAACGATATGGAACTCATGCCCTTCGAGGATGCCGTGCAGTCGGAGCGAACCGTTCGGCTCGATAGTGAGACGGGTGATCGAGTCCAACCCGTCGTACTGGTTCGACAATCGCGTTTTGGCCGCTTTGTTCTTGCAGTCGGTCATGTCGTACTGCGTCAGTAGGTTATTGCTCCTGGCCTCCGCGACCGTCATCGTCTCGAAATGACCGAGCCGCTTCAATAGGCGCGCATGGTCCCGCTTTTCAATCTTGCACAACGCCCAGTTGCCACCATGATCGAGTTGCCCGAATCGGAAACGCAGACGCTTATCGGGAGCCGGCGGACTCGGGACAACCCTCTTGGCAGCTGTAGGCCCGAGCGCCTGCGCCGGTACGCGTTTTTTGGGGCGGCTCAGAGCAAGCTCTCGTAGTACTCGGCCATCGCTGCCTCAGTGATGACGTTGGAACACGGTGCGCCGGAGGGAAGACTCCCACGGGCCTGACGCCACGGGGTTTCGCGGTGCGTCATGTCACTGAGTTCAAACGCCTTCAACTTGCCGTAGCTCTCGAGTACGGTGTCGATCGTCTCGATCTCCGTCTGAGTCAATCGCTCGGGCAGCCCGTCGGCGAACGTCCTGACCGTTACCTCGAACTTACGCCGGTGCTCGCGATAGAGGTCCCGGACGACTGGACCATTGGCCCAGGCTTCGATCCGCTCCTTGAATAGCGGGCGCTCCTCCCAGACGAGGTGCCACGCTTGGCAGTAATAAACGAGCTTCTGCAGCTTCATCGCGCTCATCCGGCCTTGCCGCTGCAGGATGTAAACCGCTACATCGTGAACGCTTGCCATGGCTTTTGCCCTTCCCAACCTCAGCCCGGATCAACCGCTCGCTGATTACGGCGCAAGTATGACACGCCGTACCGACACGTTTACCCGCCACGCGCATAATTCACGCGCTTGCGACGTAGGCTGCCCGCGCCTACACCCCAACGGGCTAGCCGGGTTGCCGCGGCCATCACAGGTCCCGGTAGTCGGCAATGTCCGCCACCGCGGCCAGCGCATCGTCGTCGGCTGGCGGCTTGACGTACCGGATCCGCTGATCCCGACGCGCATCCGCCGTGCAGCCCAGCACCTTCTGCCGAGCCTTGTGTCGTTTGCTACCGGTTGCGATAATGGCCAGCTGTGCGTGCCGCCGGGATCAACGTGAAGAGCGGGTTGGTGCACGTCGCTGTTGTCGAACCGGCTGCGGAGCTGCTGGGCAGCCCGGTCAGCGGTATCCGCTGCAGGATCGCGCCCGGAGAGGGGCTCCAAGGCGCCGAGAGGCTCGACGACTTGAAGATCAGAATTCGGCAGGAGCTCCAAACGGGCCGCGTCGAGACGATCGGACTTGTCGAGACTCGGGCGCACGGGGGCTGGACCTACCGTCAGGCGTACGACCGCATCACGGCGATATGTGCGGTGATGGCGGCATCGACCGAGATTCGCGCGGCGTACGCAGCCCTCAAAACGTCCGAGATCGGCGGTTTGGTAGGAGTTGCGGCCGACCACCTCGAGCAGGTGGCGTTTGAACGATTCGGTTTTGAGTCACCGCCGAAGTACTGGACCACGGGCCTCGCCGAGGCATACGCTGCTGCCGCTGCCGCACTTGCTGCTGCACTCGCCAGGGCGGCCAAATGACTGCCGCCGCCGGCGTGCCCCATGTTCCGAAGCCCTCCGAGCGCGATCGCGTTTTGCGGCTCGATTTCGAGTGCCTTCAGACGCTGCCTGGCGGCCTAAGTGACGTACGCGTCTGGTGGGACGACAACCTTGGCTGCGACCACGTCGGGAAGCGCATCGATCTTTCCAGCCTAGACAATGTCTTGCCTGAACCCTCCACTCTCAAGGCGATCGATCACGACAATGTGGTGCCCATACTGGTCGCGCCAACGGTCGAAGGTTATCCGGCTCCGATGCGGGTCGTCGAGATTGTGACGCCGTACTACCCCCTGGGCAGCCTGACAGACGCCTTTCTTCGCGGTGTCCGATTCACCCCAATACAGTCGATCCGAATCGTGCAAGCCGCACTGCGCGGCCTTGGCCACCTGCACGAGATCAAGGGCATCGCCCACCGTGATATCAAGAGCGGGAATATCCTCTTGACCGGCGACGAGCATGTCGCACGACTAGCTGACCTAGGCTGTGCCGGCCGTATGGAATCCGACGGAACGGTTCCTGCACTTGGAAATCCCACGCTCTACAGTCCTCCGGAGTTGATCGGAAGCGGTCAACTCACCAGGGCAACCGACCTTTACGCGATGGGGCTGGTCCTATTGGAGTTGCTACGGGGCGGCTTCGACTACGCTTCATACTCGACCCTGGGCATCGCCGAACGCCTCATGCGTGGCTTTTCACCTCTATCGACCTCCGATCGCGTCGTCCCTGTGTGGGTTTCGCGCTCGCTACGCCGCGTGCTCAAGAAAGCGTTGCAGTCTCATCCGTCGAACAGGTACCAGACTGCGAGCGAGATGGACCATGCACTAGCCCAAGTCACGATGGTGGATTGGGTCCAGACCGCTGAAATGGTCTGGGAGGCACCGTTTGCCTATCACTCTGGCTGGCAGATTCGTATCGATGCGACACGGCGCAGGAGCGCCGGATTCAGGCTGACGACTCGCATCGACCGCGGCAGCGGTTTGCGTCGCTATGGCGTAGACGATCTTGATGTCGACGAACTCGACTCCACCCCGGTGCGCAACTTCTTCGACCAGGCAACAGACACGGCCACCACCCGCTGAGCCGCACCCTGTACGGCTCGCCGCTCTTCCTCCGTGATCGTCGTCCACAAGTCGTCAATCTCGCTTCTGCGACTGGCGTCGACCGCCCACACCGAATGTGCATGCAAGCCACTCGGGATGAGCCAGCCGCCGGCAGCCAGGTCTAAGAAGGCGCTGTCCACCGCTGAGTCGGTCACACCACGTCCGTCCGCCGAAAGGCGCCCCAGCGAACGCGCAGCCCTTCCCGGCGGGAGCAAGCGCAAAAGATCCTCAACGAGAGCCTGACCGACCCAAGTCCGGCGACTGAACTCTTGCCCTGTCTCACGAGCGTATTCGCTCGCAGCGTCAATAGCTAACAGCACCACCGCGCCGGGGGTAAGTAACGACTTGCCCATTAAGGTAGCTTAATACGCGATACGCGTTATACGTAATAATATGTGCCGCGTGTCCGTAGCTGATAGCGATGATCTGCGGAGACTGTCGCGGGTCCTATTCGGCCAGGCACACCGGCTAGCTGTGATGGTCGGAATAGCCCGCGGCTCCAAGGAGTTCTTCCTAGCCGACCTAGTTGACGACCTCGGCTTCGAAAACCTCAGCAGCATTCAAGATCCGATTCGTGACCTCGAGGCTTCGGACCTCATTACTCGAATACCCAAAGCTGCACAGAGAGTTCGCTTTCGACGAAACAAGAGCCTCGCGTGGAAGTGGGCCGAGGAGTTGGCCGCACGCCATCCAGAGCAGACGGAATGAACGTTGCCTTCGAACGGGCCCGTAAACAAATCCTCGGTGCGAGGCAAGTAGTGGACGCCGCACCCGCAATCCGGCGCCGGCGCCTCACCGCCGCACGCTGTACAGGGTGGCCTCGAACGTGGCCGACGCAACCCAGGCGCCAAGGAACGGCGACACCAGGGCGCCGTCAGGATTCAACCCCCAAAAGCGCCAGCCGTAGCGGTCCGGATGGGCCAGCGGCAGCTTCACAGCGCTGGCTCCTCGTCGTCGTCCAGATCGACCGCGCCCACTGCCCGGGAACGCGGCCGATCAGGCACCGGCAGCACACGATCATCCGCCGACACCCGCACATACCGCGCCGAATGATGCAACGGCAGCCGCACCCACTGCCTGTCGACAAACCACAATGCACATTCGACCTGCGCGCGGAGCACCCCAACCGTTTCGCCGGCCTCTAGCCGATCGAGAAGCCAGCCGTTGTTGCGGCGCATGAAAGAACCGTCGGCGTTCTCGGCCTTCATCCTGGCAACAATCCGCTCGGATTGCGCCCAGTGATCCGCCTCGAGATCCAACAGCGCCTGATACACCCCGGCCACATGCAGCCCTGACTCGGTGCCTGCGTCAACCTTGGGCACTCGCACCCCCATCACGTCGCCAACGGGCGTTCACCGCCCGCCGCGCACGAACCGTCCGCACCGATTCTTTCGTCGGCAGATCAGGAGTCACCGACTTCAACAACCGCGCCTTCGACGTCTCCAACAACCGCAGCTCAGCCGATAGCTTTACGCGCAGCTTCGGATCATCGGCACGCGACCAGTCCCGCCGCAGCACCACCATCCGGTCAACCGTGGCCCCAATATCGTCCAAAACAGCCGATTCTGCAGCCGTCCAGACGAGGTTTTGCCCGCGCTGCTCCGAAGCACCAGCCAGCTCAGCGTCCAAGGCCGCCAACAATTTCCGCGCCGCCGCGCTACGCGCCATTGTCGGCCTCCAACGTCTCCAAGGCGGAACCTACGAAATACATACGGAAATCGCTAGCGTCAGTGCGTCCCGATGTCCGATGGTGACCGGCGGGGGAAGTCCCCCCCATCCCCCTGGGGGTGTAGCCGCTGGTAGCGAGGTTGTTAGGCAAACACCTAAAAACACAGGTGGGCGGCCGATGAGCGGGCCACGGTTGTCGACTTCCAGGCCGCGGGCGCCGCTGCTCGAGCGCGGCAAGGTGGTCGACTACCGGCGGCCGGCGGACGGCGCGCACCGGCGATGGTCTGAAGTGCCGACGGCGCGGCGCGACGAGGGCGGAGCTCAGGACCTCCGCCTTCGTCGGGGTGCGCCGGGCCGCCGAGATCATGGGGTCAGCCGCCAAGGGCTTCGTTGACCGCGTTGACGAGCGCGCGGATGAACTCCTCGTTGGGGTCGAAGTGCCCGAGCTGGCTCACGAGCTCGACATTCTGCGTGGCCAAGATGCTTTGGACGGCAGTCGGGAAGCTGCTCGAGTTGAAGTTGCTTTGCTGCCACTCGGTTAAGACGTCGCCACTCATTTTGTTGCTCCTATCTCGGCTGGTTGGGCCGTTTTATTGGTGGGCTGCGTGGCGTTGTCGTTGAACGTTTGCCTGGTGTGGGCCGATCAGGAGTTGGTTCAGCGCGTCGAATTCCGCTCGGCGGGCTGCTAGTTGGGCGTCGTCTGCGACGGCTGTCGGAGTGTCGTTACGTTGTCCGAATTCTGCGTCGAATTCTCGGGTGGTCGGAATCCATAGTTCCGCGTGGCTGGTGAATGCCCAGAGCAGGAATTCAGGCCCGCTCGGTTTCGGCCAGGGTTCGGGCCTGGTGGTTGAGCCGTCCAGGTTGACGCGCGCGTTGGTGCGGCCGCGCTGGCGCCAGTCCGCCCAAAGCGCGGGTAAATTCTTGATGTGGAGCAGGTTGGCGCAGTCTTCGCCATCGACGGCCGGGCGCGCGGAGCGCCAATACCGCGCGGGCGCAACGTGCTGGTGGATGGCGTCTTGCGAATCGCGCAGCAAGTCGTAATCCGCGCAGATGTCCCGTTCGAGGCGCCGCCACTCCGCGACGCGATCGAACTGGATTGCCTTGGAGGCAGTTCCGACGCCGGCCGCGATTAGCGCTTCGGCATCGGGTGCAGCTTTGGCCAGCAGGTCCCGCAGGTTTACGTGGAGCTGCCGCAGCAGCACGTCGACGGCGCCGCGAAGTACCGACCCAGATTGGCTGATCGCGGCATTCTTGCGGCTCAGCGTGCGCTGGCGATGCTTCTCGTGCGTGGCGATCGCGGCGTCACGCTCATCCTCTGCGGCATGCCACTGCGCGCTTACGGGCCCGGCGGCGAGTTCAGCGGGCACCTTCGCTACAGCCGGCATGTTCCGCAGAAAGTCGTCAGCCGATTGGGCGGCTTCGAGTGCTTCGCGATACCCGGGCAGTGCGTCAACGATGGGGGCTAGGAATTTGTTGCGGGGCAGTCGGATTACTGCGGGCGAGGGTGCGGTCATTTTCGGTCTCCGTATCTTTTGGCGAGTTCCTCTCGGGCACTCCGGCCGCGTGGGATGTGGCTGTTCGCTTTTGGTTCGCTCTTGTCGGCGCCCCCGCCAAACCGCTTCTGGAGCTCGGCTCGGGCGTTGTCGCCGCGGCGGCCGCCTGCTGGCTGGCCGGTGCCCTGGCCCCAGTTCTGCTGCTGCGGCTGCTGTCCAGCGGCGAAAAGCCCTGTCAATGCGCCCATCACCTTGGTTTCGTCGACGTCGCCGTTTTCGGCGGCGAACTTCTTGGGGTCTGCGACGGCGATGAAGCTGTCCAGCGCGTCGCCGTCGAGCACTTTGCTCGCTATTTCTCGTAGCTGTTGCGTCGAGGTCGGCGGCCGGGTCCTCGCGACGAGGGCGCGAAAGTCCTGGTCGGACAAATCAGCAAGCTGCTGTTCAACCTGAGGGTCAAGCTCGGCCATCACACCGGCCCTCCGCATATTCGCGGACTGCGGATGACCGGAACATTAGGCGCCCATTGAAGAGCTCGCCGCCGAGGTCCGGTTTGAGTCGCCGGGTTTGGCGTGGTGACAGCCCGAGTTCCTGCGCTGCAGAGTGATTGCTTATCCACGGATCTAATTCTTCACTAGGGCAATCAGATTCCTGTCCCGCGTGGGACACTCCGCGGACCTCAGCGTCCAAGCGGCGATAGAGCGACTGGACGGCCCACGGCGCGGGTGCTGTCTGGAAACCGCGCATCACGGCTGCCACGCAGTTGTACGCGGTGATCGTGTCATCGCCGCTGAGTTTCACGACGACTCGCCTCCGCGCTGTAGCTGCTCGACCCCGTCGGCGAGGTCCAGGGCGAGCCGGATGGCCTCGGGCGCGGTGCATTCGAAGCAGACGAGACCAAGGTTCAGCAGCAGAGTGCCGTTGACGACTCGGACGCGAGCGTGAAAATTTCGACGACGCAGCCTCACGCCGGCTGGCCGCCCTCGTATACGATTTGCAGCTCCGCGCCGCGGTCTTTGCGTGCCCAGTACGTTAGCGAAGACACCATGCCGTTGCTTCCTGTGTGAGCGGCAGATTCTCGTGCGCGCCGCCGGCCGGCACGTAGCCACTCAGCCGGAAGGGTCCTGTATCCGTTGGCGGTGTCGCGGCGCCCCTGCGCGGCCACGAGTTCCTCGTCGACGCCGAACAACAAGGAAAGCGCGGTCTCATCAATCATCGGTTCGCCGTTCAGCACCTTCACGGTCAGAGTCAGTTGGTGATCAGGGTTGGTGGTCATTTCGGGGTTCCTCTCGTTGTGGGGTGAGCCGGCAGCGGTCCGGCCTGATGGCGGGTGGCGTGGTTATGCGCTGGCTTCGTCAGTTGTTTGCTGGGTGGCTTCGTTGTTGCGGTTGGGATGGTGTCGCGGTGTGGGGTTACCTGGGTCCAACCGTGGACCGTGGTCCAGCCCTTGTTTTTGCAGTTCAGAGTGGGTTGGACTTGCGTCCACGGTTGGACCGCAGTAGGCGATACCTTTCGGTGTGCGAACTGGGATTACGCGGTTTTCAGCGATCAATTCTCCGATGGCGGCGTCGAAGCAAGTACGAACGTCTGACTTGAGGTTGCGAGTTAGCTGAGTGCGGGAGATTAGTTCACCTTCGCCGAGCCGTTGCACCCATCGCATGATGTTGTCTTTGCAGCGTTGGTGTTTCCGTTCGGAGATGATTTCTTCACGGTCGGCCGATGCCAGGGCGCGGGCCCGATTGGCGGTTCGGGACTGGTCGGCAAGTGCTCGCTGGCAGCGTTCGCGGGTGTAGTTGGAGACGTCCATAACGAATCCGGCGAGACTCCAGTCCTCGCCGCTGACGATGGTTCGGCCTTCGAGTGCCATCATCGCCGCGGCAACTTTGAGGCGGGTCAAGTGGAGATGTCCGTCGAGTGGGTCAACACTGGGTTCCTCGCGAAGTACAGCGAGTCGGTGTGCGCGGATTGCGTCGATTGCGGTATCGGGAATGGTGAGTTCGACGGTGATGCCGGCGGGGCGAAGCCATGACGGTCGGCTGACCCTGAGCGCGCCGGGATCTTCTGGCCGTTCGTCTGGCGCATCGGGGTCGGAGGTCGGCAGCCATACGAATCTTTGAGGCAGCCCGCCATCGGCAGCGCCGAGCAGAGCATGTGACCGGAGAGGTTGGACGCCGATGATCAAGCAAGCGCGGTAAGAGCCGGCCGGGACGATCACGCGGGTTTCTTTGCCTGCATTGGCAAATCCGAGCTGTTCGCCGCTGTACATCTTGCGAAGCTCGGCTGATAGCGATGACCCTTGCCGGCTGGCGATGGCGGCGAGGGAGTCAATTTCCGCCGCACTGAAAATTGCTACCGTCACAGGGTTGGGTTCGTCGGGTTTGGTGCCGGATGGCCGGAATGTTCGGGCAATGCCTTCTCCGGATCCGAGGGGCACGGTTTCGATGTAGCTCGCGAACCTGAAGGAGTCGATCGCGGCGGCCTCCGCGGCACCCTTGCCGCCGCCGCTGGGACCCACTGGCGCTACAAACAGGTTGAGGCTCATCCGTGATCCGACAATGCCGGGCAGGACAATATCCGGCGGGATGGTGGCGATCGCGCGGGCGAGCGCAACACCCAACAGCGCCCACGGGCCGACTGCTCTCGCGCGGGCCACATCCCGTACATGCTTAAGGCAATCGCGGGATTGCCAGAAGCCTTCCGTCATCATTAGGCAGCGATCTCCCATCGAGATGCGATCTGTTGAACTAGCGCGCGATCCTCGCGGCTGTTGGCCCACAGTTCCTGCAGTTCGGGTAGGCAGGGTGCTGGCAGTAGGCCGGCGGCCAGCAGGTGTCGGGCGGCGCGCCGGTATCCGCGGGTGTAGGCGTCCATCTAGGCCACCTCCCTCGGGATGTAAACGCCTGAGCGGCGGCGGATCTCCCGTGCGACCGCCGGCCAGTCCTCTCCCACAGAGATCGCGCGGCTGGCGTCGGCGAGCGCCTGCTGGGCGGTTTCGACTCGGAGTGCCCAGTGCCGTCCTCCGTCGAGCACGGAGGCCCACTTCGCCAGGTGGTCGTCAGGTAGGCGGACCCAGGTGAGAGACCCGGCGAGCGGCCAGGTCCCCACCTCCTCGAGTAGCGGCTGCACCAGCTGGTGAACCGACCACCAGTCGACGGCTTGGGATTCGATGATTAGGCCGGTCATCGGCCGACCCCCTTGGGTCTGCCGGCAAGCCGGCCACCGATCACCGTGTAGTCCAAGGTTGCGTGGTTGACCTCCGCCTCAAGGTTCTCCTCGGCCGTCTGGCAGTCCGGGCAGAGCAGGCCCGTGACGATCCCGAACTCGACGATTACATTCCAGTCGTGCATTCGAGCCAGGCTGCGAGCTCGGCGACCACACCGATCGCATGGGCGGAAGCGACGCTTCACTTGGCACCACCGATCCCGGCCGCTTGCCGCCTCGCCTCACCGGCGACTTTCATTCGGTACGGGTGGGCCTTCGCTACGAGACGTTCGCCGTTGCGGCACTGCCCGCCGGCCGGCGCACCGCATATCGGGCAGTCCACCTCGTAGGGGCCGCCGGTGAAAGTTCGAGGCGCCTGGTCACCGTCGATCATCTCGGACGCGGCGAACAGCGCCTCGGCGAGCTGCGTTGCCTCGACCGCTGTCAGTTCGATCGACTTGTCGATGTGCGGTTTGAAGCCGTAGACATGGAGCTGGACGACCGGATTGCAGTTGAAGCCGCGGTAGGCAGTTGCGCCGACCATCGACTCCGCAGCGCCGCGAGGAGTGACCTCGACGTCCTCGAGCGAGCACATCACGTACCGGTCAGCCGAGTAGCAGTTCTGGTCCTCCCGATTCTGTTCCGCGACATGGCCTGGGTCAGTGCACCAGCTCGGGCACTCGATTGGTGGAATACCTGTGGCCGGGCGACCGTTCGAGTCGGTCCGTTCGGCGCTCACAGCGCGTCACCCAGGATACTGTCGAGGGTGTCGGCAATATGCTTGAGTTCGGAGCGCTGCGCGTAGAGCTGGCCCAGGTAAGCGCCGTCGCGGCCAGCCAAGCCTTCCGTGTAAACGATGGCTCGCCGAACGTGCTCGACGGCGGACTTCAGATGCCGCTCCCGTAGGGCCGCATCAGTGGGTAGAGTCATTTGGGAACTTCCTTTCTGGTGAGGGGTTTGTTCTGAAGTCCCTCGGCCTGCACGCCGGGGGACTTCGTTGTGTGGGGCGGTCACTAGGCGGCGTCACCGCCGATTCGGTTGTCCGCCAAGAACCTCAGAATGTCGGCCCTGAGGTATCTGACTCGGCCGCCGATCTTCACGTGCGGAATGCCACGACGCCGATAGCGGTCTTGGGCCAGCGCATCGACCGTCGTTTGCACGACGTGGGCCACCTGCGCTGCGGTGGCGACGGGAGGCAGATCCTCCGGGGTGAGCACGTCCGCCATTGCCTTCTCCTTCCCGATAATGGCCATTATCATTATTGATATGACCAGTCATCAGCCTGCATAACTCTGGCTCTGTTGTCAAGCCTGGTGATGTGCGTTATCCATTTTGATGTCGTACAGTCGGGGCGTGGCTACTGACGAACCCTCGGCAAAGTCATCCAAATCAGCTGGCAGGCCGCTCGGCCAAACGGGCGATATGGTGCGGAAGAACATCCGCAGGATCCGCGACAAACGGGGCATATCCGGACCGCAGCTGTCGGGGAAGCTGACCGAACTGCACAGACCGATTCCGCCTCTCGGCATTCACCGAATCGAGAGCGGCACTCGCCGGGTTGATGTCGATGACCTAGTGGCAATCGCTCTGGCTCTCAACGTTTCTCCGCTGGCGCTGCTGCTGCCGACCGAAGGGGCCGCGGTGCTGGCTGGTGGGGAGAATTACTCGGCCGAGCGCATATGGCGTTGGGCGACTGGTATCCAGCCGCTGTTCGCGACTGATGACGTGCTCGAGTTCCTGCGCTATTCCGACCCGCTCCACTGGGATGAAATCGAGGCCGGCGTGGTGAAGCAGTTTCGCGAAGCGAACCCGAGCGTTCAGGGTGCTATTGCAAGCAATGTTAGGGGCAACAAAGCGCGCCACGACCGGCGGCAGATCGCTCAAGAGGCGTCGCGTGGCGACGATTGAGAGGTACGAGACATCCTCGGGGGCAACGCGTTACCGGGTTCGGTATCGGACTCCGGATAACCGGCAGACGACAAAGAGAGGGTTCGAGACCAAGAGGGATGCGCAGGCATGGTCGCATCAGCTCGAGGTCGACAAGAGGCGCGGCGCGTATGTTGCGCCAGCCGCGGGGCGGGTGAAGCTGGGCGACTACGGACGCGAGTGGCTGGATTCCAAGCACAAGCTCAAACCGTCGACGAGAGCGCGGTATCAGGTCGTCCTCGATACTGCGCTGGCCGAGCATTCGCGTGTCGCGCTGGGCGATATCAGCCGCCGCTGGGTTCGGGAGTGGGTTGCCGACCTCAGTGTCGACTTGGCGCCGGCGTCGGTGCACAAGACGGTCGGTGTGCTGCGTCAGGTGTTGGCGATGGCGGTGGCCGAGAATCGGCTAGTGCTGAATCCTGTCGACGGCGTCGAGCTGCCGCCCGTGACGGCGATAGAACAGCGCTTCCTGCGCCTCGACCGGCTGCACGGGCTCGCGACAGCCGCCGGCGCACACAGGCCGTTGGTGTACGTGCTGGGGACGTGTGGGCTGCGGTTTGGTGAAGTCGCCGAGCTTAGGTGGCGGGATCTCGATCTGGACAATCTGCGGCTGCGGATTGCGCGGTCTGTGACGTTGGTCGACGGCATGTTCGTGGTCGGGTCGCCGAAGAACGGGAAGGCCCGCACGGTGAGCCTGCCGGCGTTGGTGGGGGATCTGCTGGAACCGGCCGATCCGGATGGCCTGGTTTTCCCGGACTCGGCCGGCGGCTACATGCGCGGCACGAACGTTCGGCGCCGGTGGTGGTCACGGGCCGTCACCGCGGCGCAACTGTTCCCCCGGACCGTCACCGATGCGGCTGGGAAGCCGAGTGTGGAGTATGAGTTCAAACTGCACGAGCTGAGGCACACCGCGGCGTCCCTGGCGATCCAGGCCGGCGCGAACATCAAGGCCCTGCAAAACATGCTCGGCCACGAGTCCGCGGGCCTGACGCTGGACCGCTACGGCCACCTGTACGAGTCGGACGTGGAGGCCGTCGGGGTGGCCATCAACAGCTTATTAACTCGTGATTGTGGTCAAAATGTGGTCACGGGGACCGATAGCGGCTCGGCAGCACAGGAACGAATCGGTGCTTGATCAGCGCTTTTAACTTGTGGAGCCTAGGGGAATCGAACCCCTGACACCTGCCTTGCAAAGGCAGTGCTCTACCAACTGAGCTAAGGCCCCTCGTCCGGATCGGGTATGTCATCGGATATATCAGCTACATCAGCGGCCACGTGCCAGACCTCGACGCCGCGTCGGGACCGCACCACCGCGGCGATCGCGGCGGCGATCATTGCCAACGGCACTGCGAGTCTCACACAACGTCCTGACGGGCACATGGTTGTGGGCCTAGGAGGACTCGAACCTCCGACCTCTTCGTTATCAGCGAAGCGCTCTAACCACCTGAGCTATAGGCCCATACACGAGTACGGCCGAGCGCCGAGATTACCGCAATCGGCGCCGCACCCCCAAAAATACGATTAATCCCGGTCTGCGAGGGTCACTTCGATGCCACCGATCAGATCGGTGGCGAGGTTGTATATGAACGCGCCGACGGTGGCCATGGCACTCAGCAACACGATATTGACCAAGCCGATGAGCACGGCGCCACCGAAGATGGTTCCGGCGGACACCAGTTCACCGCTGCTGCCGCTGGTGTTGTTCAAGAGGTCACCGACGTTGCTGTTCAACTTGGCCCACACACCCATGCCACCGAGCACCAGGTAAAGGAATGCGACCGAGACCATCCAGACGAAGAACAGCGCCACCGAGAGTGTCAGGGACACCTTCAACGTGCTCCACGGATCGATTCGGCGGATTTGCATGCTGGCCCGAACTGGTCCTACCCGCGCACGCCGGGATACCTGAACTCGGTGTTCCCCGGATTCTGACGTACCCGAACGCCCCGCTGAGCTCGACGGCTCCGAACTACGGTCGGGCGTGGCGGTGCGCGACGACCGCGGAATCGGCCCAGACAGGTCGGGCAATTCACTGGCGTAGGCATCAGCGGGGGCACTGTCGCCACCTGTCGCCGATGTCGCCGATCCGGAGATGAAGCGATTCAGCCGGGCGTCAGCACCGACGGGCTGGGCCGCGGGCCGCACGTCCGTGGGTTGTTCTGTCTGCTGGCGCGTTCCTTGCGAAGCCCGCGCGGCGCCCCGCTGCCAGGGCGGCGCATCTGCGGCATCCTGACCCTGTGTGGCCGGCTCGTTCGGTGACGTCACACCGACTCCTTACCTATGTACCAAGGCCACCCGGGCGGTGGTCGTCGCATTATGTCTGGTCGTCTACATCGTCGGCTTCATCGCCCGTCTCTTCGGCGTTGCGCGCGATAGCCAACAGTGTGTCGCCTTCGCCGAGGTTCATCAACCGAACGCCCTTGGTCTGCCGTCCGGCCTTACGGACTTGACGCGCCGCCGTCCGGATGACACCACCGATAGAGGTGATCGCGTAGAGCTCGCTGTCGTCGTCAACAATCAATGCTCCGACCAGCCTGCCACGCCGGCGGTCGAACATTACGGTCAGGACGCCCTTGCCGCCGCGGCCCTGCACCGGGTACTCCTCGATCCCGGTGCGTTTGGCGTAGCCCCCAGACGTGGCGACCAGTAGGTAGGTGCCTTCGCGGACCACATTGAGCGACAGCAGCCGGTCATCGGTGTTGAATCGCATGCCCTGCACCCCTGAGGTGGCGCGGCCCATCGGCCGCAGCGCCTCGTCGGTCGCCGAGAACCTGATGGACTGCCCGTTTGCCGAGACCAACAGCAGGTCGTCTTCGGCCGCGCACAGCACGGCACCGACCAGTTCGTCGTTGTCGCGCAGGTTGACCGCCACGATTCCACCCGACCGGTTCGAGTCGAAGTCGGTCAGCCTGGACTTCTTCACCAGGCCGTTCCGGGTAGCCAACACCAGGTACGGGGCGTCTTCGTAACTCTGGATCTGAATGACCTGGGCAATGCGTTCCTCGGGCTGGAAAGCCAACAGGTTCGCCACGTGCTGGCCACGCGCCGTGCGCAAAGCCTCCGGCAGTTCGTACGCCTTGGCCCGGTAGACCCGGCCCTGGGTGGTGAAGAACAGGATCCAGTCGTGTGTGGAGCACACGAAGAAGTGCCTGACGATGTCGTCCTGCTTGAGCCCGGCGCCCTGTACGCCCTTGCCGCCGCGTTTCTGGCTGCGGTACAGATCGGTCTTGGTGCGCTTGGCGTAACCGGTTTCGGTAATGGTGACGACGACGTCCTCGCGGGCGATTAGATCCTCGTCGCTGACGTCGCCGTCGGCCGGGATGATCCGGGTACGCCGGTCGTCGCCGTACTTTTCGACGATCTCGCGGAGTTCGTCGCGCACGATCCCGCGTTGCCGCTCAGGTTTGGCCAGGATGTCTTCGAGGTCCGCGATCTCGGCCTCGATCTTGGCCAGGTCGTCGATGATGCGCTGGCGTTCCAGGGCCGCCAGCCGGCGCAACTGCATGTCCAGGATCGCCTGGGCCTGGATCTCGTCGATGTCGAGCAGCTCGATCAGCCCGGTGCGGGCGATGTCGACGGTCTCCGAGGCCCGGATCAACGCGATCACTTCGTCCAGCGCGTCCAGGGCCTTGACCAGGCCGCGCAGAATGTGGGCCCGCTCGTTGGCCTTGCGCAGCCGGTAGATGGTGCGCCGGACGATGACGTCGAGTTGGTGCTCGACGTAGTAGCGGATCATCTGGTCCAACCGCAAGGTGCGCGGCACGCCGTCGACGATCGACAGCATGTTGGCGCCGAAGCTCGTCTGCAGCTGGGTGTGTTTGTAGAGGTTGTTGAGCACCACCTTGGCCACCGCGTCGCGCTTGACCTCGACGACGATGCGCACGCCGACCCGGTCGCTGCCTTGATCTTCGACGTTGGCGATTCCGGCGAGCCTGCCGTCGCGAACCTGCTCGGCGATCGAGGTGATGAAGTTGTCGTGGTTCACCTGATATGGCAACTCGGTGATGACCAGCAACGTCCGCCCACGCGAATCTTCTTCTACCGAAACCACTCCGCGCATCCGGATGGAACCACGGCCGGTCTTGTAGGCATCCGCGATACCTTGCGAACCGACGATGAGGCCGGCCGTGGGGAAGTCGGGGCCCTTAATCCGCTCCATGACCGCGGCCAGCGTCGCCTCTTCGTCGGCGTCGTAATTCTCCAACGCCCAGAACACCGCGTCCGCAAGCTCGCGGAGGTTGTGCGGGGGCATGTTGGTCGCCATGCCGACGGCGATGCCGCCGGATCCGTTGGCCAGCAGGTTGGGGAACCGGCTGGGCAGCACCGTGGGCTCTTGGACCCGGCCGTCGTAATTGGGTACGAAATCGACAGTCTCCTCGTCGATTTCACGCAGCATTTCCATCGCCAGCGGCGTCAGTCGCGCCTCGGTATATCTCATGGCGGCCGCGGGGTCGTTGCCCGGCGAACCGAAGTTCCCTTGACCGTCGACCAGCGGATACCGCAGCGACCACGGCTGCGCCATCCGCACCAACGTGTCATAGATGGACGCGTCGCCGTGTGGGTGGTAATTGCCCATCGTCTCGGCGACCGAGCGCGCCGACTTAGCGTGGCTGCGGTCCGGACGGAACCCGGAGTCGTACATCGCGTACAGCACCCGGCGGTGCACAGGCTTGAGCCCGTCGCGCACCTCCGGCAGCGCGCGGCCCACGATCACGCTCATCGCGTAATCGATGTAGCTGCGCTGCATCTCCTGCTGAATATCAACCGGCTCGATCCGGTCGACTGAGTCGTCGCCCGGTGGCAGCGTGGTGTCAGTCATTTCTTCCTCGTATCGTTTGGCGCGTCTGACTCATCAGACATCCAAGAAGCGAACGTCCTTCGCATTGCGGGTAATAAAGCTTCGGCGTGCCTCGACGTCCTCACCCATCAAAATGGAGAACAGCTCGTCGGCGGCGGCGGCATCGTCGAGGGTGATTTGCCGCAACACCCTGACCGACGGGTCCATGGTTGTTTCCCACAACTCCTTGGCATCCATCTCGCCGAGACCCTTGTAGCGCTGGATGCCGTCTTCCTTATTGATCTTCCTGCCGGCCTTTTGACCCGCCTCCAGCAGACCGTCCCGCTCTCGGTCGGAGTAGGCGAACGCCGGCTCGCTGCGCTGCCACTTCAGCTTGTACAGCGGTGGTTGCGCCA
>PLSK01000104.1 GCA_003165155.1 Mycobacterium sp. | reverse complement strand
TGTTGGCTGCTGGCCGCCTTCCGCCCGGAAAGAAGCCCGGAGCTGACTCAACTGTTCAACGATTTCGGCTGGATAACCTTCACCATTCTGGTTCCCTTTCTCATCGGACAAAGCGTAATTCTTGCCCTGGCAATCTATTTGGACGATCAGCCGCGACCGGTATTCAGCCGTTGGGTCGCCTATTTCAACCTTCTCGTAGCCGCCGCGCTGGCCCCCGCGGCGTTCGTAGGCGTCTCTTTGTCCGGCCCTTTGGCTTGGGACGGCGTGTTGTCGTTCTGGCTGAAGAACATCGCCATCGCGGTGTGGATCGTCGTTATGGGAGTCGCTGTCGGCCAGGCCATTTATCGTGAACGCGCCGAGAACCGTGAGTCCGGCGACGAACTGGTCAGCGCATGAGCGCGGTGATCACGCCGCCGGCTTCCCCGGCCGCGCCGCCGTCGGGACCGCTGCATCAAAGGATCGCCTGGCATTGGCGACACAACCCCAAGCGCGAGCTCTGGCTTGCCTGGTGGGCGCTCGTCGTCTTCTACAGTGTGTTTTGGCTGATATTCTTCGTCATCACGCGTGTTCAGCCCCCGCCGCAGCCCACCGCGGACCTCGCGGCGCAGGTTCACTACTTTCACGTGCGCCACCTTGGCGTACCGGTCGGCTTTGCGGTCATCTTCTGTATTGGCGGCATGATCGCGACGAACAACGCCCTCATCGCGTATTCGATGCGGCGAATGTCAGTCAGCCCCGCGTTCGCCTACTCATACCTGATCATGTACTCGCTCAGTGCGATTCCCGGGCTGTTGCTGCTCTGCATCGCGCTGATCGTCGGTACACTGCGGCCGGAGCGAGACCCCGAAGCTATCAGTTGGCTCTACGACTTCGCCTTCTTGTCCTTTGATGGAACCATGGGAGTCTTCCTGATCGGCTCGCTGATTTGGATGCTCGCGATTCTGCTCGACAAAAATCGGGTGTTCCCGAAGTGGTTCGGCTACCTCAACCTCTGCAACGGACTCACCGAGGTTGTCGTGGCACCCTGCTGGATCTTCCGGCGCGGCGTCCTCGCCTGGAACGGCCAGATCGCGTGGTGGCTCGACATGGTCGTGTTCGGCGTCTATACAGGCGCTTTCATTTACATGCTCCGGAGCATGATCCTGCGCGAAGACTTCGGCACCGGGCCTCTCCCAGAACTGAAGCCAGAACTGAAGCCCGATGTGAAGGCCGCGTCGTGACCGACCTCGAGACCGATGTCGCCGAGACCAGCAAACCCGCAAGGTTCGTGCCCGGTCAGCCGGACATGTGGGCTTTCGTGCTGTTCGAAACGCTGGTCTTCACGGCCTATTTCGGGTTCTATCTGTTTTACCGCGCCCGCAGCCCCGAGCTCTTTCTGCACGCGCAATCGCAGCTGGACCTACGCGTCGGGGTGTTCAACACCCTCGTTTTGCTGCTGAGTTCGTGGTCGGTGGCGCGATGCGTTCAGTCCGCGCGCGCCGGTGCCTACAGACCGGCCCTCAGGGACGCGTTCCTCACCGCCCTGTTCGCTGTGGTGTTCCTCTTTGTCAAGGTGTCGGAGTGGGCCCGGCTGAGCCGCGAGGGAAATGGGTTCGACAGCAATGACTTCTTCACCTACTACTTCTTCCTGACCGGGATCCACTTCGTCCATCTGCTGATCGGCTTCGTCGTCCTCGGCGTCCTTGGCTACCAGCTCCGTGGACCGCAGAGGCAGGGTCAGATGACCCAAAAAAACGTCGAAACCTGCGCAACCTATTGGCACACGGTCGACTTCCTGTGGGTGCTCATCTTCGCGCTGCTCTACGTGGTGAGGTGAGAAGTGAAATTCAACAAGAGGCTGTTTTTCGCATGGGTTGTCCTGGCGGTACTCACGCTGACCTATCTGTGGATAGACCACACCGCTAATGGGTCACTGCGATCCAGCGCGCTGATCACGTCCAGCGTGATTGTGATCGCGCTCGTGAAGGTGCGCATCATCTTCCGGGAGTTCATGGAGGTGCGTCAGGCTCCGGTCTTGCTGTGCCGGCTGACCGACGCTTGGGTCGTGCTGATCGGTGTGGTTCTGCTGAGCTGCTACTTCATCGGAGTGGCAATCCGCTAGTGCACCGTGACCGAAAGGGTTATGTTCTTCGGCGACGACGTTTACACAATGCGTTCATTTAGTAAAGGGCATTCCACTTAGTAAAGGACGGTCATGTCGAGGACAGTGGTGGTTGGCGCGTCGAGCGGGCTCGGGCGTTGCATTGCGATTGGCCTGGCGCAGCGCGGCGAGCAGGTCGCGCTCTTGGCCCGGCGCCGCGAGCGCATCGAAGCGGCCGCGCAGGAGGCCGGGTCCGGCGCAGTCGCCGTCGAGTGCGACATCACCGACCAGGCGTCGTGCCGGGCGGCCATCGACAAGGTCGCCGACGCGCTCGGCGGCGTCGACAACGTGGTGTACACGCCCGCCATCAGCCCGCTCGTCCGCATGGTCGACACGGATGCCGAAATCTGGCGCCGGGTCTTCGACACCAACGTAATCGGGGCGTCGCTGGTGACGGCGGCGGCGATGCCGCATCTGACGGCCTCCGCGGGCAAGGTGGTGTACCTGTCCTCCGACGCGGGTCCGTACGGGCCGCCCTGGCCGGGCCTCGGCGCCTACGGCGTCAGCAAGGCGGCCCTCGAGCGTCTGGTAGAAGCCTGGCGCGCCGAGCACCCCGACGTCGGCTTTACCAACCTCATCGTGGGGGAGTGCGCGGGCGGTGAGGGCGACGCGGCGACGGGCATGAACGCCGGTTGGGATATGGACCTCGCCATGCAGGCCTACCCGTTGTGGGTGTCAGGCGGCTGCATGCCGGGCAAGCTAATGCCGGTCGAGGATTTGATCGGGGTGGTGCACATGATCCTGAGCACGAACTCATCGACCTCGATGCCGCTCGTGGTCGCCAGGGGCGCGCCGGCCGCCGCGCCGGCGCTAACCCCGGTTCAGTGAAGCCCTAGCCGTTCGCGGGCCGTGTCGGCGAGGAAGCGCGCGGGCGAAGTCGGCCGGAACGCGCGAGCCGCCTCGGTCAGCGCTTCCTGCGAATCCGCGGGGAGATCGATATCGGCAGCCGCGACGTTGAATTCGAGTTGCTCGACGCTGGACGCGCCGGGAATCGCGACCACGCCCGGCAGGTTGATCAGCCAGGCCAGCGCCACCTGAGCCGGCTTGGCGTCGACCTCGGCGGCGACGTCGCGCAGCGTCTGCAACAGCGGCTCGATCCGCCTCAGGTTTTCGGTGCTGAACAGCAGATTCAACGCACGAATGCCACCGGGACGGTTGTCCACGCCGTATTTGCCGCCCAGCAGTCCCTGCGCCAGCGGGCTGTAGGCGATGACGATGCGATTCTCCCGCTCGGCGAATGGAACCAGATCCTTGAGCGCCTGGGGATGGGCGAGCGAGAAATGCACCTGGTTGCTGATGACTGGCCGCCCGAGCGCGGCGTCGGCCTGCTGCCACCGCGCTAGCGAGTAGTTCGAGACGCCGACCGCGCCGATGGCGCCGCTGTCGAGCAGGTCGCGCATCCCGGGCATGATCACCGAGTCGGGGACCACCGGGTTGGCCTGGTGGACCTGATACAGCGGGATGCGGTCGAGCCCGAGCCGCCGCGCGCTGGCGCGCTCCCGCTGCTTGACGATCGCGGGAAAAGGGGCGACGGGCATGACCTTGCTGGCCACCGCGACGTTGGCGCGCTCGTCGCCTAGCGCCTCGCCCAGAATCCGCTCGCTTTTGCCGAACCCATAGATCTCGGCGGTGTCGAACAGGGTGACCCCGAGGGCCAGCGCGCGCTGCACGATGTCACGGGCACCGCCGGCGGCGTAACCGTCCCCATAGCCCCACTCGCGAGAGCCGAACTGCCAGGTGCCCAGACCAATCCTGCTGACCTTGCCGATTCCGTCGACGTCGAGATACTTCATACGGCAGAGCCTACTGAGTGATCAGCTGGGGATCTTGCCGAGAATGTAGTTCGCGATGCCGACGGCGGCCTGCCGAGGGCGTTCGCTGTCGGTCTTGCCGCTGAAGGACAGGTAGAGGTCGATGAAGACGTTGGCTTTGGCCGCGATCGCGCGAACGGAGCGCACCCGTATCCCCTTGTGTGTCACATCCATGGCGGTGACGCCGTTGCCGGCGTCGTCCGGAGCGCTTAGATCAAACGGGATGGTCTGCCCAGTGGGAAGGGTCACGTTGACCGTAGCGCCGCCGCATTGGCGCCATCCGGTCAGGACTTTCGCCAGCTGTGATTGAGCCGCGGGCGCGTCGTGAAACACGGCGACGGCTTGGATGACCTCGACGGAGCTGAGCAGGGTGTGCGTGTCGGTGAATTCTTGCGCGTGGTAGCCGGACATGGCGCCGAGGTTGTAGGCATCGGGGCTCCCGGGACCGATGCTTCCCCAGCACTCCGGGCGGTCGATGGTTCCCTCGTCGTTGGATCTGTTGGGGTGGTCCCAGGCTTGGCCGGCCTCGAGGTTCTCGTCACCGGTGATCTTTTTCAGGTCGTCGACGGCGGGCAATAGCGTGGGTGCGGCTTGTGGGGCCACCGTTGGGAGCTGGGGCGCAGACGCGGTGGTTGTGGTGGCAGGTGCCGCGGTCTGGTTGGAGCGCGTGGCAGCCCTCGTAGCAGCAAACGTGGCCCATGCGACCAGCGCGACGACGGTAAGCGCGATGAACGCATACGACAGCGTGACGCCGATCAGGGCGCGATCACGGCCAAGCTCGCCGGTGCGACGGATTTGCCTGAGCCCTAGGTGCCCCAATATCGCCCCGGCCGGGGCGAACACAAAGGCGAACACCATCGACAGGGTGGCGAGTGGGTTCACCGGCGGGCGATGCGACGGTGCAGGCTGCGCATTGAAGACGGGCGGTTGCACCGGCGGGGCTTCGAATGGGACGCCGCTTTCGAAAGGGACACGGCCCAGCGGGTCGTAACTAAACGGGTTGTGCCCGTATGGATCCTGAGGATAGGTCAAGTAGTGGCCTCCTTAACTGAGATCCTTTCGAGAAGCTTTGGCCCTTGTTTTAGCGTAGCTCGCTCACGCGACGTTTGGTGGCCTCGTCGTTGGGTAGCCGCTTACTAACGCGCACAGCAGCCCGCGCGTCACGACAGAACTATTTAGGGGAGAACATATGGCTAAGTCCAGCATCGCGTCGCCGACTGATGTGGTCGACTTTCTTACCGCTCAGCACGAGCAGATCAAATCTCTGTTCGTCAAGACGCTTTCGGCGTCTGGTGAGTCGCGAGAGAACGCTTTCGTCGACCTCCGGCGACTGCTCGCAGTGCACGAAACTGTCGAGGAGGAGATAGTTCACCCTCGTGCGAAGCGCAAGATCGCCAACGGTGCCGCAGTGGTCGACGCCCGACTAAGCGAGGAGCACGAAGCAAAGAAGGTGCTGCAGCAGTTGGAGAAACTCGACGTCGACAGCACGGAGTTCACAGACAAGCTGACTGAACTCCGCGACGCCGTCCTCGATCACGCCGAGCACGAGGAGCACGACGAGTTCAAGAGGCTGGGAGAGCAATTAAGCAGCGAAGAGCTCGAAAACATGGGCCGCGCTGCCGAACTCGCGGAAGCGATAGCGCCCACCCGGCCGCACGTAGGAGTCGAGTCGCAGTTGGCCAATCTGGTCGCAGGACCTTTTGCGGCGATGCTGGACCGCGCCCGCGACGCCATCATCGGGAAGGGCTAGCGACCAGGGCGAATTGAATCGGGCGTGCCGAAGGAGTTTGATCGGCTGCGAGATGGGAAGCCGATAGGAAGCGGGCGAGTTGATCAGCGTGGCGGGTCATGCGCCAGGGATCTCGTTCGCAATGAGGGAGCGCAAGCTCCGCTACACCAAGAGAAAGGTTCGATTCATGGGGGACCACAACAGCGGACCAGAAGAAGCCATCAAGGGTGTCGTCGAGGGCGTCAAAGGTAAGGCCAAAGAGGTTGGCGGAGCCCTGGCAGGTCGCAACGACCTGATCGAAGAGGGCAAGGCGCAGCAGGACAAAGCCGACGCTCAGCGTGGCGCGGCCAAGAAAGAAGCCGAGGCGGACGCCGCACGTGCGGGCGCGAAGGCCGCCGAAGAGCGCCAGAAGCAACACCAGTAAGGCGACTCACGCAGATGGGTCCGGTCCAAAAGACCGGGCCCATCTGGCGTATTGGGTGGGAAACCCGGTTTGAAACCGATATGCTGGCATCCTTGCCAGGAACTGCTGCTTATTGGTCGTGCGCCGTTTAGTGAGGTGGAAGATGGGCCTGGCTGACCGGATTTCAAGCGTTACCGCTTTCTTTCGGGCCGGGTACGCGAAGGGCGCGCCCGCTACCGGATATGTGCCGCTTTTAGCGCTATCGCGGCGACGAGTAACCGACGACGAGATCACCGCGATCGCAAGCAAATTGATCGCGCGTGGACGCCGCCTGACCGCAGATATCGGGGTGGAGATCACCCGGATTACCGACGAGATGCCTTCACTCGACGACCTGGCCCGTGTCCAACATCGGATTGCGGCCATCAGACGACCGGACGAAAGCTCGGAACGTCCAACTCAGTAGGTTCCGAGCCGGTGCTCACTCGGCTCCGGGCAGCTCTTCCCGGGCTGCCACCGATCGACCATCGCCGGTATCGAACACGTCGATTACGACGTCGCGGTCCCGGTAAGAGCCCAGCGATTTCAGTCCCGGGGTCGCGGCGATGACGGCGTTGGCCGCGTCGCCGCTCAGCGGGTACTCGGCCACCGGGTGGCGCCAATGTGCCGCGACGACAGCCGCACCCGGCTGCAGCCGGCCAATTTCGCGGCATAGCAGGGCGGCCAGCGAATTATCCGGTAGCCGGGCGGATTGCGCAGTGCGCGAGGCGAGTTGCGCCAAGCGAGGAGGGGTCGGCGACGACTCGTTCGGCGATGATCCGCAACTTGACGTTCGATTGCTGAGACATCGTGGTCAGAAGAGAGAACGCGCTTTCCTCGTCCACGTTATATCGCAGCATCACCATGCCGATGGCTTGATTGGTCACCGCCCGCCGCGCACTGATCGTCATTACCCCTTCGGTGAGCCGCTTTTGCACATCTTTTTCGAACTGATCCGTGATGTCGATGTAAAACCCGGCGATACCAGCGGGCACGACGTCATTTTTGAAGAAGCGATCACCCACCACAATGACCTGTCGCTCCTTGCCGCGGGCATCGATAATCCGGTTTCGAATGGTGACGGCGGTGCCCTGCCGGTAGACCTGCAAGATCAGGTCGGCCACCGTCGCGTTGTCGTCGGGATGCCTGTGCGCCAAGACCAAGTCGGTGGTGGGCGTGACGGTGCCCGGGCGATAGCCGTGCATGCGGGCAAGCTCGTCGGACCACTCCCATCGGTCGTCGTGGACGAAGTAGCGGAAGCCGCCCGCCGTCGCCCAGGATTTCGGTGGCAGCGGAGATCCATCGCGCGACATAAGTGAATTCCGTTCGAGCCGTGGGGTGTTGATTGCGAAACGGATTACCCGCGCCGTAGCGGAGGTAAACGGAAAGAGTCGACAACTTATCGCTGTTAAGACGGACGTTTTCGTCCGCGCCTCAGTCGGCGGCGGTAGGCTTCTTGCAAGGTTGAGCCCACAGCCGCCCATGAGCGGTGTCGATAGCTCCCTGTCGCCCGTCTCGCTCACCACCACACCTGATGGGCGCCACCACTTGCCTGCTGTACCCGACAAAAACACGCCGGAGCAAGTCGACTGCGCAGGGGCCGGACTGCGGGTTCACTCGCACAACGCTGCCACGGTCGTGTGCATCAGTGGCGAAATTGACGCCTCTAACGCCGATCGGGTCGGCGAAGCAATCCGCCGCTTCTCGCAGCGGAAGGCTCCGCTGATCCTTAATCTCAGTTACGTGGATTTTCTTGGGGTGGCGGGTTTTCGAGCGTTGATAACCCTCAACCGCGAATAGCGGCAAGCCAAGCTGCCTTCCAGCGTGGTCACCGGCGCCGTAATGCGCCGAGTGACCGGTGTATTCCCGGACCACGGGTTACCCATCGTTGACTCGGTCCCCGAAGCCCTTTCGGCTCACGGAAGGGCGGGCTGGCCAACGAATTGACGGCAACTGCCTGTCGGGTCAGCCGGCCATGAACTCGTGGTAGGCCGACTCCAGGTTCGCCGGCAGTGCCGACACGCTGCACTGACGTTCGGTGTCGCCGATCGGTGCGAGAATGCCGCGCAGGTCGGTGTACTCCTGCGGGTGCGCGGTGAAATAGCTGCGAATGCTGGATTCCGCCTGCGGACGCGGCTGGTCGGACGCCGCCGTGACCACTTGGTTGGCACCCGGATGCGCGGCGAGGTACTGCTGTGCGGAGCCGGTCACCGACGAAACGGTGGCATTGACGCCGTCGGGACTGCAGTCGGGTGCCGCGGCCGCCGACGGCGCACCGACGATACCCATGGCGATCCCCCCGAGCAGAATGCCGGCGCTGACGCCGGCCCCTTGCCGACGCGCGGCGATTTTGCTGA
Source organism: Mycobacterium sp. (assembly GCA_003165155.1). Classification (GTDB taxonomy): domain Bacteria; phylum Actinomycetota; class Actinomycetes; order Mycobacteriales; family Mycobacteriaceae; genus Mycobacterium. The sequence continues at coordinate 63,959 of PLSK01000104.1, read as the reverse complement.
TATTCATGATTCGTCCCCCAAATTCGTGAGCTTCCCCAGCGGGTCCCGATCCCTGAATTCCAGGGTAGCTCAGGCGAACGCGCCGCCGCGTGCAGCTAATCGTAGTGACCCAATATGCTGGGTTAGAGCGGTTTGCAGCAAACGCCGGGGCGCATCTAGCATGTGGGTGGACGACAGGGCTACGGCCAGGCAGGAGATCTCATGGTCGAGATTCGCGTGCGGCGGACGATCGCGGCACCCGTGGAACAGGTCTTCGACTGGCTGGCCGATCCGGTCAATTTGGCTGCCGCTCCGTTGGCTCTCAAGGCCGGTTACGAGAAGGGCTCCTCCGTGCTTGGGGCGGGCGCGATGCGCCAAGTGATCGGGGTTGGCACCTGGTTCCGGGAAGAGATCACGGCCTACGATCGGCCGCGCAGTTACTCGTACCTCATCGTCCGATCTGTGCCGCCTTTCATTCACGACGGTGGCACGCTGACATTTACTGAGTCGGGCAGCGGATCGACCGAAGGCACCGACGTCGACTGGTTGACCAACTACACCCATCCGGTTTGGGCGGGAGGAAAGCTCTTGGAGTCGGTCAGCTATCGGCTGCTTCGCTCGAGCTTTGTTGCGATCCTTGAGCACTGCGCGACGGCATTGCAGGACTAGCCGTTACCCGCTAACGATGCAATCGGTTCATCAGCTGGCTAGCGGCGTATCGCCCGCTGAACAACGCGCCGTGCACAGTGGCGGGATTATTGACGCCGACGGCCTCGCCCGCCAGGTACAGCCGGTCACCGATCGGCTGCTGCAGCCGGCGCCGATCGTCGAGGCCGGACCCGGGCGCGTGGAACGAGTACGAGCCTCGCGCAAAGGGATCGGTGGCCCAGCGCGACGTCCGGACCTCGACAGGGTAGATGTCGTCGCCGAACAGCTGCCGGATGACAGGCTGCGCGCTAGCCATCAGGTCCTCGGGTGACGCGGACTCCACGGCCCGACCGCGATAACCCGGGTTGAAAGCCAGCACAATCGGTCCGGCCGCGGCCGGCAAGGTGAACCACTGCGACCACATGCCCGGGCCGGTGCCCATGAATTCGTAGAAGGCGTTCTCCGCATTCCAGTTTCGTTGGTTGAAGCGGAAGTAGCTCTTTGACAGCAGACCGAATCCCAGGGCCTGCAGGGCGTGCACGTGTGCGTCGGGAAGTGGTGGGTCGAATGTGATCGCACCGGATTTCAGGACTCCGAGCGGAACGGTGACGATCACGGCCCGTCCCTCGAACGACTGTTTGCCCGCCCGCACGGTGACGGAGTTTTCCCGTCGCGCGATCGCGGTTACCGGCGCATTGAGGACGATCTGGAGTCCCTTGGCGAGCAGCTCTGGCAGAGCGTCGTAGCCGTTGGTGACGGCGTCTTGGTCGCCGTCGGTGTATTCGCCGTCGTCATATGTGGTGGCGGAGAGCTGGTCCGGGTCGGCCGCGTATTCGTCCGCGATCTCGGTGGTGAGATAAAAAGCCAGTTGGGCGCGCTCGGAGTAGGACAGCTCCTTTTCGGTTGCCGCCACCTCGACGGCGGCGCCCAGGCTTCCGCCGTCGACGTGATCGCAAGCCCGAGCCACGAACTTGCGCCAGGCTTTTTGGTTGTATTCCAGCGGCTGCAGTTTGGGATCGATCGCGAGTTTCGCCCACTTGTAATAGTCGGTCGGGGCAAGCTGCAGTTGAGCATTCTGCGCCAACTCCATCAGCGGATTGTCGGTGGCGCCTTGGATCCACGACGCGCCCATTTCCAGGGGTAGGCCCCAGTCGCGAGTGGTATATACCCGGCCACCGATGCGATCGCGGGCTTCGATCAACCGCACCGGCCATCCGGCGTCGGCAAGGCTGCGTGCTGCCGCCAAGCCCGCCATCCCGGCGCCGACGATCAGGACCGACTCGGTGTCCGACGGTGACGCCGGTGGTGACGATGGATGATTGGAGGTGCACGCGGCCGCCAGCCCGCCGCCGGCCGCGCTCATCGCGCCGGCCAAGAATTCTCGACGGGATATCGCATTCACAGCTGGGCAGCGACTTCGGCGGCAGCCCGCTGGCCAGACCTGACGGCGCCGTCCAAAAACCCGGTCCATTCGTCGGCGGTTTCGGTCCCGGCCCAGTGGATTGGCCCCACCGGCTCGCGCAGCCACGGGCCGAATCGTGTCCACGAACCCGGTGGTACCGCCGCCGTCGGCCCGCCCGGCGCGAATCCCTCGGTACCCCAACGGTGATCAACATAACCCAGGGGCTCGAGCGCGTCGGCACCGAAGAACGACGCGAAGCAGCGCAGCGCGTCGCGTCGACGCTGCTCGGCGGGCAGGGAGTCGAACGCGCGTGCATCGACGAAGCCCAGCAGGACGCCTGGCCCGTCGGCGTCCGGGCTGACGTCGAAGGTGATGAACACCGGGCCTTCATCGGACAGGGCCTGGCCCGAGAACCCGTTGGCCCGCCAGAACGGAGTGGGGTACGCCGCGTAGGCCTTGCTGAGCCGGCCCTGCGGCCAATGCTTTGCCAGTTCCGCGTATTCGGCGGGGAGTGGGGGAGCGAACTCGATGGACGCTCGATGGGCCGGTGGAATCGCGACGATGACGTACCCGGCCTCGGCTTGCCCGCGATCGGAGGTGATCGTCACTCCTGCCCCGTGTCGCTCGATGCGGCGCACCGGGGCGTTGAGTACGACACGGGTGCCGAGTTCGGCCGCCGCCGCCTCGGCGATCTGCTGGGTGCCGCCCAGGAAACGGTCCTGCTGGGCACCGTTTTCGACGTCGAGCAGGCGGTCGAGGCCGCCGGCCGCGTGTGTGTAGCGGGCGGCGTGCAGCATTGACACGTCGGCTGGTTCGCACCCCCACGTGACCCGCGCGACAATGGCCAGCAGGTCGCGTGACGAGGCGCCGGCGCGCACGGAGCGCAACCAGTCACCCAGCGACAGCTCGTCGAGCTGGCGCGCGCCGCGCGCATCCCAGGGTGTCGATACCGGGATGCTGCGGGCAATTCGGTCGAATTGCCAACGTAGCCTGCCGATATCGAGCAGCCCGATGAGCGAAAGCTTCGGAATGGTGCCGCGGTAGGAACGCGCGCGGCCACGCCACTGGATCACGTTCTTGCCGGCGTGATGAGTTGGGGTGGTCGGGATCTGGAGTTCGGCCGCCAGCGCCAGGACGGCGTCTTGGGTCGGGCCCACAAAAGTGCCGCCCATGTCAGCGGGCACACCTGCGACGCTGCCGGTGAACGAACGGCCGCCGACGCGGTCGCGGCCCTCGAAGACCAGTACGTCATGGCCCTGTCGTGTCAGTTCGCGCGCCGCGGTCAGTCCGGCAAAGCCGGCGCCGACCACAACGGCGTCAACGCTCCATGGCGGGGCTGTCACATCCTCCAGTCAACCCCACTAGGAGAGCTAGTGTGCAACCGTTAACCAGTCGGCGAACCCGGACGGGTCGTGCCGGCCTAGAGCTCCATGCTCGTAGAGGCCCCAGCCCTGCACCGGATCCCCGTCACCGTCGCGGCATACCGCGCGGCCTACGTGGTCGATGACGCCGAAGCCGGACCGCGCGATGATCGCCGGATCGGTCATGTCGTAGGTCAGCCGTTCGGCGAACTTCTCGCCCTTCCAGACGCCGTGTATCCAGTCCGAGTCGCCGCCGTAGCCCCCGCCGACGTGGATCGGCACCGGAAGCTTGGACTCCACGTCGAGGTGCACCGCGGTGCCGTCGGGAGCGGTCGTGTCGATGGTGGCGCCGGTCGGGATCCGGGTGCCGGAACGGTAGTGGATCTTGACCCGCGGCCAGCCCAGCTGCTCGACCCGACCGTCGCGCCAGATCCGGGTGCAATCGTTGAGTGAGCGGAATCCGTTGGGCTCCTCTTGGATAATCAGCACCACGGCGAAGTCGTCGAACGCCATCGGTACGTACAGCCACCACATGCCCTCGAATGGCGGATCGGCGGGGCGCCCGGCGGGTTCGGCCTCGCCGATCGGGCGGATGCCCCAGGATCGGTCCCGGCTGCCGATCCAGGTGGCTGGGTCGACCGCGATTTCCTCACCATCGATGGCGATCCGTCCGCTCCAGCTGCCCAGTTGCGCGAACCGCTGCGCGTTCAGCGTCACCCGGTTGCCGGCCCGCAGGATATGCGGTTGTTCCTGGACGACGTCGAACAAACCCTCCCAGGTGAGATCGGCCGCGACGCCCTCGGTTTCGTCGAGGATCAATCGCAGCTTGTGCAGCGGCTCGACGACCTCGATCCGGTACCCGTTGACATGCTGGTTGAGCCGATCCTGGTCGATGGCGTCTGAAACGTGCACTGCGGTCTGCGTATCCCCGCGCCTGATGAGCAAGAACGCGTCCTTGACGCCAAGATTGGGGTAGTAGCCGATACCGCTGATCAAAAAGATGTTCCCGGTGCGGTCGTGGCCGTTGAAGTAGGAGCGATCGTAGAAATTGCGGTCGGAGGACCCCGGCCACGCGATCGGCTGGGGTACCTGATGTACCGGGAACTCGTCGAGCGGTCCGAGCATTACTGATCCTCTCCGATAAAGCGTTTCATCAATCCGGCGTGGTAGAACAGCGACTCCACGTCTTCAGGCTTCTCGGTTTCCCCGAAGTGCACCCGACGCGCGCCGGTGCGCATGAACACGAGAGCCCAAATCACCCCGCAGTACACGTAGAACCACTGCAGGTCGCCCACTTCGACGCCGGTAAGCCGCTTATAGGTTGCGCGGACGTCGCTCTCACGCATCACTTCCGGCAGGCCGGGCATGCCAGCAAGACCGGTGAGTTCTTGAAACACCATGTGCGCGAAAATCATCCATGCAACATCGATCTCGCGTGGACCGAGCGTCACCATTTCCCAGTCCAGCACCGCCACGGGTTGAAAGTCGCGGTACAACACGTTGCCTACCCGGGAGTCGCCCCAGAGCAGCACCGGCTCACCTGCGGCCACCTCGGCCGGCCAGTTGTCTTCCAGCCAAGCGAAACTGCGCTCCAGTAGCGGAGACCGGCCGATGTCGGGCACTGCAAAGTCGTACCAGGAACGCAACCAGTTGAGCTGCCCGCGCAACGCGGTGTCGCCTTGCTGAACCTCGGATAGGTAGGCAAAGGTCTTCGTTGCGTTAGGGATTGAATGCAGGGTGGCCAGTACGCCGACGGTGGCGTCCTGCAGTTCGCGCTGGCGTTCGGCGGGCGCGTCGGCAAACCAGTTGTTGCCGAACGTGTATGGCATGACGTCGGGCGGCACCAGACCGTCGACGTGGTCCATCAGGAAAAAGGGTGTGCCCAGCACGTCGCCGGTCGGCTCGAGCCAGCGCACCCGCGGAACGGGGACGTCGGTCAGTTCGCCCACCGTCCGTATCACGTCGAATTGGTGGTCAAGTCGGTACGTCGGGAAGACCTGCACGTCCTCGGCGGTCGGCGCTACCCGGGCCACGAGCTTCTGCTCTTTGGCCTGCCCGTCCTCCTGCCAGCGGGCGGTCAAGATGATGGTTTCCGACGACATGCCGTTGGAATCCACGCCGCTTTCGATGGTCACCTCGGGCGTCGCCCCCGCGGGCAGGACGGTTGACAGCCATTTCGACATCACCGCGGGCAGGGTGGTGACGTCTCGACTAGAGCGCTGGAGTCGGTCGACCTTGTCGATCGCAGGTTCGTTGGGCACGGGGTGCCTCCATTCTTGCCGCTTCTTTGCGGCAATTACGATACGGTAGGTAGCGTTATGAAAGCAGACCGGTCCACCGTTGACAAGGCCCCCGGTGCCGGGCGTCCCCGGGACCCGCGGATTGCCTCGGCGATAATGTCGGCGACCGCGGAACTGCTTGTGGAAATCGGCTATTCGAGTCTGAGCGTGGCGGCCGTCGCCGAACGCGCCGGAACGACGAAATCCGCGTTGTACCGCCGGTGGTCCAGTAAAGCCGAGCTGGTGCACGAGGCTGTGTTCCCGGTGGCACCCACCGCGTTGGAGGCTCCCGCCGGCGATATCGCCGCGGACGTCCGGATGATGATCGAGGCCACCCGCGACGTGTTCACCACGCCGGTGGTGCGGGCCGCGTTGCCGGGTTTGGTGGCCGACGTGACGGCCGATGCCGATCTCAATGCCCGGGTGATGTCGCGATTTACTGACCTGTTCGCCGCGGTGCGGATGCGGCTGCAAGAGGCCGTGGACCGGGGTGAAGCACACCCCGGTGTGCACCCGGACCGATTGATCGAGCTGATTGGAGGAGCGACGATGCTGCGGATGATGCTGCGCCCAGACGAAAAATTGGACGACGCGTGGGTGGATCAGACCGCCTCCATCGTCCTGCACGGGGTGACGGGATGACTCGCCGACTTGCGGGTCGGGCCGCGATCGTCACGGGCGCCAGCCGCGGCCTGGGCCGGGCGATCGCATTGGCGCTCGCCGCGGAAGGCGCGGCGGTAGCGGTCGTGGGGCGCACCGAACAGGTGTGGGACGACCGGTTGCCCGGGACCATTGGTGAGACCGTGACCGAGATCGAGGCGGCGGGCGGACGCGCGGTGGCGATTCGGGCGGATCTGACGAATCGCGAAGAGATCGCACAGCTGGTGGCTGCGGCACGAGATGCCTTGGGGACCATCACCATTCTGGTGAATAACGCTGCATTCACCGCTCCCGGCCGGCCGCCGACGCCGGGGGCCGAACCGCGGGTCAAGGCGGCCAAGCCGGCTCCTGCGGCCGGCAAGCCCGGCTGGCCGCCGTTCGTCGGTACGCCGCTGCACGCATTTCGCCGGCACTTCGACATCGCGGTCTTCGCCGCCTATGAACTGATGCAGCTGGTGTGCCCCGACATGATCGACGCGGGTGGCGGCTCGATCATCAACATCACCTCCGTCGCCTCGCGCATACCCGGCGACGGGCCCTACCCTGATCGCAGTGGCGGTGTCTTGCCCGGCTATGGCGGATCCAAAGCCGCGCTCGAACATCTCACCCAGTGCGCGGCTTTCGATTTGGCCGGCCACAACATCGCGGTGAACGCGCTGTCGCCATCGAAGCCGATCCTCACGCCGGGCCTGGCGTACTACGCGCGCGAATTCGCCGACACCGCCGCGGCGGACGAGTTCGCAAAGGCGGCGGTGAATTTGACGCTGGTGGATGCGGCTGTGGTGACCGGGCGCACGATCGGCCACAGCGAGGTTCTCGACGGCAGCTACCGGCCGTTCTCGCTGGATTAGTTCGGGATCATGCAGGCTCCGCCAAAATCTCCATGCAACAGCGGTACCGCTCACTGACAGCGTAGTTAACTGGTCTGAATCCAGCCTTTTGCAACTCGGCATATATCTTTTCGCGCGTGAAGTTGTGATAATGCTCGATCTCGCGCCAGTACACGTTTTGATTGATCGCATTCAAGTAGCCCCACAGCAGCGCGCTTGCATTTGGCATGGAAATAAGCAACAAGCCCGGTTCGTTTATAAGGCTCCTCGCGCAACGCAGAACATCTCGCGGAAAAGGTTCGTGCTCCACAACATCGGCCATACTGATCACCGTTGGCTTCGATTCGAACGCAACATTCTCTAGCGCGCTTTCTAAGGTGCCGTGATACGCAGGAATCCCGTAGTTACCGATGTCCGCTACGTTGTTTTCTCGCAAATCGACTCCAAACACATCAAAGCCGAACTCATTGGCTGTCATCAGCAGCGATCCGTTGCCGAACCCAACGTCAAGCCACAACCGACCGTTTGGCAATCCGAGTGTGTTGGTCGCTCGCTCCACCATCCTTGCCGAAGTATTGCGCTGCAACTCCATGTCAGTGCCGACGACTTGTCGGTGTTGCGTGTCGCCGAACAGCACATCTAGCGCTGCATCAGTGAAATAGCCCTCGGTGAATATATGTTCGCATTGTCCACACCTCACCCACGGAATTAATGGCTCCAACGGCTGCCGCCACATGGCGTGTCCGGTGCAGTCTATTTTCACGAGTGGGAGGATATCGGCCGAGTCGCACAGCGGACATGCACGGTACAGAATTCTCTCATTTTCCAATTTCGATCGCCCTTCCTTTCGAGCTGGCTCGACGCAACACTCGCGCTGCAACGATGCGAGCGTATGCCCAGAACGCGCACCTCGGGATCTTCCGCACGCTGTCGCGCTTCAACTTTCGTCGCCGGGCGGGTCAGGATCTCCGTTCAGTAGCTCGTCGGGGTGGTGGGCGTGATTGATTTCGGGCGGCCCACTTCCGTCGGTCCATCCGAGCCGCCCGCTCTCGGTGACCACAGTGCGCAGTTCCCCCCGGCTCGCCGCGCCGTGGTCGCAACCGCAGGCGAAAAATAGTTTGTCCGCGTCCGTCTGGCCACCCTGCGCCCAGTCCGGCGCATGGTGAACTTCGCTGTGATATCCCGGTTCGAGGCAATTGGGCCGGGTACAGCCGCGATCACGCGCATAGCAGATGAGCCGTTGGTCGGCGGTGGCGATGCGCTTCTGGCGGCCCAGATACAGCGGTCGCTCCGTATGGTTATCGAACACCGCCAGGTAGTGGATTGCCTTGGCGGCCATGCGGATCAAATCCGACATCGGAAGCCTGGAGCCGCCGCCGGTTCGCGCTGGCCCGGGCATCGGGACCGATCCGCCGGCCGCGGCGTTTGCGGCCTGCTCGAGTTCGGCCAGCATCGTGGTGACGATGACCGTGACGGGGTGGCCGCGGTGCAGACCTAGCTTGCCGGAGGCGATGGCACTTTCCATTCCCAACTTGAAAGCGTCGTGGCAGCGTTGGGCCGGCGTGCGTTCGTCGCGCACCTCGGGGTCTTCCTGCGCGCTGTCGGGTTCATGGCGGCCGGGCCGTACGGCGGCTTGGACGGCTTCGAAGTACGCGCGGGCCTCGGGGTCGAGCAATCCCTCAAGCCGCGACATACCGTCAGGCCCCTGCGGGCCCAGGTGCAGTCCCCGCCGGCGCGCGCGATCTTCGTCGGTAAAAGTGCCGTCAGGATTGAGGTAGTCCGCTATTTGTTGACCGAGCTTTGTGACGACTCCAGCGTCAAGTTTCGTGGCATGCCGTACCAAGGTGCGCTCGGCTCGAGCTACGTCGGTGGGCGAGACGCAGCTGGGCAGCACATCGACGGCTCTGCACACAGCGCGAATATGGTCCTCGCCGACGGCACCGGCCTGGACCGCAGCGGCCAACTCCGGCAACTCCGGTGCGATCGGCTGACCGGTAAGGGACCGCCGCGGGCGAATCCGTGCGGCCAATTTGAAGCGCCGGGTGATTTCTTTAGGAGTGACGCGGAGCCGCGCCCAGAGCATGCCCCGCACGATCGGTACGGATTGGGACCCGTCGGGTGGATCGGCGATTTCGCCGAACAACCGATACATCAGCCCGCGGTTCACGCGGTCCTGAGTCTCGAGTCGGTCGGCTACCTTGACGCGGAAATTGTTGCTTACCAGGTCAGATGAGGTGCCACGCAGCACGTCGTGGGCGGCGTCGATCGCGTCAAGAGCAGCGCTAATCCGCTCTTGTGCCCGCTCGGCGGCCATGAATCCCATCGTGCAAGCCTATCGAACGGGTGTGCGAATAAAAGTGGGAGTTGGTCGGTCTGTGGATGAAGTGCCAACTGTGGATACCTTCCGTCTGGCGTGCCACTATGAGAAAAGCCGATGCCGCAACCGCGGCACGCAACCGGTCGAGTGGTGTGCGCATGCCCGGTACTAAACGCGCGATCGACGGGCCGACGGGTCGCGTTATTGCCCTGATCGGGCTGTTGATCATCGCTGCTGCTGCGTTGCGCGGATACCTTCCGGCTCATGACTACGCCGCACGCGTTCAGCCGGGTCCCGGTCGAGCGGCGCTGGCGTTCGTGGTGGTCGCACTGAGTGCGACGCTGACGCTGCTGGCGATCGCGATCATCGCCCGTTTGCGAGATCCGCGCGCGATGCCGCCCGGGCCGGGGGGTCTGTCCGGGACGCTCGGTGGCCGCGCTGGACGACCGAGTTGGCGCGTGTTGTTAGTCGGACTCGCGGTGATCGTCGCGTGGTTGTTGATCGCGATGCTGCTGGCCCGATTGTGGTTCCCGCACACTGTCACCCCGTCGGCGCCGGCACCGGATCAGGGTCCGTCGCCCGCGCATGGCGCCGCCCCGGTGGCCAAACAGCACCCCCAGGACGACTCCGGAGACATGCTCGGAGTCCTGCTCGCCAGCACGATCCCGATGCTGATTTTGATCGTCGTGGGGACGCTCATCATGTCCCGGCGGCGACGGCGCGCGGCGCTGACGGGTGCGTTGCCGGACGATAACGACGGCGATGAGACCGAATTCCCGTCCACACCTGGGCGTTCGGAATCTCTGGTGCGGGCCGCGGAACGCGGGATGGCTGAGATTGCGGACCTCAATCGCGAACCGCGGGAGGCGATCATCGCGTGCTACGCCGCGATGGAGCGCGAACTCGCGAATGTTCCCGGGGCAGTTCCTCAGGACTTCGACACCGCAACCGAGGTGCTGGCCCGCGCCGTCGAACACAATGCGTTGCATGCCGATAACGCAATTGAGCTGGTGAATCTGTTCGCCGAGGCGCGATTCAGCCCGCATGAGATGAACGAGCGCCACCGCGAGTTGGCGGTGGGCGCGCTTCAGGTTGTGCTCGACGAGCTGGCCTCGAGGAGTGCCGCGTGAAACGGCTTATCACCCTGGGCGTTCTCCTCATCGTCGGGATCGAGCTGCTGGCGCTGACGGTGCACGATCGCCGGTTCGTGTTCGCNNCTCGGGGATTCGTTGCGCCGCTGGCTGTCCAGCACCCAGACGACGATCCGTTGGTCGGACTCCACCCGGGCGGACTGGGACCGTCACCTGCGTCCAATGCTCTCGCGGCGCTTCGCAATCGCTACCGGTCAAAGACAGGCCAAAGATCCGGAGACGTTTGCCTCAACGGGCCAAATGCTCTTCGGCGCCGAATTGTGGAAATGGGTTGACCCGAACAACGTCACGCGTACCGGTAGCCGCGAGCCGGGACCGGGCCGTGCGGCGCTGGAAGAGATTCTGCAAAAGTTGGAGCAGGTATGACACAAGGCGTGACTCCGATATGAGTGTGCCGGCCGTGACGACCATGCAGCGCTGTGAGGCGGTCCTGGACGAAATCGAGCGGGTGGTAGTCGGGAAGCGCGCCGCACTGACGCTCATCCTGACTGCGGTCCTCGCGCGTGGCCACGTACTGATCGAAGATCTTCCCGGCCTGGGCAAGACCCTGATCGCGCGATCCTTCGCCGCCGCGTTGGGTCTTCGCTTCACCAGGGTGCAGTTCACGCCCGATCTGCTGCCCGCCGATCTGCTCGGCGCAACCATCTATGACATGCAGTCAGGGCGCTTCGCGTTCCGGCCCGGGCCCATTTTCACCAACTTGCTGCTCGCCGACGAGATCAACCGCACCCCGCCTAAAACCCAGGCGGCCTTGNNCCGCTGCCCGAGGCGCAGCTCGACCGGTTCGCGATGCGCCTGGAACTGCGGTACCTCTCCGAGCGTGACGAGACTGCCATGCTGCGCCGGCGCCTAGAGCGCGGTTCGGCCGAGTTGACGGTGAATCAGGTCTTGGACGCCACTGATCTGATAGCGATGCGCGAATCGGTCGAACAGGTGAGCGTGCACGAGGATGTTTTGCATTATGTGGTGTCGCTGGCCACCGCTACGCGACGCCATCCACAGGTCGCCGTTGGCGCCAGCCCCCGTGCCGAACTTGACCTCGTTCAACTGGCCCGGGCTCGCGCCTTGCTGCTGGGCCGGGACTATGTGATCCCGGAAGATGTCAAGGCGCTCGCCACTGCGGCCATCGCGCACCGGATCACCTTGCGGCCGGAAATGTGGGTGCGAAAGATTCAGGGCGCCGATGTGGTCGGAGAATTGCTGCGGCGCTTGCCCGTACCCCGAGCACCTGAAACGCCCGGGCATGACGGATAAGTCCGGTGCGGACCACCGGCAGGATGTCCAGTTCCGCTGGCATGCATCACAATTGACGCGTTCCATCGCGGCCTGCACCGGGATTGCGTTGACGGCTGCCGTGATCGGTGGCCGCTGGCAGCTGATCGCCTTCGCGGCGCCGCTGCTCGGTGTGCTGTGTTCGATCAGCTGGCAGCGCCCGGTACCGAAAATTCGGGTACACGCAGAACCTGACTCGCAACGTTGCTTCGAGAACGAGCAGGCGCGGCTGAAAGTATGGCTGACGCAAGCCGGGGCGGGAGCGGTAGCCGGCTCGGCCACGGTCGAACTGACAGTCTCCGCCGCCGAAGGAATGGAGATCGAGGACCTCGAGTCGGATTCGTGTCAGGCGAAAACCGTTGCGGTACTGGCGCAACGCTGGGGTCGATATCCCGTCCGGGCTCGAGTCGACGTTTTGGCGCGTGGTGGGTTGGTGACGGGGACGGCGACCGTCGACGTCGCCGTGGTCATCGTGTTTCCCCTGACGCCGCCGCAGTCCACCCCAATCCCGCAGACCGAGTTGCTTGACCGCCTTGGCGCCCACCTCACCCGGCACATCGGCCCGGGCGTCGAGTACGCCGACATTCGCCCGTACGTGCCCGGCGACCAGCTGCGCACCGTGAACTGGCCGGTGAGCGCGCGCCGCGGGCGATTGCACGTGACGCGGCGATTGACCGACCGCGCCGCGGACGTGGTGGTGTTGATTGATACGAATCAGCAGCCGGCAGGCCCGGCTACCGTCGCTGTCGAACGAGTTGTGCGCGGCGCGGCGCAGGTGGTGCAGACCGCCCTGCGACACGGTGATCGTGCTGGGATCGTCGCGCTGGGTGGCAATCGTCCACGGTGGCTGGGCGCCGACATCGGGCAGCGTCAGTTCTATAGGGTGCTGGACACGGTGCTCCGTGCCGGCGACGGATTCGAAGACACAACAGGGACTTTGGCACCGCGTGCGGCCGTTCCCGCGGGCGCGATCGTCGTCGCGTTCTCGACGCTGCTCGATACCGAATTCGCACTTGCGTTGATCGACCTCCGCAAGCGCGGCCATGTCGTGATCGGTGTGGACGTTCTCGACAGCTCGCCGTTTGAAACCGGGCAGGATCCGCTTATCGATCGGATGTGGGCGCTGCAGCGCTCGGCGATGTACCGCGACATGGCCACCATTGGAGTCGACGTGGTGCCCTGGAGCGCGGAGCGCAGCTTGGAACAGTCGATGGGCGTGTTGCCCGAGCGTCGCCATCGGGTGCGCGGACGGCTTCGGGGGTAGCGGTGACACGTGTTCTCTCAACCGTGTTCGGTCTGCTGATGGTGGCGGCAGCCGCCGTCGGCTCTCCTGGGCCGCCCGTTGTCGCGGGTGGGATCGCCGTTATTGCGGTGGGCGTTGGGATTGTCTTTCGTCCGGCCGCCACGGCCGCCGTGTTGCTGTCGGTGGCGCTGATCGTGGTGTCCAATCCGTCGCACGTGCTCGCCGCGCTGTCCGGACTTTGCGCCGCCGCCTACCTGGTGTGCAGGCACGCTGTCGGCGAACCCGCCGGCGTCGTTGTGGGGAGCTGGCCGACAGTTGTTGCCGCCGCTGGTTTTACTTTCGTCGGGTTGGTTGCGACGTCTTTCCCGCTGCAGTTGCCGTGGCTGCCGCTGGCGGCGCCGCTGGCGGTGCTGGCAATCTACACATTGGCCACGCGCCCATTCCTCGGCTGACTGCCCGCCATCGCTCATCGCGGGCGGTAAGATTTCCCGAGCGGGCCAGCACGTATCCGGCTTCGAGAACGCGCAAGGGTTTTCAACTTCGGGTCTCGCTAACTCGGGTTCGATTCAGGTTGGCTTCGGCAACGCCGGGAGCCTTAACGCGGGTTTCTTCAATTCGGGTAGCGACAACTCCGGCATCGCGAACTCGGCCCCCAACCCCGGCCCGTGTACGGTCCAGGCATCGACAACTCGGGCAACTTCACCGCGGGGCCCTTCAGTCAGGTCGACTATTCCGCGGGCATCCTCGGCGGGCTCTTCGGCCAGCCCTAAAACATCAGCGCAGCAGCTGCGCGGCGTTGTCGGCCAGCTCGAGCAGCGGCTGCGGGAAGATCCCCAAACCCACTGTGATTAAAGCACATACCGTGATGGCGGTCTTGGCCAAGAGGCTGGGCACCACGACGTGTGGGGTGGCATCGGTTGGCTCGTTGAAGAACATCGAGACAATCACTTTGACGTAGAAGTACGCGGCGACGCCACTGGAAATCACACCGATGATCACCAACGGCACCGCGCCGCCCTGGGCGGCGGCCTTGAACACCGAGAGCTTGCTGATGAATCCGCTCGTCAGCGGGATACCGGCGAATGCGAGCAGAAACATTGAAAGCAACCCGCCCACAACGGGTGAGCGCCGCCCCAGCCCGGCCCAGTGGGACAGCGTGGCGTCCTCGTCGCCGTCCGCGCTGCGGACCAGACCCACGACGGCGAACGCGCCGACGGTGCTGAAGCTGTAGGCGACCAGATAGAACAACGTCGCCGAAAGACCCGCGGCGCTGTCGGCGATCACGCCGGTGAGAATGAATCCGACGTGCGCGACCGACGAATAGGCCAGCAGTCGCTTGACGTCGGTCTGATTCAACGCGGTGATGGTCGCGACGGTCATGGTCAGAATCGAAATCGCCCACAGCACAGGCCGCCACTGGTCGTGCAGCGGAGGTAGCGCGACATAGAACACGCGCAGCAGCGCGCCGAACGCCGCGACTTTGGTGGCCGCCGCCATGAACCCCGTGATCGGGGTGGGCGCGCCCTGATAGACGTCGGGAATCCAGGAATGGAATGGGACGGCACCGACCTTGAACAGCAGCCCGACTGACAGCAACGCGACGCCGACCAACGCCATCGAGTTGTCGCCGTGTTTCGACAACCCATCGCGGATCCCGGTCAAGGTCAGGGTGCCGGTGTGGCCGTAGAGCAAAGCCACACCGTAAAGGAAGAACGCCGAGGAGAACGCACCGAGCAGGAAGTACTTCATCGCCGCTTCCTGCGACAGCAGGCGGCGATGACGGGCCAGCCCACAGATCAGGTACAGCGGCAACGACAAGACTTCCAGCGCGACGAACATGGTCAGCAGGTCGTTGGAGGCGGGGAACACCATCATGCCGCCGACCGACAGCATCACCAGCGGGAAGAGTTCGGTCTGGGCGGCTCCGGCCCGCTCCGCTTCGCGCTCGGCGTCGCTGCCAGGAACCGCGGAGGCCTGCGGGGTAAAGGAATCCAACCCGCCGCCGACTGTCACGGCCACCTTCGCGCCGGCGGCCTTTACGGCGCCTTTCTCGGCGGCCGTGCGTTCCGCCATGAAGATGACTGCCAACATCGCGACCAACAGCACGGTGCCCTGCAGGAACAGCGCCATTGGGTCGATGGCTACCGCGCCCAGCACCGCGGGGCGACCCGCCCAAATCGTCTCGGCCACAAAGAGCAGCGCGATGAAGGCCGCGACCAAACCGCCAAATGCCAATGTCACTTGCGCGCCGTACCGAAGCCGTCTCGGCACGAACGCTTCGACGAGGACGCCGACCACGGCGACCCCGAAGACGATGAGCATCGGGGACAGCAGAAAGTACTCGATGCTGGGAGTGGGGAGGGTCATCGGTGCGGTCCTTCGGCTGGAGCGGGGGCGGCCTTAGAAACCGGGCGAGTAACCGGACTAGTCACGCTCGGCGCGGGATCATGCTGGCCGATGGTCGTCATGGTGTTCGCGACCGCGGGATTGATCAGGTCCAACACGGGCTTGGGGTAAACCCCGAGCACAAATAACATTGCGATCAGCGCAGCCACGACGACAAGCTCGCGTGGCCTCAGGTCACCGATGTCTTCGTTGCCCTTGGCGACGGGCCCCGTCATCACCCGCTGGTACAGCCACAACATATAGACCGCCGAGAGGACTAATGCGGTGACCGCGAACGCCGTCGCTAGCCAGTAGCGGCTGAATGAGCCCAGCAGGACGAGGAATTCGCTGATGAACGGTGCCAGACCGGGCAGCGACACGGTGGCCATGGACGAAACGAGAAACGTCCCGGCCAGAATTGGGGCCACTTTTTGCACGCCGCCGTAGTCGGCGATCTTCCGGCTGCCATGACGGGAAATCAGGAAGCCCGCGATCAGGAACACCGCCGCCGTGGAGATGCCGTGGTTGAGCATGTACAGCGTCGACCCGCTCTGTCCCTGGCTGGTCATCACGAAGATGCCCAGGATGATGAAGCCGAAGTGCGAGATGGAGGTGTAGGCGATCAGGCGCATGATGTCCTTCTGGCCGATCGCCACCACGGCGCCATAGATCACCCCGATAACGGCCAAGACGATGATCATGGGACGGAAATACGTTGCGGCGCTTGGAAACAGCTGCAGGCAATAGCGCAGCATGCCGAAGGTGCCGATCTTGTCCATCACCGCTGTGATCAGTACTGCAGTGGCGGGCGTGGCCTCGACGCAGGCATCGGGCAGCCAGCGGTGGAAAGGCCATAGCGGTGCCTTGATGGCGAAGGCGAACATGAAGCCCAGAAAGAGCGCCTTGATGACAGCGGGGTCGGCGCTGTAGCGACCGGAGGAGAAGCCGGCCACGATGTCGCGGAAGTCGAATGAGCCGATGCCGTGCCTCGCGGTCACCACATACAGCCCGATCACCGCGGCCAGCATGATCAACCCACCGAACAGGTTGTACAGCAAGAACTTCACCGCGGCGCGTGATCGTCCTGCGCCTTTGCCGAAGCCGCCGATCAGGAAGTACATCGGGATGAGCATGGCCTCGAAGAACACGTAGAACAGCAACACGTCCAGCGAGACCACCGCGATCAGCACCATCGACTCGATGGTCAGCACCAAGGCGATGAACGCGGGCGCGCCTCGCTCACCACCGTCGTTCCAGCCCGCGACCAGTAGCAGCGGAATCAGCACCACGGTCAGCAGAATCAGCACCATCGCGATGCCGTCCACGCCCAGGCTGTAGCCGGCGCCGAAGGCCGGTATCCACTGATGGCTTTCGACGAACTGGTAAGTCGCGCCACCGACCTCGAACCCCGCCGTGATGATGACGGCTACCAGCAGCACCAAAACACTGACGAAAAGGCCGATCCACTTGGCGAGCTTTTCCACCTCGGCGGGCATCAGGACGATCAGCAGCGAACCTACTAGCGGCAGCAGCCACAGTATGCTCAGCCAGGGCAGAGTCACCACAGTTGCACCGCCAGGATGGCCGCGATCACCAGCGCCGCGCCTGCCAGCATCTCCAATGCATAGGAGCGGGCGAAGCCGGTTTGCAGCCCCCGCAGGCGATCCGAGGTCCGGCCCACCAGCGCGGCCAGCGCGTTGACCGAGCCGTCCACCCCGGCGTCGTCGACTTCGACCAGCGTGTCCGTGAATTGCGCGCCAGGGCGCATGAACATCTCCTCGTTGAAGGTATCGCCGTAGAGATCGGCGCGTGCGGCTGTTGTCAGCACCGAGACCTGGACAGGGGCGACGGTCGGGATTGCCGCCTTGCCGCCGTACATCCGGTAGGCCACCGCGATACCGACTGCGACGACCGTCAGCGCCACCGTGGTGCTGACCCAGGCAGGCAGGACATGGGCGGCTTCTTCATGAACTCCGACGACGGGTTCCAGCCAGTGCTGCAGAGTGCCCCCAACGGCGAACAGACCGCCGGCGAACACCGAGCCGAAGGCAAGCAGGATCATCGGCCCAGTCATCAGTGCCGGTGCCTCGTGCGGATGGGCGCCCGGGGCCCAACGCTTTTCGCCGAAGAAGGTCATCAGCATCACCCGCGTCATGTAGAACGCGGTAAGGCCCGCACCGAGGAGCGCGGCACCGCCCAGCACGTAGCCCCGGACACCGCCTTCGCCAAGTGCCGCCTCGATGATCGCGTCCTTGGAGAAGAAGCCCGCGAACGGCGGCACGCCGATGATAGCCAGATATCCCAGACCGAACGTGACGAACGTGATCGGAAGAGCCTTGCGCAGTCCGCCGTATCGGCGCATGTTCTGCTCTTCGTGCATCGCGTGGATGATCGAGCCTGACCCGAGGAAGAGGCCGGCCTTGAAGAAGCCGTGGGTGAGCAGGTGCATGATCGCGAAGGCGTAGCCGGCGGGGCCAAGGCCGGCGGCCAGCACCATGTAGCCGATCTGGCTCATCGTGGATGCGGCAAGGGCGCGTTTGATGTCGTCCTTGGCGCAGCCGATGAAGGCCCCGAACAACAGGGTGACGGTGCCGACGATGACCACGCCCAGCTGCGCGTCGGGCGCCAGGTTGAACAGCGGGTTGGATCGCACGATCAGATACACGCCGGCAGTAACCATGGTGGCGGCGTGGATCAGCGCGGACACCGGGGTGGGGCCTTCCATCGCGTCACCCAGCCAGGCCTGCAGCGGTACCTGTGCGGACTTGGCGCAGGCGCCGGCCAGCAGCAACAGCCCCATCGCGGTCAGCACGCCGCTGCTGGCGCCGGGGGCTCCGGCGAACACTCCGGCGTAGGACAGGGTGCCGAAGGTGCTGAACATCAGGAACATTGCCAATGCCAGCCCGGCGTCCCCGACGCGGTTCATCACGAACGCCTTCTTGGCCGCCGTGGCCGCGGACGGCTTGTGGTACCAGAAGCCGATCAGCAGGTAGGAGGCCAGGCCGACGCCTTCCCAGCCGACGTAGAGCACCACGTAGTTGTCGGCGACCACCAGCAGCAACATCGAGGCCAGGAACAGGTTGAGGTAGCCGAAAAACCGGCGCCGGTCCGGGTCCTCGGCCATGTAGGCGATCGAATAGATGTGGATCAGCGACCCGACGCCGGAGATCAGCAGCACGAAGCAGATCGACAACTGGTCGATCTGCAGCCCGAGGTCGACCTGCAGTTGGTTGACCGGGATCCAGGTAAACACCTTCTGGTGGATGACCCGGTTAGCCGCGTCCAGCCTGAGCAAGTCGGCGAGCAGCGTCGCACCCACCCCGAACGCCGAGAGCGCAGCGGCGGTGCCCAGCCAATGTCCCCACGCGTCGGTGCGTCTGCCCCCAAACAGCAGGATTGCGGCGCCCGCCAGCGGCAGTGCTACGAGCAGCCAGGTGAAGTGAGTCATCGTGGCGGTCTTAGCCTTTGAGTAGGTTCGCGTCGTCGACCGACGCCGATTTGCGGGCACGGAAAATCGTCATGATGATCGCCAGGCCGATGACGACCTCGCAGGCGGCCACCACCATGGTGAAGAACGCGATCATCTGCCCGTCCAGTTGGCCCTGCAGCCGCGCGAACGTGACGAACGCCAGATTGACGGCGTTGAGCATCAGCTCGACGCACATGAACATCACGATGGCGTTGCGCCGCAACATCACTCCCGCGGCACCGATGGTAAACAGCAGCGCCGACAGGTAGAGGTAGTTGGCCGGGTTCACGATGCACCGCCTTTACCAGACGCGGGGATAGCCTCACGGGGAGCGGTCGGCGCGCCGTCGGCACCGCGGCTTTGCAGTATCGACGAGACCGACAATTCCGAGTAAGAGCCGTCGGCGAGCAGCGCTGCCGAATCCACTGCGTTTCGGCGCGCGTACACACCCGGGCCGGGCAGCGGGGTGGGACGCCCGACACCACGGAATCGCTCTTCGGAGAGTTCGCGCTGGCTCTTGCGGTGCTCAAAGCGCTCCCGGTGGGCCAGCACCATGGCTCCGACCGCCGCGGTGATCAGCAGTGCGCTGGTCAACTCGAAAGCCCACAGATATCGGGAAAAGATCAGCGCAGCCAGGCCTTCGACGTTGCCGTTGGCGTTGGCCGCGGTCAGTCCGGTGTAAGTTCTCGTCGTCACGGCGCCGATTGCGGCGATCAGCAGAATGCCGAATGCCAGGCCGGTCACGACGCCGGCGACCCGCTGTCCGCGCAGCGTTTCCTTGAGCGATTCCGCCGAGTCCACGCCGATCAGCATCAGCACGAACAAGAACAGCATCATCACCGCGCCGGTGTAGACCACGACTTGAACGACACCCAGAAACAGTGCGTCCTGGACCATGTAGAAGACCGCCAGGCTGAGCATCGTCATTGCCAGGAACATCGCGGAGTACACCGCGTTGACCGCCAGCACTACTCCGAGCGCGCCGACCAGCGCCAGCGCACCCAGCACCCAGAACGCCACCGCTTCGCCTGTGGAAGTGTGCACGATCACTGCTTCCCCCAAATCAGAAGCCAGGTTAGCGGTCATTGGTCCTCTCCCGCGTTCTTGTTCTCGCGCAGGCCATGTGCGGTGATGTTGCCCTGGTAGTAGTCCTTGTCGGTAGCGCCCTCGGCCCGCGGGTGGGGCGGCGCCAGCATGTCCTGCAGCAGCGGGGCCAGCAGCCGGTCCTTCTCGTAGATCAAGTCGGCGCGGTTGTCGTCGGCCAACTCGTAGTCGTTGGTCATCGTCAGCGCCCGGGTGGGGCACGCCTCGATGCACAGCCCGCAACCAATGCAGCGCAGGTAGTTGATCTGGTAGACGCGGCCGTAGCGTTCGCCCGGGGAAAACCTTGCCTCGTCCGTGTTGTCGGCGCCCTCGACGTAGATCGCGTCAGCCGGGCACGACCAGGCGCACAGCTCGCACCCGATGCATTTCTCCAGGCCATCCGAGTACCGGTTGAGCTGGTGGCGGCCGTGGTAGCGCGGTTTGACCGGACCGGGCTTCTCCGGATACTGCTCGGTGATCCTCTTCTTGAACATCGAACCGAACGTCACGCCGAAGCCGGCGACGCCGGCAAGGAATTTAGGCACTTGCTTTCTCCTTGCTCGCGACGGCCTTCTGACCCGGAAGCGGCGGTGTCGGGAACGCCGGTCCGGCGGCGACGATCGCGGCGGCCTGTTCGCGGCGCAGCCGCCTGAGTTTCCTGCCACTCGCGGCGGCGAACGGTTTGCGCAAGGACAGCACCAGGATCACGGCAAAGACCGCGCTGCAGATCACCAGAGCCGTCGTCCAGTGCTCGTAGCCCTGGTTGCGCAGCGTGCGGATGACCGCCGCGATCAGCACCCAGACCAGCGACGCGGGGATCAGCAGTTTCCAGCCCAATGCCATGAACTGGTCGTAGCGCAACCGGGGCAGGCTGCCTCGCAGCCAGATGTAGATGAACAGGAAGGTCCACATCTTGGCGGTGAACCAGAGCAGCGGCCACCAGCCGGTGTTGGCTTCCGACCACATGTTGATCGGCCAGGGAGCATGCCAGCCGCCGAAGAACATCACGGTCGCGAGCGACGAAACCGTCATCATGTTGACGTATTCGGCAAGCATGAATATCGCGAACTTCAGCGAGGAGTACTCGGTGTGGAAGCCGGCGACGAGTTCGCCCTCGGCCTCCGGCAGGTCGAATGGGGCGCGGTTGGTTTCGCCCACCATCGAGATGAGGTAGATCACGAACGACGGCAGCAGCAGGAATATGTACCAGACCCGGTCCTGCGCGCTGACGATCTCCGACGTCGACATGGTGCCGGCGAACAGGAAGACGGCCGCGAACGACAGCCCCATCGCCACCTCGTAAGAGATGACCTGGGCGGTCGATCGGACACCGCCGAGTAGCGGGTAGGTGGACCCGGACGACCAACCGGCGAGCACGATGCCGTACACCCCGATCGCCGACAGGCCCAGGATGAACAGCACCGCGACGGGCAGGTCGGTCAGCTGCAACGGAGTCCGGTGACCGAAAACCGACACCTCGGGGCCGAACGGGATGAACGCGAACGCGGTGAACGCAGGGACCACCGAGATGACCGGCGCCGTCATGTACACGAACCAGTCGACTCCGCTGGGGGTGATGCTCTCCTTGAGTGCCAGCTTGATCCCGTCGGCCAGACTCTGCGCGATGCCCCACGGCCCCGCCCGGTTGGGGCCGGGCCGCAGCTGCATCCAGCCCAGGATCTTGCGCTCGGCCAGGATTGCAACCAGCACGTTGAGCATGAGGAACACGAAGATGGCCAGCGCTTTGCCCACTACCAGCCACCAGGGATCGTGTCCGAAGGCAGTCATATGCGCCGCTCCTCCTCATCGCTTCGCTCTGCATTGTCGCCGGCGGTCATACGTCCGCTCCGCTCTTCGCCGAGACCTTGACCAAGCTGCCCACCGTCACGCCAAGCTGGCGCTGTACCGCCGAACCCGGCGAGTTCAGCGGGAGCCAGACCACCCGGTCGGGCATGTCGGTGACCGCCAGCGGCAGGGTGATTGAGCCGCGATCGGTGCTGACGGTGACTGCGGCGCCGTCAGCGGCGCCGATTTCCGTCGCCGTACCGGCCGACAGCCGTGCCACCGGTGTGCGCGCGGTACCGGCCAGATGCGGTTCGCCGTCTTGCAGGCGGCCGCGGTCGACCAGCATTCGCCAGCCGGTCAGCACCGCTTCACCCGCCCCGGGTTGGGCCGGTTGAGTGACCGCGACCTGGGGGCCGCCGACACGTTTGCCATCCCAGGCGCCCAGCGCGGCCGCTTCCTCGCGGGCTGCCTCGACGCCAGACATCCCCAGGTAGACGCCCATTTCGTCGGCCAGCGCGTCGAGCACCTGGTAATCCGACCGACTCGCCTGCTGGGTGCTTCCGTGCAATGCGGGAGCAAAAGCTCGAAAGCGGCCCTCCCAGTTGACGAAGGTGCCGGACTTCTGTGTCGTCGGGGCGACCGGAAACACGATGTCAGCGCGCTCGGTGACGGCGCTGTGCCGCAGCTCCAGGCTGACCACAAAGCTTGCGGCATCCAGCGCGGCCAGCACCGCTTCGGGATCGGCGAAGTCGTCGGGTTCGATGCCGCCGACCAGCAGTGCGCCCAGGGACCCGTCGGCGGCGGCAGCGAGGATGCCGTCAACGTCACGTCCTGCGGCAGTGGGCAATTCGTCCACATTCCAGGCCGCGGCAACCTGCGCCCGGGCTGCGTCGTCGGCGACCGGACGGCCACCGGGCAGCAATGTGGGCAGCGCGCCGGCCTCCAGCGCGCCGCGTTCGCCGGCCCGTCGCGGTACCCAGGCCAGCCGGGCCCCGGTGGCGTCGGCGAGCCGGGCGGCGGCAGAGAACCCGCCCGCAACGGTGGCCAGGCGTTCCCCGACCATGATGACGGCGCCGGGCGTGGCCAGCAGATCGCCTAATTCACCGGTGGCCAGCCCGTCCAGTGTCGAAGCCTCTGCGCCGGGAGCGGTCTGCAGTAAGCGGCCGGACATCTTTTCCAGCGCGCGCGTAGCGAATGGGGCGACCGCGTAGACCGGGAGGCTGTGCTTGCGGGCCGCCTTGCGCAGCCGCAGGAACACGATGGGCGACTCGTCTTCGGGTTCGAAGCCGACCAGCAACACCACCGGTGCCGTTTCCAAGTCTGAATAGCTGACCGTCACCGGCCGGCCCGCGACCCGGGCAGCCAGGAATTCGGCCTCCTCCGGCGAGTGGGGACGCGCGCGGAAATCGATGTCGTTGCTGTCCAACGTGATTCGAGCGAACTTGGAGTAGGCGTAGGCGTCCTCCCAGGTCGCCCTGCCCCCGACCAGCACTCCCGTGCGGCCGCGGGCCGCCTCCAGTCCCTTGACCGCGGTGGCGATCGCATGGGACCAGGACGCGGGTTGTAGCGAGCCGTCGGCGTTCCGCATCAGGGGAGTGGTGATCAGGTCCGGTTGGGTCGCGTAGCGGAACGCCCACCGGCCTTTGTCGCAGTTCCACTCTTCGTTGACTTCGGGATCGTCACCGGCGAGCCGACGGAGCACCTTGCCCCGGCGGTGGTCGGTGCGCTGTGCGCATCCCGACGCGCAGTGCTCGCACACGCTCGGGCTGGAGACCAGGTCGAACGGGCGGGCCCGGAACCGGTAGGCGGTCCCTGTCAGCGCGCCAACCGGGCAGATCTGCACCGCGTTGCCCGAGAAATATGAATCGAACGGCTCGTTGGCGTAGATGCCGACCTGCTGCAAGGCGCCGCGCTCTTGCATGTCGATGAACGGATCGCCGGCGATCTGCTCGGAGAACCGGGTGCAACGTGCGCACAAGATGCAGCGCTCGCGATCCAGCAAGACCTGCGAGGAGATGTTGATCGGCTTGGCGAAGGTGCGCTTGACGTCTTCGAAACGAGAGTCGTCGCGGCCGTTGGACATTGCCTGGTTCTGCAGCGGGCATTCGCCGCCCTTGTCGCACATCGGGCAGTCCAGCGGATGGTTGATCAGCAGCAGCTCCATCACGCCGTGCTGGGCCTGGTCGGCCGCCTCCGAGGTCAGTTGTGTGCGCACCACCATTTCGTCCGTCGCCACGATGGTGCACGACGCCATTGGTTTGCGCTGCCCCTCGACCTCGACCAGACACTGCCGGCAGGCACCGACCGGATCCAGCAGCGGGTGGTCGCAGAAGCGCGGGATCTGGATGCCCACCAACTCGGCCGCGCGAATCACCAGAGTTCCCTTGGGAACAGTGACTTCGACGTCGTCGATGGTCAGCGTCACCATGTCCGGTCGACTCAGCTCATCGCCGGTTTCGGTCTTGGCCGCACTAGTCATGAGCGCCGCTCCTCCTCATCGCTTCGCTCTGCATCGTCACTGCGCGCGTCATCGGGTCCCGTCCCTTTCGCGCTATCGACGGTCAGCATGGAGTCTCGCGGGTCGAACGGGCATCCGCCGCCCTCGATGTGGGCGATGTACTCGTCGCGGAAGAGCGCGATAGACGACAGCACCGGGCTGGCTGCACCATCGCCCAACGCGCAGAACGACTTTCCGTTGATGGCGTTGGCAATGTCCACAAGTTTGTCGATATCCTCGAGGCTGGCTGGGTTGGTTTTCGAGCCGGTTTCCAGTCGCTCGTAGATCTGGTCCAGCCAAAAGGTGCCCTCCCGGCAAGGAGTGCATTTGCCGCACGACTCGTGCTTGTAGAACTCGGTCCAGCGCCACACCGCGCGCACCACGCACGTGGTTTCGTCGAAGATTTCCAGCGCCTTGGTCCCCAGCATCGAGCCGGCGGCAGCCACGCCCTCGTAGTCCATCGGCACGTCCAGATGCTCGTCGGTCAGCAAAGGTGTCGACGAGCCCCCGGGAGTCCAGAACTTGATCCGGTGCCCAGCGCGCACGCCGCCCGCGTAGTCGAGCAACTCGCGCAACGTGATACCCAGCGGGGCCTCGTACTGGCCGGGGCGGGTGACGTGACCGGACAGCGAATACAGCGTGAAGCCAGGCGATTTCTCGGTGCCCATCGATCGGAACCACTCGACGCCGTTGAGAATGATCGGCGGCACACTGGCGATCGTCTCGACGTTGTTGATCACCGTCGGGCAGCCGTAGAGCCCGGCGACGGCGGGGAACGGCGGCCGCAGTCGCGGCTGCCCGCGCCTGCCCTCCAGCGAATCGAGCAGTGCGGTTTCCTCGCCGCAGATGTATGCGCCCGCACCGGCGTGCACCACCAACTCCAGGTCGAAGCCGGAGCCGGCGATATCGCGGCCCAGGAAGCCGGCAGCGTAGGCCTCGGCCACCGCGTTCTGCAGTCGGCGCAGTATTGGCAGTACTTCGCCGCGCACGTAGATGAACGCGTGGCTCGCCCGGATCGCGTAGGCGGCAATGATGACGCCTTCGACGAGTATGTGCGGTGTCGCCAGCATCAGCGGGATGTCTTTGCACGTACCAGGTTCGGACTCGTCGGCGTTGACTACCAGGTAGTGCGGCTTGGCGGCCGCGCCGCTGTCACCCTGCGGAATGAACGACCACTTCGTGCCGGTGGAGAAGCCCGCGCCGCCGCGCCCGCGCAACCCCGAATCCTTTACGGCGCCGATCACCGCGTCGGGCTCCATCGCCAGGGCCTTCTTCAATGCCTTGTACCCGTCATGGCGTTGGTACGTCGCCATGGTCCACGACTCGGGGTCATCCCAGTAACTGCTGAGCACCGGGGTCAACGGCGTTGCCTCGGGCGTAGTCGCAGCGGTGGTCATGACTGGCCCTCCGGAGCCGTCGGGGCCTGCATGCCGTGTTCCTTTGCCACCGCAAGCCCGGCCAGCGTCGCCGCGCCGGCTCCGCCCTGGCCCTCGTCCGGACGCTCATCGGGCAGGCCCGCAAGGATCCGCGATGCCTCGCGGAAGCTGCACAGCGGCGCAGCCCCCCGGGTGGGGGCCTTGGGGCTACCCGCTCGCAGTGAGTCGATGAGTTCGCGCGCCGACTCTGTCGTCTGGTTGTCGTAGAACTCCCAGTTGACCATCATCACCGGCGCGAAATCACAGGCGGCGTTGCATTCGATGTGTTGCAGGGTGACGGCGCCGTCGGGCGTGGTCCCGTCGTGGCCGATGCCGAGATGTTCCTTGAGGCTGTCGAAGATGGCATCGCCGCCCATGACCGCGCACAGCGTGTTCGTGCAGACACCGACCAGATAATCGCCCGTGGGGCCGCGGCGGTACATCGAGTAGAAGCTTGCGACCGCCGACACCTCGGCCCCGGTCAATCCCAGTTGCGTGGCGCAGAATTCCATTCCTGCCGGGGTGATGTAGGAGTCCTCGGATTGCACCAAGTGCAGCAGCGGCAACAGCGCGGACCGCTTGTTTGGGTAGCGACCGATGATCTCCTTGGCGTCGACCTCCAGCCGCGCCTGCACCTCTGGTGAATACGACCGCGGAGCGCCCTCAACCACGAACTGGTGCGGCTCTTCGGGTGGTGGGCCAAGCCGGATGAAGACCCGCTCGCCGTTGCTGCCTGCGCCTGGCGCTGTCACCGGTCGACCCCTCCCATTACCGGGTCGATGCTGGCGACCGCGGAGATCAGGTCGGCGACCATCCCGCCCTCACACATCGCGGCGACCGCCTGCAGATTGGTGAAGGAAGGGTCCCGGTAATGGACCCGGTACGGGCGGGTGCCGCCGTCGCTGACCATGTGTGCTCCGAGCTCCCCGCGCGGCGATTCGACCGCTACGTATACCTGGCCCGCCGGAACGTGGATACCCTCGGTGACCAGCTTGAAGTGGTGGATCAACGCCTCCATCGAGCCGCTCATGATCTTCTCGATGTGCTCCGGCGAGTTACCCATGCCGTCGGGGCCCACCTTCAGGTCGGCCGGCCAGGCGATCTTGCGGTCCTCGACCATGGTCGGGCCGGGTTGCAACTTGTCCAGGCACTGCTCGACGATCTTGACCGACTCCCACATCTCGTTGACGCGAATGATGTAGCGCCCGTAGGCGTCACAACCGTCAGCGGTTATCACGTCGAATTCGTAGTTCTCGTACCCGCAGTAGGGTTCGCTCTTGCGGAGGTCGTGCGGCAGCCCGGTGGAACGCAGGATCGGCCCGGTGATGCCGAGTGCCATGCATCCGGCCAGGTCCAGGTAGCCGACGTCCTCGGTGCGCGCCTTCCAGATGGCGTTCGCGCTGAGCAGATCGCCCATCTCGCGTATCGCGTCCCGCAACGGGGGGAGGGCCTCGGAGATCTCGGTCTTCGCGTTCGGCGGCAGATCCTGCGCGACGCCGCCGGGGCGGATGTAGGCGCTGTTCATCCGTAACCCGGTGATGGATTCGAACAGGGTGAGGATAATTTCGCGCCCTCTGAAGCCGGTGAACATCGGGGTCATGGCGCCGAGCTCCATGCCGCCGGTGGCGAGCGCGACCAGATGCGACGAGATCCGGTTGAGTTCCATCATCAGCACGCGGATGACGTTGACGCGTTCGGGTATCTCGTCGGTGATGCCGAGCAGCTTCTCCACGCCCAGGCAAAAGACGGTCTCGTTGAAAAACGGCGACAGGTAGTCCATCCGGGTCACGAAGGTGACGCCCTGGGTCCAGTAGCGGTATTCGAGGTTCTTCTCGATCCCGGTGTGCAGGTAGCCGATTCCGCACCGAGCCTCGGTGACCGTCTCTCCCTCGATCTCGAGGATCAGCCGCAGCACGCCGTGGGTGGACGGATGCTGCGGGCCCATGTTGACGACGATGCGCTCGCCTGGGTCGGCGTTGCGGGCGGCCTGGACGACGTTGTCCCAGTCCTGGCCTCCGGCAACGAGAACGGTTTGAGTGTCGGTCATTTGACCTCTTTTTCCGACAATTTGCACTCTTTTTCAGACATCAGTTGTAGCCCCTCCGCTCGTCGGGCGGAGGTATCTGCGCGCCCTTGTATTCGACCGGGATGCCGCCAAGCGGGTAGTCCTTACGTTGCGGATGCCCCTGCCAGTCGTCGGGCATCTCGATCCTGGCGAGCGACGGATGCCCGTCGAAGATGATCCCGAAGAAATCGTAGGTCTCGCGCTCGTGCCAGTCGCTGGTCGGATAGACGCCGTAGAGCGTGGGGATGTGCGGATCACCATCCGGCGCAGACACTTCCAGCCGGATTCGCCGATTGTGGGTGATCGACTGCAGCGGGTACACGGCGTGCAATTCCCGGTCCGTTTCGTGCGGGTAGTGCACGCCACTGACGCCCAGGCACAGCTCGAAACGCAGCGCCGGTTCGTCGCGGAGGCGCTGGGCGACCTGCGGCAGCAGGTCCCGGCGCACATGCAGAGTGAGCTCGCCGCGATCCACCACTACCGTCTCGATCGCGTCGTCCGGGTCGACGCCCGCGCCCTTCAGCACGTCGGCGAGGTTGTCGACGACCTCATCGAAGTAGCCGCCGTACGGTCGGGGGCTACTGCCCGGGAGTGCGACCTCGCGCACCAGCCGCCCGTATCCGGACGTGTCGCCGGAGCCGGTGACACCGAACATGCCGTGGCGAACGTTGATCACTTCCGCTGCGGCGGCGGCCGCGGCATCCGCTGCACTGATGGCTGCTTGTTTCGGGTCGTGATCCGGTGAGCTCATCGCAGCAGGCCAAGCATCTCGATCGTCGGCCTAGCCCCCAGCGCCGCCTGCTCGGCTTCGGCGATGGCGGTCTCCCGGTTGACGCCCAGCGGCATTTCCTGAATCTTCTCGTGCAGCTTGAGGATTGCGTGCATCAGCATCTCCGGGCGCGGCGGACAGCCGGGGAGGTAGATGTCGACCGGAACGATGTGGTCCACGCCCTGCACGATCGCGTAGTTGTTGAACATCCCGCCGGACGACGCGCATACCCCCATGGCCAGCACCCACTTCGGCTCGGCCATCTGGTCGTAGATCTGGCGCAATACCGGCGCCATCTTCTGACTGACCCGTCCGGCGACGATCATCAGGTCGGCCTGGCGCGGCGTCGCCGAGAACCGTTCCATGCCGAATCGTGCGATGTCGAACCTTGGTCCTGCGGTTGCCATCATCTCGATGGCGCAGCACGCCAGCCCGAACGTCGCCGGCCACAGCGAGTTCTTGCGGACGTAGCCGGCCACCTTCTCGACCGTCGACAGCAGAATGCCGCCGGGTAGTTGTTCTTCCAGGCCCACGACTTACCTCAATCCCACGTCAGGCCGCCGCGGCGCCACACATACGCGTAGGCCACGAAAACCGTGAGCATGAACACCACCATTTCGACGAGCGCGAACGTCCCCAGTGCGTCGTAACTGACCGCCCAGGGATACAAGAACACAATTTCGATGTCGAAGACGATAAACAGCATTGCGGTCAGGTAATACTTCACCGGGAACCGCTGTCCGGCCGTCGCGTGCGGGCCGCTGACCGGGGTCTCGGTGGGCTCGATTCCGCACTCGTAGGCGGCCATCTTGGACTTGTTGTAACGGGACGGGCCGGCCAGGCTCGCGATCACGACTGAGCCGATGCCGAACGCAGCGGCGATGGCCGCTAGCACCAGGATGGGTATGTACGCGTTCAATTCGCTCCATCCGTCGAACGGGGCCACCAGTGCGGTGGCCGGGGGGCGGTGGCTGGGCTGCTGTGACGGAACGGGTCTATTTCCCGTCACAGTGATCATCAACATAGCGTCGTGATGGTCGGTGCGCTTGCTCGGGGTGAATGTTATCTCCCCGGTTGTAGTTTCGTCGCGTCCGAGCGCGTTCTCACGGCGCGCTAACGGAGGGGATTCGGCGGTCAGCGAAGCCGCATGAGCCGTTTCGGATCAGATTTCTCGGAGGCCTGAAAGTATTTGGCCGGTAGCGGATCTACGGATTGGCTGCACGGCAGCGTTTCCGTATCGTCGCAGGTAAGGGCGGCAATTGCTGGTAACGGGCCGTCTGGTCGCCGCAAGGCCGCCGCAAGTCAGGCGTGTCGGTTCGCGCATCCCAGCTAAACAACAGCGCATTCGGAAGGACTGGGCCACCAGCCATTCGGTGTTCTGGTCGGAGGCCAATTCTTTGCACGCCGTTAATCTGTCCGCGCGCCCGCGAGGTAGTTAGCGAGGCTAAGCAGCGGGTGCCCGCAGTAAGTCGAGCACGGTGCGGCCCAACACGATGGGGTCGAGCGGATGCGACACCGCGCCTTCGGCGCGCGACCAGTTGGCCAGCCACGCATCGTCGGGGCGACCGGTGAGCACAACGATCGGTGGGCAGACCGCAAGTTCGTCCTTGAGTTGTTTCGCGATTCCCATGCCGCCGGTGGGCGTGGCCTCGCCGTCGAGGATGGCCAAGTCAATGCCACCTTCGTCCATCGTGCGAATCACGATCGGGCCGGTAGCGACCTCGACGTAGTTCAACTCGGGCAGATCAGGATGCAGGTGCTTGCCCAGTGCCCGCATCACTGTTTCGCGGGTTTGGACGTTGCTGCTGTAGACGAGTATCCGCAGGGCGATTGTGGAGTCGGGCACGTTGCAGATGGTACTGCTAACGCGCCGGTCTTACTGGGTTGCCCGGACGAAGGTGCAACTGCGGCTGCCGTCGCCGCCGTTCCCAGAGCCTGTTCCAGCCCAGCCCGAACTGGGGCCGATCGATCTTCGCTTCGCCGGATATCTGCACCGATCCATCGTTGTGTTCGGCGACCCTGACGGGGCAGCGGACGAACCAGCGAAAGGATCACGAGGTCGGCGTCGCCGTGGTGGGACAGGTCCATGGTGGTGGTCATCGGTTGGATCCCGAATGGCGCGCCGCGCCCTGGGTGCTCCGATACTGGCGCGCGGCCGCGACCAGGCGTTCGGCGGTGCCGGGCGAGCCGCTCCAGTGAGTGTGCAGATATGACGCGTGCACATTGCCGCGGACGAAGCCCTCGGTCACAGCGGAGCCTCGGGCGGTCCACGACCAGGCGTTCGCGCCAGCGTCGGCCGTCCGTACTGCGGTGCGATGGAATTCGTGGCCGTGCACCCGTGATCCCTCGGCCGCGATGGGCGAATCGGTTCGGGCGACGGCGGCGCGGTAACCCAGGGTCAGCCGATCGGTCATCTCGGTATCGATGTCGAGGACGGCGCACATGGGTTGGTCGTTCAACCTCCGGGACAGGTAGAGCAGTCCGGCGCACTCGGCGAGAACGGGCGCGCCAAGGGCCGCGAGTTCGGCCACATGGGACCGGAGGGTCGCATTGGCCGACAGGTCGACGGCGTGGATCTCGGGGAATCCGCCCCCGATGAGGACGCCATCCACGTTTGGCGGAAGCTTTTCGTCGCGAAGGGGGTCGAAGCTGACGACCTCGGCCCCGGCGCAGGTCAGCAGCTCGGGGTGCTCGGCGTACCCGAAGGTGAACGCGGTGCCAGCCGCCACGGCTATCCGCGTCGTCGGGGCGACGGGCGGTGTTGTCTCGTCTACTTGCTCGGCGATGGGTCCGGCGGTCGCGGCGATACGCACCAAGGCGTCGAGGTCGACGCTGGACGTGACCGCTGCGCCGAGTGCCTCGACTGCGGCTCGGGCCTGGGGCTGGCGTTCGGCGGCCGGGATCAGCCCGAGATGTCGCGACGGCACGGTGAGCGCGTCCTGACGGTGGACGGCACCGAGGACCGGGATTCCGGTCGGCTCGACGGCGGCTCGCAGCAGTTGCGCGTGGTACTCGGAGCCGACCTGGTTGAGGATCACGCCGGCCAGGCGGACGCGGGGGTCGAATGTCGCGAACCCGTGCAGCAGCGCGGCGACCGACGAGCCGACCCCCGACGCGTCGACGACCAGGATGATCGGAGCGTTGAGGAGCCGTGCGACGTGGGCCGTCGAGGCGAAGTCGCCGCCGACCGGTGAGCCGGGCCCGCTCGCGCCGTCGAACAGCCCCATGACGCCCTCGATCACCGCGATGTCAGCCGGTGTCGGCGTGCGGGCGCCGTGCCGGAACAGCGGCACGATGCGGTCCTCGCCGACCAGCCACGGGTCGAGGTTGCGGCCAGGGCGTCCAGCGGCCAGACCGTGGTAGCTGGGATCGATGTAATCCGGGCCCACCTTGTGCGGAGAGACCGTCAGACCGCGGCTCCGCAGTGCTGCGAGTAGCCCGGTCGCGATCGAGGTCTTCCCGTGGCCGCTACCAGGCGCAGCGATCACGACCCGAGGAATCCCTACCATTCGATGCCGCGCTGGCCCTTCTGTCCGGCGTCCATGGGGTGCTTGATCTTGGTCATCTCGACGACCAGATCAGCGGCCTCGATGAGATCGGGATGTGCGTCGCGGCCGGTGATCACCACGTGCTGATGACCCGGTCGCGTGGTGAGTGTGTCGACGACGTCGGATGCATGGATCCAACCCCACTTCATGGGGTAGGTGAACTCGTCCAGGACGTACATGCCGAAACGCTCCGACGCGAGATCACGTTTGATCTGCTGCCAGCCTTCGCGGGCGTTGGCGGCGTGATCGTCGGGGTCACCCCGCTGGATCCAGGACCAGCCCTCGCCCATCTTCTGCCAGACGACCTCGCCGCCCTCGCCAGTCTGTTCGTGCACGTGGCCGAGCGCGCGCAGCGCCGCCTCTTCACCCACGCGCCATTTGGCGCTCTTGACGAACTGGTAGACGCCGATTCCCCAGCCCTGATTCCAGCCGCGGAGCGCTAGACCGAACGCAGCGGTCGACTTCCCTTTCATGGGGCCGGTATGCACGATGAGCAGCGGACGGTTGCGACGCTGTTTGGTGGTCAGACCGTCGTCGGGAACAGTCTCGGGAACGCCCTGGGGCATGGTCAGGCCGCCTCTCGGTAGGAGCGGACCGTGCCGGCCAGGCCGTCCGCGGAGAGCTGTTCGGGACGCAGGCAGGGGGCGCCGAGGGTGTCAGCCAAGGCCGCGGCCAGACCGAGCCGGATCGGCCCGGATTCGCAGTCGATGACGATGGCCGCGACGCGGGATCGTCGAAGTAGGGCCGCCGCCGCGAACGGTTCGGCTCCTGAGGTGTGCCGACCGTCGGTGACCACAACGACCAACGCCCGCCGCTGGGGATCGCGCAGGTGCTCGCGTTGCACCGTCGCGTACACCTCCAACAGGCCGGCGGCGAGCGGTGTCCGCCCACCGGTCGGCATGCTTTCCAGCCGGGCGGCGGCGGCTTCGACCGACGAGGTCGGAGGCAGGAGCACCTCGGCTTCTGCCCCACGGAACGCGATCAGTCCCACCTTGTCCCGACGCTGGTAGGCGTCGAGCAGCAGCGACAGCACGGCCCCCTTCACCGAGGCCATGCGTCGCTGCGCAGCCATGGATCCGCTGGCATCGACCGCGAACAGCACGAGGTTCGACTCGCGTCCTTCGCGCCGACGCTCACGCAGGTCGTCGTGCCTCAACACCAGCCCGGCGCCGTGTCGCCCGCGCTGACGTTGGTGGGGCGCGCTGGCCATGAGGGTGGCCGGGAGATGAAGGTCGTGTAGCGGGCCCGCAGGCCGACGCGCTCCGATCGTCCGGCCGCCGTCGGTATAGGCCCGCGAGCGGCGCCCGTCGGCCCCGGTGCCCTTGCCGGGTGCCTCGAGCCGGCGAGTGCGGAAGGTGGCGCCGCTGCCGACGACGGACTCACGAGCGCCCGCGCCGGACGGACCGTCGTTCGGTTGGCCAGCTGGTGCGTCGCCATCTCCCGACTGGCTCGGTGTGCTCTCGGTCTCGTCGGGGGTCGGAGCCGAGGCGGGCGGTTCGGGGTCGGGTTCATCATCGGGCTCCGGGCCGAGCGCGTCGTCGAGGCGCTGTTCGTCGTCCGGGCTCAGCCCGGGTGCGTCGAAGGGATTGCGACGACGGCGGTGCGGCAGAGCGAGGCGCGCCGCAACTCGGATGTCCTCGCGGGCGACCTCATCGACCCCGCGCCAGGCGGCATGCGCCGCGGCAGCCCGCGCGATCACGATGTCGGCCCGCAGCCCGTCCACGTCGAAGGCCGCGCAGATGGTGGCGATCTGCTCAAGAGCCGCGTCGTCGAGCACGACTGCACCGACCTGGGCCTGGGCCTTGACGATCGTCTCGGCCAAGGCTGATTGCTCGCCGGCGAAGCGAGCCGAGAATCGCGCCGGATCGGCGTCGAACGCCAGGCGGCGCCGGACGACCTCAGCCCGAAGCTCGGGTTCGCGCGGCGCCGACACCTCCACCGTGAGGCCGAAGCGGTCTAGTAGCTGGGGGCGCAGCTCGCCCTCTTCGGGGTTCATCGTGCCGACCAGCAGGAATCGGGCGGAGTGCCGTACGGAGACGCCTTCCCGCTCCACGTAGTTCGTGCCCAGCGCAGCGGCGTCGAGCAGCAGGTCGACGAGATGGTCGTGCAGCAGGTTGACCTCGTCGACGTAGAGCACGCCGCGGTGGGCGGCGGCGAGCAAGCCGGGTTGAAATGTCGTCACGCCCTGGGTCAACGCCCGTTCGACGTCGAGCGATCCGGTCAGCCGGTCGTCTGTCGCCCCGACCGGAAGTTCGACCAGCCGGCTCGGCCGCAGTTGGGCCACAGCGGCCGGCGGGTGCGGGCCGTCGGGGCACTGGGGGTCTGGCGCGGCCGGGGAGCAGGAGAAGCGGCAACTGGCGATCACTTCGACCGGCGGCAGAATCGCGGTGAGAGCACGGACGGCCGTCGACTTGGCTGTGCCTTTTTCGCCCCGGATGAGCACGCCGCCGATCGCGGGCGAAATGGCGTTGAGGATGAGGGCCAGGCGCATGTCGTCCATGCCGACGACCGCGCTGAACGGAAACTGGTCTTGGACGCTAGGAACGGTCCCGGTCACGACCACAGCCCTTCACACGGCAGGCATCCGCGCCTGCCGTCAGCGACGACCACCGGGCAAGAACTCGGTGGCAAGGCTGCCGATGTCCTGGCCCCCGACCCCTGCTAGAGAGCTCGGCCCGCACCGGTGTTCCACAACAGCCGTTCGCCGCCGATCGTCTCACAGCAGTACTGCACACTGTGAGCCGTGCCCACCCGCTCAGTAACTGTCGTCGGCCTCGGCGCCGACGGCTGGGACGGCCTTGCGCCGGCCTCCCGGGTGGTCGTCTCCGCGGCCACGGTGATCATCGGCGGCTCCCGGCAACTCGACCTGCTTCCGCGCGAGGTATCCGGCCGACGAGTTCCGCTGCCCAGCCCGCTCATGCCCGCGCTGACGGCACTCCTCGATCAGCAGGATGCCTCCGGGACAGTCGTACTCGCCAGCGGCGACCCGATGCTCTACGGCATCGGCTCGACCCTCGTGCGACTTCTCGGCGCCGATCACGTCACCGTCCTGCCACATCCATCGTCGGTATCGCTGGCCGCCGCCCGACTCGGCTGGTCGCTCGACGATCTGGAGGTGATCACGACCGTCGGCCGTCCCCTCGCATTGGTGCACCCGGCGCTGCAGCCCGGCCGGCGCCTACTCGTCCTGGTCTCCGAGCCCACCGCGGCCGCCGACATCCGCCAACTCGTCTGTGATCGCGGGTTCGGGGCCAGCCGGCTGACCGTTCTCGCCGATCTCGGCGGACCGGACGAATCCGTATACCCGACCGGAGACGATGACGGCCCGCACAGCCGTTTGGCGATCGTCGCGATCGAGTGTGTTTCCGATCCCGGCACGACACCGCTTCCCCGGACGCCCGGGCTTCCGGACGAGACGTACAACGACTTGGGACCGGACGGTCAGCTCACCAAACATGAGATCCGCGCCATCGTCCTGGCCGCCCTCCGACCGATCCCCGGACAGCTGCTGTGGGACGTGGGGGCCGGATCTGGAAGTGTCGGCATCGAGTGGATGCGGGTGCATCCGGCCAGCCGGGCCATCGCGATCGAGCCCAGGGCCGACCGCCGTGAACGGATCGCTGCTAATGCCTCGGCTCTGGGCGTCCCGGGGCTGACCATCGTCCCCGGGGCCGCACCCGAGGCCTTGGTCGACCTGCCCAGACCCGATGCCGTGTTCATCGGCGGTGGAGTCACCGTCGACGGCGTCATCGCGGCCTGCTGGGAGGCCCTCGCCGTCGGCGGACGGCTCGTGGCCAACGCCGTCACCATCGAGAGCGAGCACGTCCTCGTCGCGTGGCAGGCTCGGCTCGGTGGCACTCTGACCCGCGTCGCCGTCGAGCGCGCCGGCGCCCTCGGAGGTTTCACCACATGGCGACCAGCGCTGCCCGTCGTGCAGTGGTCCGTCGGCAAGGCCGCATCTCAGGAGAGCGAATGACCGTCCACTTCGTCGGCGCCGGACCGGGCGCGGCCGACCTCATCACCCTCCGCGCGCAACGACTGCTCTCCGAGTGCCAACTATGCCTGTACGCCGGCAGCCTGGTCCCCGAGGAAGTGCTGGCGCACTGTCCACCCGATGCGAGCTTGGTCGACACCGCCGAGCTGAATCTCGATCAGATCACCGAAACCATCGTCGGAGCCAATGCGGACGGGCACGACGTCGTTCGACTCTGCTCCGGCGACCCGGCGGTCTTCAGTGCTATAGCCGAACAGGCTCGCCGTCTGGACCGTCTCGGGATCGCCTACGACGTCACCCCGGGCGTGCCGGCCTTCGCCGCGGCCGCGGCGGCGCTTCGCCGCGAACTCACCGTGCCCGAAGTCGGCCAGACGGTGGTGCTCACTCGCATCGCCCAACGGGCCAGTGCGATGCCACCCGGTGAGCAGTTGGCCTCACTCGGGGCGACCGGCGCGACGCTCGTTCTGCACCTCGCGGTACAGCGCATAGACCAAATTGTCGCCGAGCTCGAACCGAACTACGGTCCGGACTGCCCGGTCGCGGTCGTCGCGTATGCCAGCCAACCGGATGAGGTGATGCTCCGGGGGACGCTCGGTGACATCGCGGCTCAGGTCCACGCCGCGGGCATCACACGCACCGCGGTCATCATCGTCGGCAGGGTGCTGGCGGCCGAGGGCTTCCGGGACAGTCACCTCTACTCGACGAACCGCGATCGCAGCTCGTCGCGCTGAGCCAGTAGTCGCACCGAGCTAGTCCTCGGACGGCGGACGGCGCAGAAGATAGGTGTCCATGATCCAGCCATGTTCGGCGCGCAGCCGGGCCCGCGTCTCGACGATCTGCTCCGCGACTTCCCCGAGGCGGCCGGCAATCAACGCTTCGTCCGCCGTACTCAGGTAGGCGCCCCAGAACACCTCCAACGACGGATTGCTCAAGCCGGCGGCGGCGAATCCCGAATCGAGCATCACGACGACGCTGTCCAGGTCGGCGGGAAGGCCGTCGGCTATGCGCCGGGCCGGCGTGATGTGAATAGGCTCGCCGATGCGGTTGAGCGGGATGCGGTGGGCCGCGGCCAGGGCCTGCACGCTCGTGACGCCCGCGATGACGGTGTAGTCGAACTCGACGGTCCGCGCGGCCCGGATGCGGTCGATGACGCGCAGCGTGGAGTCATACACCGACGGGTCGCCCCAGACCAGGAACGCGCCC
The DNA here is from genome assembly GCA_003165155.1 of Mycobacterium sp. GTDB lineage: Bacteria > Actinomycetota > Actinomycetes > Mycobacteriales > Mycobacteriaceae > Mycobacterium. Next base: position 26,604 of record PLSK01000104.1, on the reverse strand, counting down.
ACGCCGTCGTCGGCCAGTTCGGTTGCGATCGCGGCGCCGATGCGCTCGGCGCGGGCATCGTGCCAGTCCTGTACGGCTTCCTGATAGCCGTGGCTGGTCAGAGAGGGCGAACGGTCACGAGGTGATTCGCGGATCTCGACGACGCGGTAGCGGGGCTCGGTGACATGGCGGCGCAGGATCTCGTCGCGGACGGCGTTGAGGCCGGACTTGCGGTCACCCTTGTCGATCAGGAAGAAGACGTCGACGCGGTTGAGGGCCCGCACCGCCTGGACGGTGATCTGGTCAGGGTCCCCCGGACCGATGCCGATGACGAGCAGTTCACGCATGCGCTCAGTGTCGCGCACGCCTCGTTAGGCTCGGTCGGTGCGCATCCTCGTCCTGGGCGGAACGGGTGAGGCCCGCGCCCTGGCGGACGAGTTGGCTGCGGGGGGCGGGGAGGTGGTCTCGTCCCTGGCCGGGCGTGTGCAACGCCCCCGCCTCCCCGAAGGGTCGGTACGGATCGGCGGCTTCGGTGGCGCCTCCGGGCTGGAATCGTACCTGCGCGAGGAGCGGTTCGACGCTGTTGTCGATGCAACACATCCTTTCGCGTCGACGATCAGCGCCAACGCCTCGATGGCCGCTGCGCGGGCCGGACTGCCGAGGTTGGTGCTACGCCGTCCGGGCTGGGAACTCGACCCGTCGTGGCGGACGGCAGCCGACATGTACGCGACGGCGGCGACCGTTCGGGCCTGGACGGGTGAGTCGGTGTTCCTGACGACTGGCCGGCGCGACCTTGCCGTCTTCGCGTCGGACGACCGTCACCGTTTCCTGGTGCGGACGGTCGATCCGCCCGGTGGCCCGGTGCCGCCGAGGATGACGTTGCTACTCGATCGCGGTCCCTACACCGTCGATGGGGAACTCCAGCTGATGCGCGAGCACGAGATCGGGCTGCTCGTGACCAAAGACAGCGGCGGCGAGATGACCGCCGCGAAGTTGCACGCCGCACGACAACTCGGCCTCGCGGTCGTCGTCGTACTGCGGCCACCAGTACCCGCCGAAAGCGCGGTCATCTCGACGGTGTCTGGGGCGATGGAGTGGCTCGACGCTCAGCTCGGATAGCGGCGGGGCGTGATCACCCGCGGTGCGATCGAGCCCACGGCGACGACCCGGGACTGGCTCGAACCGACGATCAGCAGGCAGCGCATGTCGACCTCATCGGGATTCAACTCCCCCAACGTCGTCACGGTGATGCGCTGATCCTCCGATCCGACCGCTCGACCGATCACCACCGGGGTCGCGGGCGCGCGGTGCTTCAGTAACAGCTCCCGAGCATCCACGAGTTGCTGGCGGCGGGAATTCGACGCCGGGTTGTAGATCGCGATCGCGAAGTCGGCCGTGGCCGCCGCTTCGAGCCGGCGCGCGATGACCGCCCAGGGCTTCAGCCGATCCGACAGTGAGAGCACGACGTAATCGTGGCCCAGCGGCGCGCCGGCCTGGCTCGCGACGGCCTGGGCCGCAGTCAGCCCGGGAACGATCTCGACCGGCACACCGGCGAAGCGCTCGTTGTCGGCGGCCACCTCGAGCACGGCCGTAGCCATCGCGAACACCCCGGGGTCACCGGAGGAGACGACCGCGACGCGCCGGCCGCCGAGCGCCAGGTCCAGCGCGAACTCGGCGCGTTCGGCCTCGACCCGGTTGTCGCTGCCGTGGCTTCGTTGACGTGGGTTGATCGGGACACGGTCGACGTAGGTCGTGTAGCCAACGATGTCGTCAGCCGCAGCCAGTACGGCCATGGCTTGGGGCGTCAGCCAGTCGCGGCCTCCCGGCCCTAGTCCGACCACGTCCACCCGCCCGCGGGTGGGCCCCCGGGTGGGCTCGCTGGACACGGCTGGGGATGCCGAGGCCGGGCGCCCCAGAGCCTCGGTCCCCGGAACTATCACGATCGACATGTAGGGAACACCGGCCGGGTCGACCTCGCCGGCCGGTTGCGTCAGCTGACCGGCCCCCGAGGCGCGTTCGACGTAGTGCGCCTGGTCTAGGCGCCCCGCGTCCTTCAGCGCCTGCGCGACCCCGGCGTAGCTACGGCTGAGCTTTATGATCGCGGCGGCATCGGTCGTCTTCAGCCGCTCGGCCAGCTGCTTTCGGCCCAGGGTCCCGGGCAGCACCGTCAGCACGTCGTTGCCCTCGACCAGCGGCATCGCCAAAGCCGCGCTGGCGGCGCTGACCGAGGTCACGCCGGGCACGATCTCCGTGCTGAACTGACCGTCGATGCGCTTGTGCATGTGCATGTAGCTGCTGTAGAACAGCGGATCTCCCTCGGCCAGCAGGACGACGTCGCGTCCGGCGGCCAGGTGGGACACGAGTCGAGTCGCCGCCTGCTCGTAGAACTCCTCGATCGCTCCTTCGTAACCGCCGGGGTGGTCAGTCGTCTCCGTCGTCACCGGGTAGACGAGCTGCTCCTCGATCTGATCGCCGCGCAGGTACGGCTCGGCGATCGAACGAGCGACCGAGCGACCGTGGCGGGCGGAGTGATAGGCGATGACGTCGGCCGACCCGATTAGCCGGGCCGCCTTCACGGTGACCAGTTCCGGGTCACCCGGGCCCAGCCCGACGCCGTAGAGGATTCCGGCCATGACTACTCGTCCTCGCTGGCGATCGCGTTGACGGCCGCGACGGCCAGCGCGCTGCCGCCCCGACGCCCGTGCACCACCAGGAACGGGTAGCCGGATTCGGCCAGGGCGAGCTTCGACTCGGCCGCGCCGATGAATCCGACCGGGAGCCCCAAAACCGCCGCCGGTTTCGGGGCACCCGTATCGAGCAGGTCGAGCAGGTGGAACAACGCAGTCGGCGCATTACCGATGGCGACCACGGCCCCATCGAGCCGGTCACCCCACAGCTCCAGCGCGGCGGCCGATCGGGTGTTGCCCAGACGTCGCGCTCGTTCGGGCACATCCGGGTCGTTCAGCGTGCACACGATCTCGTTCTCGGCCGGAAGTCGTCCGCGGGTGATGCCCGCGGCCACCATCTGTGCGTCACACAGGATCGGAGCGCCGGTGCGGAGCGCCGCGCGGGCCGCCGCGACCACGCCGGGCGAGTGCTGGACGTCGCCGGCCAGCTCGACCAGCCCGCAGGCGTGGATCATGCGGACCACGATCGGCGCGGTGTCGGCGTCGAAGCGGTCGAGGTCGGCCTCGGCCCGGATGGTGGCGAAGCTGCGGCGGTAGATCTCCGCCCCGTCGCGGATGTAGTCCCGCATCAGGCTCCTTCGATCCGGTAGCCGGATTCGGTGGCGACGACATCGATCTCCGTCCGCGTGCCACGTCCGCAGCGGCGCTCACACCCGCTCCAGTGCACTATCCGGCCGGGCCACCGGTCCAGAGCCGCGCGGGCGTCAGCCTGGACGTCGGCCAGCGCTTTGCCGCAGCCCGGCCGGCCCGCGCAGGCCGAGACGTTCAGCCACGGCGAGTCCGCGGTGACGCCCAATCCGAGTTCGGCCGCATCGGCCGCTGCGCCCACGTCGGCATCGGGAAGGACAATCGTCCGCCAGGGCGTGATTCGCGCGGCCCGGTCGCCTATGACGCCAGTGAGCCAGCGCAGCTGCTCCCGGCTGAGCCGTCCGAGTGGCACAGCGACCACGAGTGCGACGCCGCCGCCGAGCTGTCGCACCAGTCCGGCCGGGGGCGGCCCGCTGGATTCGACGTCGGGCTCGATGGCCGGCGCGAGGCCCAGCTGGGCGGCGACCCGGATCCGCACCCTTTCTGTCCCCTCGACGAGGTCTGTTATCCGCCAGGCATCCGAACGCTGCGTGGCTCGCTCGTCGAGGAACGCCTCGGCGAACGCGAGCGCGGCACCCACCTCGTCGCCGGTGGCCAACCCGTTGACCATGCCCGGCCTCACGAGAACGTCCGCACCGAGGCCGGCGACGTCACCCCGGCCGTCGTCGACGGCGTACAGAAACCGCCCGGACACGGCGACGAACGCAGCGCGGTCGCAGAGCGCCTCATCCAGAGCGTGCACGAGGTGGCTCACGTCGGTGGCCCGGTCCAGCCCGGCCAGCGGGCTGGCGACGATGCTGCGGACCCGCTCGTGGGACTGCGACGGCCACAGCCCAGCTTCGTACAGACGCTCGCCCAGGTCGGTTCCCGCGTCCAGGGCCAGGCCGCGCAGCTGGACGTTGCCGCGCGAGGTCAGCTCCAGACGTCCGTCCCCGAGTTCGGTCGCGGCCGAAGCCAGCGCCGTCGCACCGCGCGCGGTGAGAAAACCGCCGGGGAGCCGTACTCGAGCCAACGCGCCGTCGGCCGCTTCCGTCAGCCGAAGCACCCCCGGGCACGCGTCGGCCCACGGTCGGGCGACGGGTTGGCCGGTACTCATGGCTGTTGAGCGTATGCGACGCTGGACGCGTGCGGCGGAACCAGGAAGCCGGTGCGAATCCGGCACGGTCCCGCCACTGTCAGCGACTTCGGCGTCGCGTACACCGCCGGGTCGTGAGTCAGGAACTGCCCGCCGCCGAAGGCCCATCACCCGAGCTGTACCGAATCACCCGGGGCGCGGACCCCGGGCAGGAGCCTCCTTGATCGTTCTGCTCTCGACCTCCGACACCGACCTACTCTCGGCCCGAGCCAGCTGGGCCGACTACCGGCTCGGCAACCCGTCTCGCGTCGCGCTCCCCGCGCTCCCCGCGCTGCTGGACGGTGCGACCGCCGTCGTGGTGCGCGTCCTCGGCGGCTACCGGGCCTGGGAGGCCGGAATCGAAGCGGTGCTGGCCTCGGGCGTCCCAGCCGTTGTCTTGGGTGGTGAAGCCACTCCGGACGCCGATCTGATGCGGCTGTCCACGGTCGCCGGCGGCATCGTCGCCGAGGCGCACGCCTACCTGGCCAACGGAGGCCCGGCAAACCTGCTGCAGTTGTCGCGGTTCCTCTCCGACGCAATCGCCCTCACCGGCGAGGGATTCGAGCCGCCGGCGCAGACTCCGACGTGGGGTCAGCTCGAGCGCACATCGTCGGCGGCCAACGAAGGACCGACCGTCGCGATCCTCTACTACCGCGCCCACCACCTGGCCGGAAATACCGGATTCGTTCACGCGCTCTCCGATGCGGTCGAAAGCGCCGGGGCGCGCGCCCTACCGGTGTTCTGCTCGAGCCTGCGCACGGCCGAGCCCGCTCTCATCGACGTCCTGGCAACGGCCGACGCCATCGTGGTGACCGTCCTGGCCGCCGGCGGCTCGCTACCGGCGGCGGTCGGGGCCGGCGGCAGCGACGAGGAATGGGACATCGGCGCCCTGGCCCAGCTCGACGTCCCAATCCTGCAGGGGCTGTGCCTGACCAGTTCTCGCGAACAGTGGGACGCCAGCGACGACGGCCTGACCCCAATGGACGCCGCAACCCAGATCGCCATCCCCGAATTCGACGGACGACTGATCACCGTCCCGTTCTCGTTCAAGGAAGTGGGGCCAGACGGGCTCACCTCCTACGTGCCAGACCCCGAACGCACCGCGCGGGTCGCCGGCATCGCCGTCAAGCACGCGCAACTGCGCCACGTACCACCCGCGCAGCGGCGGATCGTGTTGATGCTGTCGGCCTACCCGACCAAGCATGCCCGCATCGGCAACGCCGTCGGCCTGGACACCCCGGCCTCCACCGTCCGGCTGCTGGCCGCGCTGCGCGACGCCGGCTACGACGTTGGCGAGCTTCCCGGCGTCGCCGATCAGGACGGTGACGCCCTGATCCACGCGCTCATCGCCGCGGGCGGGCAGGACGAGAACTGGCTCACCGAAGGGCAGCTGGCCGGCAATCCCGTGCGCATCAGGGCGTCCGACTACCGGTCCTGGTTCGACACCCTCGACCCGAAGCTGCGGGACGCCGTGGTTGCGCACTGGGGGCCAGCCCCCGGCGAACTGTTCGTCGACCGCAGCCATGTCGCCGACGGCGAGATCGTGCTCGCCGCGCTGCGCGCCGGCAACGTTGTCGTCATGGTGCAGCCCCCCCGGGGCTTCGGCGTCAATCCCGTGTCGATCTACCACGACCCCGACCTGCCACCGAGCCACCATTATCTGGCCGCCTACCGATGGCTACGCGACCAGTTCGCCGCCCACGCGGCCGTACACGTCGGCAAGCACGGCAACCTGGAATGGCTGCCCGGCAAGACGTCTGGCCTATCGGCGGCCTGCGCGGCCGATGCCGCCATCGGCGATATCCCGCTCATCTACCCGTTCCTGGTCAACGACCCCGGCGAAGGCACCCAGGCCAAGCGACGGGTCCACGCCACCCTGATCGACCACCTCGTCCCACCGATGGCCCGAGCCGAGAGCTACGGCGACATCGCCCGGCTGGAGCAACTACTCGACGAACACGCCCAGATCGCCGCCCTCGACCCGGCCAAGCTGCCGGCGGTCCGAGCCCAGATCTGGACGTTGATCCAGGCGGCCAAGCTCGACCACGATCTCGGCCTGGCCGAGCGACCGCACGACGTCGAGTTCGACGAATTCATCCTGCACGTCGACGGCTGGCTGTGTGAGATCAAGGACGCCCAGATCCGCGACGGCCTGCACGTACTCGGCGTCGCGCCGACCGGTAAGCCCCGCGTGGACCTGGTACTGGCCATCCTGCGCGCCAGACAGATGTGGGCCGGACAGGCGCAGGCGCTCCCCGGACTCCGCGAATCCCTCGGCTACGTCGAGCGTTCCGGCGAACTGAGTGGCGACCGGTCCGGCGCCGACGCATTCGAGGCCCAGGCCCGCCGGCTCGTCGAGACCATGGAGGACGACGACTGGGAGCTGACCGCGATACCAACAGATGTTGCCGACCCGGTACGGCGCGTACTCACTTTTGCTGCCACCGAGGTGGTACCGCGACTGGCTGGGACGGCGCAGGAGATCCCCCGGGTCCTGCACGCCCTGGACGGCGGCTTCATCCCGGCCGGCCCCAGCGGCTCACCGCTGCGCGGCCTGGTCAACGTGCTGCCGACCGGTCGTAACTTCTACTCCGTCGACCCGCGGGCCGTGCCGTCGCGGCTGGCCTGGGAGACCGGGCAGGCGATGGCCGACTCGCTGCTGGAGCGCTACCTGGCCGACACCCACAGCTACCCGGAATCGGTCGGACTGTCGATCTGGGGTACCGCCGCGATGCGGACCTCCGGCGACGACATCGCCGAGGTGCTGGCCCTACTCGGCGTTCGTCCGATCTGGGACGAGGCGTCTCGTCGCGTGAGCTCGCTGGAGCCGATCTCCCTGGCCGACCTTGGCCGTCCCCGCATCGACGTGACCGTGCGTATCAGCGGGTTCTTCCGCGACGCCTTCCCGCATGTCGTGAGCATGCTCGACGATGCCGTTCGCCTCGTAGCCGGTCTCGACGAACCGGGTGAGCAGAACTACATTCGCGCGCACGCGCAGGCCGACCTCGCCGACCACGGCGACGAACGTCGCGCCACCACCCGGATCTTCGGGTCCAAGCCCGGCGCCTACGGAGCCGGGCTGCTTCCCCTCATCGACGCGCGGAACTGGCGCGACGACGCCGACCTGGCCGAGGTCTACGCCGCCTGGGGTGGATTCGCCTACGGCCGCGGCCTGGACGGCCGAGAGGCCCGGTCGGATATGGAAACGGCCTACCGACGTATCGCCGTCGCCGCTCACAACACCGACACCCTCGAACACGACATTGCCGACTCCGACGACTACTTCCAGTACCACGGCGGCATGATCGCCACCGTGCGCGCGCTCACCGGCCGCGCGCCCCGGGCCTACATCGGCGACTCGACGCGCCCCGACACCGTGCGCACCCGCTCGTTGTCAGAAGAGACGGCCCGAGTCTTCCGGGCCCGCGTCGTCAACCCGCGCTGGATCGAGGCAATGAAACGCCACGGCTACAAGGGCGCGTTCGAACTCGCCGCAACTGTCGACTACCTGTTCGGCTACGACGCCACCGCCGGCGTCGTCGAGGACTGGATGTACGAGAAGTTGACCGAGACCTACGTGCGCGACAAGCAGATGCGCGAATTCTTCAACCGGTCCAACCCGTGGGCGCTCCACGGCATCGCCGAACGACTCCTCGAAGCCGCCGACCGCAAGCTCTGGGACGCCCCGGACCCCGACACCCTGGCCGCACTCCGGCAGGTGTACCTCGAGACCGAGGGCGATCTCGAGGACCGGTAACCGAACGCGCGCCTCACGGGCGGTCGATGGCGTAGAGCCCCAACGCCGCCGGTGGCTCGGCCACGCCGTGGCCGCTAGAACGAGGGATAGCGATCATGGGACTGACTCCTTGTCGCTGTAATACCCAGGGTGGGAGACCGCTAACCGATGTCGCACCAACGTCCGCAGGCAGGCGTTGACTTCGATGCGGGCGCGCCCTTCCAGCTCGCCGGCCCGAATGGCGGCGGCAAGTCCGGCCTCATCGGCGAAGCCCAGCCCGGCCAGCGCGGCGCGAACATCCGAGTCACCTGCATCGAGGAGTTCGCGCTCGACGATGCGCAACGCGTTGGCGGCCACCCTGGCGTGGAAGTTGACCTGACCGCCGGTCGCCCCCCGGACATCGGTGTCGAGGAATTCGGCGACCGCCGCGACGAGTTCGGCGGCACTCGGCCGGCCGTACAGATCTGTCATGACCCGCTCGCCTCGAGCAGGTCGAGTAGATCCCACTCGGTCTCGCAGACCCGTCGCCCGATTGCCGCCAGCTCTACCGATCGGGCCTGCCCGGTCAGGTGGCGTTCGGCCTGGTACCGGCAGATGATCCCCCAGCGCAGTGTGGCCAGCACCAGCCACCAGTTGAACGCCACCCGATCGACGGTAGTGCCGCTGGCCTCCTGGTAGGCGCCGAGGAAGTCCTCGATGCTGCCAAGACCGCCGGCACCCAGGCTGGCCGGGGCACCGAACCGCCATGCCCGGATGCAGAACCAGGCCAGGTCTTCATACGCGGCGCCGACGTGCACCAGCTCCCAGTCCAGAACGGCGGCAAGGTCGGATCCGTCGACGATCAGGTTTCCCATCCGGAAGTCGCCGTGCACCAGGACCGCGGGCGCCGGGGGCGGCCGGCGGGCGGACAGCCAGCGAAACACCCATTCGAAGGTGGCGGTGGTGTCGCCCATGACATCGAGTCGCTCGCGCCACTCGACGAGCTGGTCCTCGCTGGTGAGGCTGGGATCCTGCACCCGGCCTATATCGGCCCGGTGGATGGCGGCGAGCGCTTGCGCGCACTGGCTCAGCAAGCCGGCGCGACCCGCCGCCCCATCAGCATTGTCGAGCTGACGATGGATGCGCCGGACGATGGTCTCGCCGCTGATCTCATTGCAGATCAAAAAGGGATTACCCAGTGCGGCAGGCGAATTGTCGGCGACCAAGATGCGGGGGACTGGTGCGCCCGCCGCCGCGGCGGCGGCCTGCGCACGGGCCTCGAGCTCCATGCTGGCGTGCACGTCGTCGGGTGGGCCGGTGCGCAGGATCAGCGACCGGCGTTGCGCCCCGATGACGGCCTCGAACGCCCATGTGGTTCTGCTTGCGCCACCGGTGAGTGCGCGCAGGTTCTCGATCGTGACGTCGGCGCCCAGGGCCTTTTCGAGCACCCGGGCCAGGCGCGGCGCTAGCTCCGCTGACAGTTCGCTGACCGTCACTTGTGACCAAAGTCGAACAGCCGTTGCGCCACCCGCCGAATCTGGATTTCCTCGGCGCCCTCGGTGATTCGGTACCGGCGGTGGTGACGGTAAATGTGTTCGAACGGCTCGTGACGGCTGTAACCGAGACCGCCGAAGATCTGCATGGCGCGGTCGGCGGCGTCGCAGACCAGCCTGTTGGCGCGGTAGTTCGCCATCGACACTTTGTCGGAAACCTCCATGTGGTGATCGCGGTCCAAGTGCCAGGCCGCGTATTGGACCAGCAGCCGCACCATTTGGGCTTCGGTCTGCAACTCGGCCAGTGGCCATTGCACGGCCTGGTTGACCGACAGTGGTTTGCCGAACACCCTACGCTTGCCGGCGTAGTCCGCAGCGCGGTCGATGCAGTATTGCGCCGCACCCAGACTGCTGGCGGCCTGCCGAATCCGGTTCTCGTGCAGGAACGTTTGCGCGACCTCCAGACCGCGGTCCACCGCGCCGAGTACCGCGTCGGCGGGCACCCGCACATCGGTCAATTCGACTTCGCCGTGGTCGGTCGGCATGTTGAACGTCCACCAGTAATACGGGACGCTGAATCCGGGGGTGTCGGTTGGGACCAGAAACGCGGTGATGCCGCGGGCTTGCCCCGGCTCGCCAGAGGTGCGGGCGAAGATCAAATCGTGAGTCGCGCGGTGAACGCCGGTATTAAACCGCTTGGAACCGTTGATCACCCAGTCGTCGCCGTCAGGTTTGGCGTGTGATTCCAGCCAGGTCGCATCGGAGCCATGCTGCGGTTCGGTAAGGCCGAAGGCCATCGACCGCTCCCCGGTGATCAGCGCCTCCGAGAAGTCCCGGCGTTGTGCGTCGGTGCCGAAGCGCTCCATCATGATCACCTGAGGGAAGTTCCCGACGATCGACGATTCGTTCTGCAAGTCGTTGTGCAGACCAAGCCCCTTGTGCGCCAGGTGCTCCCGGATCACGGCCATGTCAAGGTTGGTGCCGTCGCGACCGCCCAGCGATGCCGGCAATCCGTACCGCAGCCAGCCCGCCGTGTCGGCCCGCCTGCGCATCTCGGCGAGCAGGTCCTCCCACTCCCGCGTTGGGATGCCGTCATTGTCCCAATCGGTGCGGGCGTGCTCTCGACGCCGGTCGAAGTACTGCATGTTCTCGGCCTGCAACGGGGCGATCTCCCGCTCGATGAACGCGTCCATCTCGGCGATAAGTCCCGGAAGGTGTTCTGGCAGGTTGAAATCCACGATGAACTCCTCTATGCGCCGTACAGGGTTTTCTTCCAGATGGTGGACAGGGTGACGATGGCGTCATGGTCGCTGATGCTGACCCCGACGCTGCCGAGGCCCGAAGCGCCGACGAAAACGGTGGTGAAGCTCTCGAACAGCAGCCCGATGGCCGCTGCGGTGTGTTCCGGGTTGAGCCCGGATCCGTAACCCTGCTGCTGGGCCCGGCGCACCGAGGCGGCCACGATATCGATGCCGAACCGTCGAAATTCGTTCTGGACGGTCGCGAAACGGGGCTGGGTGGCGGCCAGCTGGGCGACGGCGATCATGATGCCGATGTTCTGTTTGAACATGTTCCAGTACCCGGTGACGACCGAGGTGAAGAATGCGTCGTCGGTTGGGGACTCCGGCAGCTGCAGGCTCAACCCGGATGGCGTCAGGACATTGTGCAGAAAAGACTCCGCCAGGGCGGCCAACAGATCTTCTTTGTCGGTGAAGTACCGATAGAACACCGCCGGCGATTTTCCGGCGGCGGACGTGATGTCGGCCAGGGTGGTTCCGTGAAAGCCCCTTTCGGCGAACAGTTTTCGCGCAGATCTCTCGATGGCATTTTGGGTCTGTCGACCTTTGGTGGTCAGCACCCGTGTCGGTTCCCCCGACGCGCTGGAGGCCGGCATCAGCCGGTGATCCGGTCGCCCGCGCGCAAGAGCGCGCTCGGCAGATCGTGGCCCACCAGCGATTTCGCCACTTCCGCCGCGGCGATGGCCGCCTGCAGGTCGACGTCGACATCGATATTGCTGTCCCGCAGCAGGTAGACCAGATCCTCGGTGGCGATGTTGCCGGTGGCGCCCGGTGCGAACGGGCAGCCGCCCAGCCCGCCAACCGAGGCGTCCAGACGGGTGACTCCGGAGCTGACCGCCGCGTACGCGCTCGCCAGCCCGGCACCGCGGGTGTTGTGGAAATGTCCACCCAGCGGGAGGTCGCCGATCACCGGACGCAGCGCTGCGATCAGCGAACTCACCCTGCCCGGCGTGGCGGTGCCGATGGTGTCGGCGATCGAGAACCGGTCAACGCCCCGATCGCGGGCGGCGGCGGCGATGTCGAGGACTCGTTGGGGCGGGGTGGGCCCCTCGAACGGGCAGTCCCACGCGGTGGCGACGACGACCTCGACGGTGACGTCACTGTCGCGCGCAATGGCGACGATGTCGTCGATCTGCTCGGTGGCCTGCGCACTGCTGCGCCCGACGTTGGCGTTGCTGAATGTGTCGCTGGTCGACACCACGTACTCGATTGATCGCAGCCCCGCCGCGATGGCCCGCTTGGCGCCGTTGGGACTGGCCACCAGAGCGGAGAACTCGATGTCGGGGTAGTCGTGCAGCTTCGCGGCAAGTTCTGCGGCGTCGGCCATCGACGGCACTTTCGACGGCGATACGAACGCCGTGACCTCCACCTCGCGCACTCCTGTGGCGGCCACGGCGGCCAGCAGTTCCAGCTTGGCCGACAACGGGATTGGCTTTTCGATCTGCAGTCCGTCGCGAAGTGACACTTCGCGAATATCAACGTGCTGCTTCATAACACCTCCGCGGCGCGCCATTCGGCGAGCTGCTCTGCGGTCTTGCCAAGCAGCCCGATATACACGTCGTCGTTGTGCTGTCCCGGAAGTGCCGGGCCGGCGTTGCGGACGCCGCCCGGGGATTCCGAGAGCACCGGCACGACGCCCGGCCCCAGGACGTTGCGCCCGACTCTTTCTTCATAATGCTCGACCAGCATGCCGCGAGCCCGCAGCTGTGGGTCGTTGACCACCTCGGCGACCGTGTTGATCGGTCCCGCGATCACGCCCGCGGCGCTCAGCGATTCGATGATGTCGCCGGGTTGGCGCTCCACCGCCCAGGCGGCGATGATCTTGTCGAGTTCGTCTTGGTTGCGGCCGCGCGCGACGTGTGTGGCGAACCTGTCGTCGGTGGCCAGCTCCGGGCGGCCCATCGCCTCGCACAGCCGACCGAACACCGTGTTCTGGTTGGCGGCGATCACCACCCAGGAGCCGTCCGCGCTTGGGTAGATGTTGGACGGCGCGATGCCCTCTAGCCGGGTGCCCGAGGGTCCACGCACCACACCGGTCAGGTCGTAATCGGGAATGGTGGATTCCTGCACGGCCAGACATGCTTCGGTCAAGGCGACATCGACCACCTGACCCCGCCCGGTCACACTGCGGCGGTACAGGGCGGCCAACGCGCCCTGGGCGCCGAACATGCCGGCCAGGCTGTCGCCCAGCGACAGCGCCAGCCGGGGCGGCGGGCCGCCCGGGAAGCCGTTGAGATGCCGCAGCCCGCTGGCCGCTTCGGCCACCGAGGCGTAACCGGCCTTGTGTGCGTCGGGTCCAGTCTGCCCGTAGCCGGAGACCCGAACCAGGATGATCCCCGCGTTGCGTTCGCTGAGCACGTCGTAGCCCAGGTTCCATTTTTCCAGCGTGCCTGGACGGAAGTTCTCCACCACGATGTCGGATTTCTCGACGAGATCGAGGAACAGCTCCTGCCCGGATGGCTGGCGCAGGTCGAGTGTGATGGCCCTCTTGTTGCGCGCATGCACGGTCCAGAACACATGCTGCCCATCGATTTCTGCCTGGCCCCAGGTCCGCAGCGGGTCAGGAGCGCCGGGCGGTTCCACCTTGATGACGTCGGCGCCCATGTCGCCGAGCAGCCGGCCGGCGAACGGGCCCGAGATCAGCGTGCCCAGCTCGAGCACCCGGATGCCGTCGAGCGGGCCGGTGGGGTGTGACTCTGGGGTCATTCGGCGCCTGCGAAGTCATGCCGGGCCAGCCAGTCGGTGATGATTTCGACGGCGTGGCGCAGCTTGTCGCGTTGGTCGGGTCCAGCGTAATAATGTGTGGCGCCGGGAATTTCGTGCATTTCCTTGTCGGAGTGCCCGATCGCCTCGAACAGCCGGCGGGTGTGGCTCGGCGTGCAGGCGTCGTCCGCCAGGTTCCCGATCACCAGCGCCGGGACGGCGATATCGGGCCCGCAGTCCACCCCGTCACCGCGGGCGTCGTCGTAGCTCCACTGCGACAGCCAGCCGCGCAGCGTCGAGAAGCGGGCCAGCCCGACCGGGCTCATGTTCACCAGCTCAGGATCGCCCAGGTAGCAGGTTCCCGGGGTGCGTTCGTTGGGATCGACGGCCGGATCCAGCCAGCGCGGATCGGCCATGGTGCCGTGCACCACGAATCCGAACTCGTCATCAGGGCGGCCGCGCGCTTTCAATTCGGCGAGCTTCTCCCGAACCCAGGCGGTGATGCGGCGGTTGCGGTCTATCTGTGCCTGGCGATACCGGGCCAGGAATTCCTGGCTGTAGGGCGGCTGGTTGGGGTTGTCGGGGTTGTACAGATCCAGTTCCGGATCGCGCTTGGTGGGATCGGATTCGTCGAGGATGGACGCGTCCAGCCATTCGGTCAGCGTGCCGTGCCGGCTGATGTGCGCCGCCAGCAGCATGATGCCGTCAGCCGCAGGTAGGTCCAGCGCGGTCAGGTCGGGCCCGTCGCCGGACGGGCTGGACGTGATGGTCGCGTGCTGGGCCTGTTGCTGGTACAACACCGACAGTGAGCCGCCGCCGCTCCAGCCGGCCAACACCACCCGCTGATAACCCAGCCGGTTCTTCGCATCCTTGATGCACTCGCCGAGGTCCTCGACCACCTTCTCCATCAGCAGCGCCGAATCCGTGCCGCGGAACCGGCTGTTGCAGTAGATGACGTGGTGGCCGGCCCGGGCCAGCGCGTTGATCATCGGCAGATAGGCGCCGCCCCCGATCGGGTGCATGAAGACCAGCACCGTGTCCGACGGCTTGGCTTTCGGCTTGAGCAGATAGCTTTCCAGCACGGTGATCTCGGCCAGCCCGCCGTAGACGTCCCGGACGGTGGATACGTTCTGGAAGGCAACGAGATACGGGATTCGGTCGTATTCGTGTTTCCCCACGTCAGTGCTGTCCCAGGTCGTGGGCGAGAACTTCGGCTGACGGTGTCAATCGGCGGCGGGTGTCGACGGCGATGACCTGCCAGTCGACACGTGAGTGCTCGTCGAACTTGCGGCGGGCTCGTTCCCGCGCTTTCTCCGGCGCGCCGTGGTGAACCCCTTGTGGCGCATGGGAGATCAGACCGGGCGGCATCGGGATGCCGTAGAGCGAGCCACCGTGGAAGAACGCGATCTCGTCGTAGTCGACATTGCGGTGATACCAGGGGGTGCGCTCGGTGCCGGGCACGCCCTCGGCCGGTTTGGGCAGGAAATTCATCACGTAGACACCGGTGGCTTGCATGAACAGATGCACGGTCGGCGGCAGGTGGACACTGTCGGAGGTGATCACATTGTAGTCGGCGATGTTGAAGCTGAAGGCGAAGTTGTCGCCGCGCCAGCCTTCGACGTCCATCGGATTGTGTTGGTAATACAGCGTCGTCGGGCCGCCCTCGTGGATCAACCGGACCTCGTACTCGTCGCGGACCCCCAAACCGGGAGCGTCCTCCTCGGGCGCCGGCTCGGGGATGGTGACCTGCGACGGGTCGAACGGGAAGTGCCGGCCCAGCGGGCCGGGCGGCGGCACCCGGAATTCGTCACTGGCCTCGATCATCAGCAGCGTGGTCGCCCCTTCTGTTGAGGGGTCGGGTACTTGGCGCCAGGTGCACGCCTTCGGGATGTACACCCAGTCACCCTCGCGATAGCGCAGCGGCCCGAACTCCGTCTCCAGCAGTCCCGCGCCCCGGTGCACGAAGCACAGCAAATCCCCGTCCACGTGCCGGGTGTAGAACGGCATCGGCTCGTGGCGATTGCTCAGCAGAATGCGGCAGTCCTCGTTGCTGAACATCAGCAGTGGTCCGCCGTCGACGTCGGTGGCGTCGCTGGGTTTGAGCTCGCTGGACAGCACGTCGACCGGGCGGAGCGGGCCGACCGAGCGGTAGGCGGTGGGGTCATGACGGCGGTAGATGTTGGAGGTCCGGCCGGTGAATCCGCCGCGGCCCAGCTCGTCGTCCTTGAGCCCGTCAAGATCGGCGTGGAGCCGGCGTGGCGTCTTCCCTTTTCGCAGGTGGACGAAGGATTCCATGGTGCGGCTCCGGGGCTCCGAGGTTCACAAAACTGAAAGTGACATTACTTTTTCTTTTAGGCGTGCACAAGAGCGCCGCGCCGCCGGCGTCTCCTCGGGAAAGCGCGGGCTGTGGGCGCTTGCGCGTTTCCGTCAATCGCGGACGCGTAGTACGACTTTTCCTTTGGCGCTGCGATTCTCTAGGGAACCGACGGCGGCGGCGGCCGCCTCAAGCGGGTAGACGTCGGGCTCGGGGGGAGCGAGCTGGCCTGAGGTGAGCAGTCGCTCGATCGCGGCCCACTGCTCGGCCAGCGCGCCGGAGTGCGATAGCGTCCAGGCGCCCCAGCCGACACCGACTACATCAATGTTGTTGAGCAGCAGCCTGTTTACCTTCACGGTGGGGATCTCGCCACCGGTGAATCCGATGACCAGTAGGCGTCCCCCCGGGGCAAGCGAGCGCAGCGAGTCGGTGAATCGGTCGCCGCCGACCGGGTCGACGACAATGTCGACGCCCCGCCCGCCGGTCAATTCCTTGACCGCATCCTTGAATCCCTCGGACAGCACCACGTCGGTGGCCCCGGCCGCCTTGGCGATCTCACCTTTCTCTTTGGTGCTGACCACCGCGATGATGCGGGATGCGCCGAGCACCGACGCCAGCCGCAGTGTTGACGTCCCGATGCCGCCGGCCGCCCCGTGCACCAGCATCGTCTCGCCCTTCTGCAGGCGCCCACGGACGTTCAGCGCGAAGTACATNNAACACCGCAACCTCGGCCATGCCGCCTGTGAGCATCGTCAGCCCGACAACCCGGTCGCCGGGTCGCACATGCGAGTCGTCGGGCGCCGATCGAACCACCCCGGCGATCTCGGCGCCCAGCACAAACGGCGGATCCGGCCGGTATTGGTAAAGGCCCCGGGTAAGCAGCGCGTCCGGGAATGCCGCGCCGGCGGCGTACACGTCGACCAGCACGCCGTCGCCGGTGGGTTCGTCGACCTCGGCCAACTCGACCGCGTCTGGACCATCTAGCCGAGTGACCTGTATCGCGCGCATAGTCGAACAGCCTACTGCCAGCTCAGAATCCGCCGGCGACGCGCACCACCGCGCGCCCGGAGAACTTCCCGTCGCGCACCTGGTCAATCACACTGATGACGTCTTTGACATCGACATCGCTGGTGACCGCGGCCAGATGACGCGGCCGCAACGATTCACCCAGCAATGCCCACAGCTTCCGGCGCGGCTCGATCGGCAACAACACCGAGTCCATCCCAAGCAGGGCGACGCCGCGCAGGATGAACGGCATCACCGTGGTCTTGAGGCCGGCACCCCCGGTCAGGCCGCTGGCGGCGACTGCCCCGCCGTAGTCGACNNGCGCTGAGCACATCGGCCAGCGTCGCGCCGCCCACACAGTCCACCGCCCCGGCCCAGCGCGCCTTGTTCAGTGGCCGCGGCTTCGCCTCGGGGTCGGCGGGCAGCCGCCCGATAACCTCAGCGGCACCAAGCCCTTTCAGCAGTTTCGTGGCCTTGTCCTTGCCGGTGGATGCCACCACCCGGTAGCCGGCGGCCGCCAGCAGATCCACGCTGACCGAGCCCACACCACCGGAGGCGCCCGTGACGACGACGGCTCCGGCATCCGGCGCGATGCCCCAGTCAATCAACGCTTGCACGCTCATGGCGGCGGTGAAGCCGGCGGTTCCGATCGCGGCGCCATCGTGGGGACTCAACGAGCCGAGGTGCACCACCTGATCGGCGGGCAGCCGCGCGTACTCGGCGTAGCCCCCGTGGTGGCCGGTGCCGATCAGATACCCGTGCGCCAGCACCTGGTCGCCGACGCTGAAGTCGGGTGCCTTCGACTCGACGACTTCGCCGGTCAGGTCGATGCCGGGCACGACGGGATAGTTGCGCACCACGCCGCCGTTCGGGGTCAGCGCCAGCGCGTCCTTGTAGTTGACGCTCGAATAGAGCACCCGGATCGTCACCTCGCCGGGCGGCAGGTCGGACAGGCTCAGTGTCTCGACCGACGCGGTTATCCGGTCACCATCCTGGCGGGCTACCAGCGCATGAAAAGCGTCCATTAGTCAACGCTAGCCTTGACCAATGCAGACCTTTCCGCTCGGTCGCTTTTCAGTT
The DNA here is from genome assembly GCA_003165155.1 of Mycobacterium sp. Classification (GTDB taxonomy): domain Bacteria; phylum Actinomycetota; class Actinomycetes; order Mycobacteriales; family Mycobacteriaceae; genus Mycobacterium. Next base: position 8,628 of record PLSK01000104.1, on the reverse strand, counting down.
GGCCGCATAGGCTTTGGAGCCATCCAACTCCCCGGCCCCGGGGCGTTCGTCCCGTTCTTTGCTCTGAGATCGCCGTTTGCGCCAGCGGACCAGGTGCTGGGACAGGACGCAGTCGTGCGGGCCGCCGCGCGGCTGGGCCACACCCCGGCGCAGATCGCGTCGGCGTGGACGCTCAGCGTGGCACCCAACGTGCTGATGATCCCCGGCACCTCCTCCGTGCAGCACCTGGAGGAGAACCTGGCCGTCGCCGATATCGAGCTCGACGACGACGCCCGCGAGCAGCTGAACGCAGTTACCGCCTAACTTCTCGCCGCGAAACTGCGACTACCGACGGTGCTTCTCGGGAATACGTCGTCAGTTGCAGTCTCGCGGCCCAAAGTGGGCGAGCTACTTAAGCTCGGCGGACGACAGGCCGAGCAATCGGCGGGCGACCACCAATTGCTGGATCTGCTGAGTGCCCTCGAAGATGTCCATGATTTTCGAGTCGCGCGCCCACTTCTCCAGCAGGCTCTGCTCGGAATACCCTGAGGTTCCGACCATTTCGACGGCCTTCAAGGTGATGTCGCTACCGACCCGCCCAGCCTTGGCCTTTGCCATGGACGCTTCCTTGGAGTTGGGGATCTTGTTGTCGGCCTGCCACGCCGCGCGCAGGGTCAGCTGGTAGCTGGCCTCCCAGTCGGCCTCCATGCGCAGGAATTCGGCCGCGGCGGCGCTTTGTGCGTGTGACGGTCTGTCATAGGAAATATCCACACCGGCGTCGGTCAGGATCTTGCGCAGTTCCTCCAGCGTGGCGCGGGCAATCCCGACGGCCATCGCGGCAACGACAGGCCGGGTGTTGTCAAAGGTCTCCATCACCCCGGAGAAGCCTTTGCCTGACTCGATTTCGGGGTTACCCAGCAGGTTGTCCTTGGGAATGCGCGCGTTGTCGAACCGGATCACCGCCGTGTCGGAGCCCTTGATGCCGAGCTTGTTCTCCAGCCGCTCCACGGTGACACCGGGATGTTCGCGCGGCACGATGAACGACTTGATCGCCGGGCGGCCCTGCGACTTGTCCAGCGTGGCCCACACGACGATGTGGGTGGCCCGCGAACCCGCTGTGACGAAGATCTTTTCGCCGTTGATGACGTATTCATCGCCATCCAGTTTGGCGGTGGTGGTTACCGCTGCCGAGTCGGACCCGAACGACGGTTCCGTGATGGCCATCGCCGCCCAGACCCTGCCCAAACGGTTCAACTGCTCGTCGGTGGCCACCCCGGAGATCGCCGCGTTGCCCAGTCCTTGATAGGGCATCGACAGCAGCAGGGCCGCGTCACCCCAACTGGCCTCCAAAGCCTGCAGCACCGCAGCCATGTTGGCGCCGTTGCGATTTTCGTCGTCGCCTTCGCCGGCACGGAACGCCTCGGTTCCGGTGAGCCCCAACGCATTGGACTCGGCGGCCCCGGAGAACAGGTTAGACAACGTGTCCAGCTCCACCGGGTAGGCGTGCTCCTTGAGGTCGTACTTGCGGGCGATCGGCCGTATCATCGCCGCGGCGCCCTGGTGTGTCTTATCTATTACCGCTTGCATCTTGCGGGGCAGTTCCAGATTGATTGCCATGATTGGTCTTTCGCTAGATAACGACTTAGATGACTACGACGCCCTCGGCGACGCCGATGGCCCGCAGGTCGCGGTACCAGCGTTCGACGGGGTGTTCCTTCGTGTAGCCGTGGCCGCCGAGCAGTTGCACGCCGTCCAGGCCGATCTGCATGCCTTTGTCGGTGCCGAGCCGCTTGGCTAGTGCCGCCTCTCGGATGAAGGGGAGGCCCTGCTCGGCGCGTGCCGCACCGCGCCAGGTGATCAGCCGCAGCCCGTCCAACTCGATGGCGATATTGGCGCACATGAACGCGACGGCTTGACGGTGGGCGATCGGCTCGCCGAAAGCCTGGCGTTCTTTGACGTAGGGGATGACGTAGTCGAGCACCGCGTGCGAGGTGCCGACCGCCAGTGCCGCCCAGCCCAGCCGGGAGAGCGCGATCGCCTCCGAGTAATCGTCGTCGGTGGCTTCACCCTCGCCCAGCCGCGCGTTCAGCGGAACCGACACCCCGGAGAGCTCGACCTGACCCAGGGCCGCCGCGCGAATCCCCATGCTCGGATCTGCCTTGACGGTCAGGCCTTTGGCGGACGACTCGACGATAAACAGGGCCGGTTTGCCGTTCAGCTGCGCGCCGAGGATGAACAGTTCGGCGTCGGCGGCGGCCGGCACCAACGACTTGACGCCGTCGAGCCGGTAGCCACTCGGTGTGCGAACCGCGGTGGTCTTGAGTCGGGTGGGGTCAAAGAGCGGCTGCGGCTCGGCGATGGCCACGCAGGCCTGTGGGGCGTTTTCGCCGGCGAACTCGCCAAGGTAGGTGGCTTGCTGATCGGCGCTGCCCCAGTGGGTCAGCGCGGAGGCCACGCCCCCCGGCGCCAGAATCGGCAGCGCCAGCCCCATGTCGCCATAAGCCAGCGCCTCGGCCACCAGCACGTTGGTCACGCTGGAGCGCTGCGCGGCGATGCCGTCGAAATCCTCGGGAATGTTGATCGCGGTGATGCCCAATTCGGCGGCCTTGGCGATCAGATCGGGCGGATAGGTCGCCGCTGCGTCGGCGTCGTGCGCGGCGGGCCTCAGTATCTTCTCGGCGAATTCATCGAGGGTTTCGACGATCATCTTCTGCTCGTCGTCTGGTGTGAGGTCGTAGAAGTCCTTGCCGCTGGACTTGAGCCGGGTCGGTCCGCTGCGCAGATTCTGGACGCGTTTGAACTGACGGCTGGTCGCACCCGCGGTGGAGAACATCGTCTTCACGCCGTACCGCAGGCCCCGGTTGATCGGGTCGCGCAAGTTGTATTTGTCCAGGAACTCCTGGCCGACGACCGGAGTCAGCAGTGCCAGGGCGACGTCGATCCCGGTCCGCTTGTGTGGTTGCATCCCGACACCGGTGTTGCGGCCACGCCGTTTGGTGCGCGAGGTCCGGGACGTCTTGGTGTTGGAAGGAGCGTCGCTCATGTCTGCAGCCTCTGTTGTTGGGGCGGTGCCGATTAATCTATCTTACTCCGGAGTAAGATAGAAAGTGGCTTGTTAACTAATTCACAACGAATCAGGTGCCGATTCGCTGTAGCACCTGGTCATGCAGCAGGCCATTGGTCGCCACGGCATTGCCCTGGTGCGGGCCGGCGGCGCCGTTGAGGCCGCTGAATTTTCCGCCCGCCTCGCGGACCAGAACGTCCAGCGCCGCGAGGTCCCACACTGACACCTCCGGTTCGGCGGCAATGTCGACGGCGCCCTCGGCAACAAGGCAATAGGACAGAAAATCTCCATAGGCGCGCACCCGCCACACCCCGTCGGTCAGCTCGATGAAGCGCTCGCGTAAACCGCGCTGCGCCCACCCCGACAAGCTGGAAAACGACAGGCTCGCCGAACCCAGCTCAGCCACCGAGGAAACCGACAGTCGGCGGGTCCGGGTGCCGTCGACCGTTGCGAACGCTCCCTGGCCGCGCGCCGCCCACCACCGACGCTGCAGAGCCGGCGCGCTCACCACCCCGACCGATGGCACGCCGTCTTCCAGCAACGCGATCAGACTCGCCCATACCGGCACCCCCCGCACGAAGTTCTTGGTCCCGTCGATCGGGTCGATGATCCACTGCCGCCCGGTGAATGTGGTCGTGCCGCCGAATTCCTCGCCGACCACGCTGTCGCCCGGCCGGTCGCGCCCGAGCACCTCGCGGGCATCGGTCTCGACCGCCCGGTCGGCATCGGTCACCGGGGTCAGGTCCGGTTTGGTGTCGACGCGCAGGTCGAGCGCGCCGAACCGGGCGCGAGTCAGCGCGTCCGCGCGGTCGGCCAGCGTAAGGGCCAGTCCCAGATCGTCCTGACTCATGCCAGCAGTCCTACCATGGCCGAGTGTGGGAATTCGGCATGTTGCTGCTGCTGGTGGCCGTCGTGGCCGGGTTCGTTGCCCAGCGGTTCCTTCCTCGTGGCCCGCGCGGCGGCGGCTTGCTGAGCGGCACGCTGCTGGTCACCGGCGTGAGCCCGCGACCGGACGCTGCCGGTGAGCAGTACGTCACGATCGCGGGCGTCATCAACGGACCCACCGTCAACGAGCACGCCGTCTATCAGCGCATGGCAGTCAACGTCGACGCATGGCCCGTGCTGGGCCAGCTGTTTCCGGTGGTGTATTCCCCGAAGAATCCGGACAACTGGAGGTTCGCACCGCCCGAGCCGCCCGCCGGCTAAGCGAATCACCCTCCGGCCAGCGGGCGCGTCATCACGGTGAGCCGGGTCCCGTACCGGGGCAGGACGCCCGACGCCCGCTGCATCGCTCCCATCGGCATCCCGGGCACTCCCGGCGCCCCGGCATTCGGCTCGAGCACGTCCGTCCCGGGAAGCGTGGTCAGGCCCGCGGGCTCCAGCGCCGAGACCAGGCTGGTCGACGGAGCGGACCAGCTCGCCGGCACCGACATCGGCCCGATCGAACCGGCCCCGGTAAACACCGCAGAGGCATTGAACGGGGCCGCCAACGCGCCACCAATCACGCTTGTTGCGGCCCCAGCCTCTCCTGCTGCCGCCGCAGCTCCAGCTGCGCCCGCAGCACCCGTCTCCGCCTGCCCCGCTTCCGCAACGCCGGCGCCCAGAAAAGCGGAAGCGTCAATGCTGGTCGGCAACAGGAAGAGCCCAGTCCCAGCTAGGGTGTTCCAGATATTGGCGTTGGGCCCCCACTCGTCGTACAAAGTGTTCTGGGTCCCGAACGCCCCCCATAAGGCTTGAATGTCCTCCCATAAGTTTTGGAGCCATTGAGGGATAGACCCGGTTGTGAATCCCTGCAGTGTGTTCTGCACCGTGCCGGCGGCTTGGGCGGCCGGATTGGTGGTCTGCTGCGGCTGGGTGAATGTCGTCAACGTCGCCGCAGCCGCCGAGTTGGCGGTGTAGCCGGACATCGCGGATGCGTCCTGAGCCCACATCTCCGCGTATTGGGCCTCGACAGCCGCGATCGCAGAGGTGTTCTGGCCAAAGAAGTTCGTCGCGATCAACACCGTCAGCTGGGAGCGGTTGGCGGCGATCAGCGCTGGGGCCACGGTCATCGCAAACGCATGTTCATAGGCGGCCGCCGCCGCCCTGGCCTGCATGGCCGTCTCCTTTGTCTGCTGGGCGGTGGTTGTCAGCCAATCGATGTATGGGGTGGCCGCGGCATTCATCGCCGTGGCCGCGGGGCCGCGCCAGTGCAAGCTGGTCAGGCTCGACAGGACCGAATCGTAGGTCTCCGCGGTGGTACTCAACTCGGCGGCGAGCGAATCCCAGCTTCCCGCGGCCGTGCGAAGCGAGCTTGACCCCGGGCCGCTATACATGCGAGCGGAGTTGACTTCGGGCGGCAAGAATGCGAAATCCATTGTGCAGCATCTCCTTGGTTGGGTTTATGAATGGGCCGCGCAGTGAACGGATCGACATCTTCGTCGGCGCCGCCACTGCGCGGCGTGCATAAAGAGGGAAGTCCCGTTGAGAATTGCGGATTGGAGATTCAAAACCGAAGTAGGCCAAGTCTGTTTGGTAGCCCGCCGAGGCGGCGCTAGCTAGGCGACGGGTGGGGCATTGGCGATGGGCATCTGCGGTGACTTTCGGTGACGGCGTGCCATAAAGTTCGCAAGGCGCGATCCACAGCGCGTGGGTTTTGCGTGAATTTCCGGGAGTTACTGAGTGAAATCTTGCCTGCTGTTAATCGCTCGGCGATACCACGGAAATATCCGGTTCATGTGGAGCATCCCAATATTCGCCAGGTAAATTGCGCCGATGCAATTTCTACGAATGACTTTTGAAAAATATAAGTAGGTATCGGCAGAAATGCCTTGCGTCGGGAATGTTAGCTGGCATCCTGTAGACATGGCGGGCAAGGACATCCAGCGGATCCGGGCGCAGAGCGCCCTCGAGGTGGTCAGGCAGCACCCGGTGCTGGCCCTGTTCGCGGCGTCGCCGGCATTTGCGCTGGTGGGTGTCGTCTGGTGGCTCGCCGGAGCGGGCTGGGCCATCGCCGCGGCCGTGGCGCTGACGTTGGCGGCCGGGGCCCTTATCGTCTTCCGGCGCTAGGGCCCGCTCAGCGGTGGCCGATGCGCAGTAGCTCGGCCAGGTTCGGCAGTTTTACGCGCGGGCGCCCGTGCGGCTCGCCGGCCGCCCGCTCGTGGCGGTCGATGACGTCCCAGTGGTCGGAAGTGACCAGTCTCGGTTGGCACGAGGCCAGCCAGTCGGCCAGCCGGTCCGCATGGTCTCCGGGGAAGTCCTTGACGTCCTGCGCACCGGCCAGGTCGCTCAGCAGGGTGTCGACCGTGTCCTGGGAGTCCTTCTTATTGGTGCCGATCACTCCGGTCGGACCACGCTTGATCCACCCGACGACGTAATCGTTGCGGCTGCCCTCCACCCGGCCGGCTGCGTTGGGGATGGTCGCGCTCTTGTCGTCGAACGGCAGCCCCGGGATGGGGACGCCTCGGTAGCCCACCGACCGCACGATCAGCTGCACCGGCAACTCCTCGCGCTCTCCGGTGTCCTCGGCAGCGACCCGGCCGCTGTCGTCGGCGACCAGTTTGTTGGCGCCCAACACGATGCTCTCCACCTTGCCGTCGCCTTTGATCTCGATCGGCGACGTCAGGAACCGGAACACCATGCGACGGTGACCAGGACGGGGCTCGCGGCCCGCGTAGTCGCGCAACGCCTTGATGTTCTGCTTGATCGTCTTGCCCGCGGCGGCCGCATCCTCCTCGTTGATGCCCTCCAGCTGGTCGGGATCGACGATCACGTCGACGCTCTCGAGGTCGGCCAGCTCGCGCAGCTCGAGTGTGGTGAAGGCGGCCTCCAGCGGTCCGCGCCGGCCGACGACCACGACCTCCTCCACGCCGCGCGGCCGCAGCGAATCCAACGCGTGATTGGCGATATCGGTGACGGCCAGCGCTTCGGGGTCGGTGATCAGAATGCGCGCGACGTCCAGTGCGACATTGCCGTTGCCGATAACAACGGCCCGCGCGCCCGAAAGGTCGGGCGCCATCTCGTGGAAGTTCGGATGCGCGTTGTACCAGCCCACGAAGTCGACTGCGGCGACGCTGCCCGGCAGGTCCTCACCGGGAATGTTCAGGGCACGGTCGGATTGTGCGCCGACGGCGTAAATCACGGCGTCGTAGCGCTCGGCGAGGTCCGCCGCCTCCACGTGTTCGCCAACGAAGATATTGCCGAAGAAACGAAAGCGCGGGTCCGTGGCGGTCTTCTCGAATTGCTTGCTGATCGACTTGATCTTGGGGTGGTCCGGCGCGACACCGGAGCGCACCAACCCCCAGGGTGTCGGCAGCATCTCCAGCATGTCGACGACGACGTCGAACCCGTCGGACGTGGTGGAGCTATCAGCCGCCTTCAGCAACGACGCCGCGGCGAAAAAGCCTGACGGTCCGGAGCCGACGATGGCCACATGGTAAGGGCGCATAGAAGCCGTCTGTTCCTTCCAGCTGCGCGCAAGAGGCTCCAAACGGTGCCAGTGCGCAGATAATTCGGAGTGCATGGAGAGTATTAGGTACGCACTTGATGCTAAACGCTCCCGGACCGTGACCCTGGGCAAGACCTGGACATTCGGGGCGAGTCTGGGCGCCGGTAACGTGGGCGCCTGTGGAACCTGACCGTCTAGCAGACATTGCCGCACTCGACTCCAGCCTGACCACGGTGGAGCGGGTGCTCGATGTCGACGGTCTGCGCAGCCGCATCGAGAAGCTCGAACATGAGGCGTCCGATCCCAAACTGTGGGACGACCAGGCCAATGCGCAGCGGGTGACCAGCCAGCTCTCCCACACCCAGGGCGAGCTGCGCCGCATCGAGGAGTTACGCCAGCGCGTCGACGACCTACCGGTGCTCTACGAGATGGCAGCCGAAGAGGAGGGTGCGGCTGCCGCCGACGCGCTCGCCGAGGCCGACGCCGAACTCAAGTCGCTGCGCACCGACATCGAAGCCGCCGAGGTGCGCACGCTGCTCTCGGGTGAGTACGACGAGCGTGAGGCGCTGCTCACCATCCGTTCCGGTGCCGGCGGGGTGGATGCCGCCGACTGGGCCGAGATGCTGATGCGGATGTACGTCCGGTGGGCCGAACAACACAAATACAGCGTCGAGGTGTTCGACACCTCCTACGCGGAAGAGGCCGGCATCAAAAGCGCCACCTTCGCCGTGCACGCGCCGTTCGCCTACGGCACATTGTCCGTCGAACAGGGCACCCACCGGCTCGTCCGGATCAGCCCGTTCGACAACCAGAGCCGGCGTCAGACGTCGTTCGCCGAGGTCGAGGTGTTGCCGGTGGTGGAGACCACCGATCACATCGACATTCCCGAAGGCGATGTGCGCGTCGACGTCTACCGATCCAGCGGGCCCGGTGGCCAATCGGTGAACACCACCGACTCGGCGGTTCGGCTTACCCACATCCCAACGGGTATCGTCGTGACTTGCCAGAACGAGAAATCGCAACTGCAGAACAAAGTTTCGGCAATGCGAGTGCTCCAAGCAAAGCTAATGGACCGCAAGCGTCTGGAAGAACGCGCTGAGCTGGACGCGTTAAAGGGGGAGGGCGGCAGCTCCTGGGGCAACCAGATGCGCTCCTACGT